>JAWUVV010000001.1:0-18266 GCA_034112165.1 Candidatus Altimarinota bacterium
CGTTGGTGATCCGACTGCGCTGCCTAGCCTGCTGGATCAGACCGACGGGCTGGTGACCTGTTTCTTGCGGACGGTGCTTACGATGGCGAGCCAACAGTTGCGGCTCTTACCGAGCGCCTCGGTTCGACTTTAAGGGCCACAATCCCCCCACCCAAGAATGCGGTCCTGAGCCCCGACGCCTCACGGAACCCGAGCATTCGGGACCGCCATATTGCCGAAATCGAAGCGGATGGCCGGATGGCTTGGCAGAAGTCATCCCGCTACAATCAGCGCAGCCGTATTGAGACGCAGATCGGCCGTTGGAAGGCTGTCATCGGGCACAAGCTCAAGGCGCGCAGCATCGAAAATCAGAAAACAGAGGCCAAGATTGGCGTCCGTATTCTTAACCGGAAGACTGAACTTGGCCGCCCCAAGTTCGAACGCACCGCCTGAAATCCGTCTAGAGTAGGGCGCGTTCCGACATCTTCACGCTTCATGCAACAACGCCCAGCCGGCGCATAAAACACCGCCGCCTGAACCGACGACCCCTCTGATGCAGCGCAAAACTGAACCCCTAGCCGTCAAGCCAAGCCAGCTTGGCTTTGACTTCTGAGGGTCCCATGGCGACAGATTATGAGGAACACCAGATCGACTGGAAAGGGCAGGACATCACCATTCGGTGGTGCCCGCAGTGGTTGGGCGGTGATACCGCCCATCTTGAGATTGTGACCAAAGACCGCCAAGCGCATCCGATATCCACAACCGGATACCGCTCGCATTTCTGCCCGCGCGAGGTGGTGGAAGAGGCCGGTGGCGTTCACGCTTGTCTGGCTGGAGAGGAAAGATGACAGCAAACCCGTTCAGCTTCTCCTCCTATGAAACTAAAAGAGCCCCCAATCGGAGGCTCTTTATCTTTCGCACACAAGCGCGATGGTTCGAGAAACCATGGAAACAGGACCTACGGCGTGCCATCCGTTTTTGATCGTTGGGTCAGTCATTCACAGAGGTCATCGCCGGATTTTTCAAATGCAGCGACCTGTTCTCCTGTGGCTTCAAACTGGGTTTTGAGCTGCTCGAAATCGTCTTCGATAATGTACGGCGCGATGAGCACAACCAGCACCAAGAGCTTAGAGCGCAAGACCCACATGAGTAGTCCCGCGACAACCGGTGCAAACACCACAACGACTACGCAATCAACACCAAGTACTACGACTTCGGTGAACGTATCTGAACATGCACGTGCAGTTACACTGAACTCTGACCACTATGTGGAACTCCGATGGAGAATACGCCATAATCAATTTTTTACTGGACGACAGGAATGGAATGGGAGGGGAACTCGAACGTTTCACTACCCAAGTGAGATTGGGATATCTCGTGGAATAAGAATAATGAAGCTCGATCAGAGCAAATAGGAGATACTATATGCAAGACAATGCTCATAATCTATTTTCCGATATACCTGATGATAATCAACAAGAATTATCGATACTATCATTTAACTCTAGGAATATTGAGGAGCTCGAGCCTCATAGGCAAGCAAGAGACTCTATTGCTTTTTTTCATGATGTAGATATAATAGAATCTGAAAATTTACTTTTTATTTCTACAAATTTGAATGATTATAAAGCGGAATTTCTTTTCCGTGCTGACCAAATAATTGAAGAATTTAAGGAAGGTGAGTATCCCTCAGTATTTGAAGTGACTGAAAGGCTTTTGAAGGCGCGTCAAGCTGTACGTGATGTTATGTGTCCACGAGCTGAGGCCCAGGAATATTTCGATTTCCCTGTGTCACCTGAAGAGCTTGATGCTGAAATTCAGGAGTACTTTGTGCTGTCGCTCATGAAAATTATCGACCGGAAACCGATGCCGCGTGTTTTCCCCTCTCCTCGGCCAGAAGACATCGCAGCGCGGTGGAAGACCCGTGATAAGAAAACGTACAAGAGCCCCGTAGAATTTATCCGAGTGTTTTACTCTGAATTTTTACATAAAGGCCTTCATAGAGGGCATATCAGACAAATTGACCCACAACTCTACGCCGCTCTAGCTAACTGGTTAGGAAAATCAGATCATGATCTACCTGACGACCTTGGACTGACCAACTCTACGAATAGGTATTCCGATCAAAGCGTCACAGAGGAAGAAATTAGTGTGTACCGAAAGGTTGATGCTCTACGATCAGCAGGAAAGATTAAAATAATCTGAGATCGTTAATTTTTATTTGCTCGAATCGTTGTCTTGTGCGAATGTCGGCGTTGAGAGGTAAGTCAAGCTCTCAAACGCAGCCGATGAACCCAGCGTCGCACATGCGATGCTAGAAAGATCGGCCCCAACATAGGAACTCGATCCTATTTCTTGAGGTCGTCGATTACAACCTCACTCGAAGACATTCTAGTCTTGTGACTGAAATAGGAGTTAAAACTCCTTTTCAGGCAGTAGAATATTGGTTTGAACTGAATCCCACACTCTTTAAACAGGATTCACTTGAATTCAAGAAAAAACTCCTTAACATGAAACGAAATCTATAACATATATTTTGAAGTACAGTATATTTTTCTACTATATTCTATGAAACAATGTGTTTAGACTTAACATATAATAATTACCATATATGAATATAGAATACGAAGTAACTTACCCGAATGTAAATCATAATTCTCTCAGAGAGATTATAAAAGAACTAGGATGAGTTTGTGTGCAAGAAAAAACGCTCATGAAAAGAGTAGTCTTTAAGGAGAAAGATAAAGCTCTTCAAAAGTCATATTTCAGAGTGCGTGATGAATGAAATAGAATAACATGTACATATAAGACTTTATCAGATTGAACCTTGAATATAGAATCTATGAAAGAAATAGAGACTGAGGTTTCAGATTTTGAAGCGACGAAGAAAATATTAGAACTCAGTTGACTTGTCCAAAGCGCCTACCAAGAAAGTTATAGAGAAACATGGAATATTTGAGAGAGTATTTACTTTATGCTTGATGAGTGGCCATGAATACAACCATTTATTGAAATTGAGTGATTAAATGAAAAGATAGTGAAGGAATATTCTCATAAGCTCTGATTTGATTATTCACAGGGTATATTTGGAGCTGTCGACCAGTTATATTTTCTTGAACATTGAATTCCTCACGATGTTACGAATCAAACTACCGTTATCACTTTTGAAAAACCTCTCATAAACTATTAGTATTACATATTTATTCTGAACTATTGCTTTTTTTTGTATTTATAATAAATATTATATTTCTAATAATAATATATAAATATTACTTAAAGAAATAGAAAGTTGAAATTAATAAAAATATACGTATACTAAGTACATATACTTATTAAATAATACTATGGATTACAAAAACTTTGTTGTAAAAATTCGACAAGAGATTTCACAGATGCCTGAGAATGAAAGAAAGAACTATCTTAGGGAAGAACTCCAAAAGATTATTCTTGCTTGAATTTACAAGCATGACCATGAAGTGTATTTCCTATGAGGTACAAACCTGCGTATTTCTTTCTGACTCGATAGATTCTCTGAGGACTTAGACTTTGCTCTTGCAGCAAGGCAACTCGATTATCCTATTGAAGACCTTGTGGGAGATGTTCATACCTATCTCACAAAAGAGAATAACTTCGCGTTTGATGCTCGAATTTGAAATGTGAGTACGGTTCGAAAAGCTGATTTAAAGTTTCCACATATTCTCTATGATACATGAATTTCTAATCTCAAAGACCAAAAACTCGTTATTAAGCTGGAAGTAGATACTAATCCCCCTGATGGGGCTGAGTATACTACGAAAGTAGTTAAGAGTGTAGATGGACCAGTAAAACTGAAAATTCAAACCATTGAAACAACCTTTGCATGAAAAATCTGAGCATTCCTTCTTCGTGAATATGTAAAAGGGAGAGACTATTATGATATGTACTGGTATTTGGAGCATCAAAAACAAAAGAAATTTAATCTCCCATATATTCAGAATGTTATTGCTCAATATAACGAAAATAATAATAAGAATGTAGGAGTTCCTCAAACTCATAAGGAAACACTTAATATGGTTCTTGAAAAAGCTGAAAAAACAGACTATTCTACTGTTGTTACGGATCTAAGAAGATTTGTGAGTTGGTCTCATGATTCCCTGGAAGTATTCTTTGAGTCCTACCTTGAAACGCTCCACGATAGCGCGAGTAGATATGAAAAAAGTCTGCGTGAAACAAATAAAACGTTTAGATTATAAAATACAGTATGTTTAAAAAAGAACTCTCTAAAATCAAGAAGGTTAGCCAAACTCTGAGTACAAAAGATCTCAAGAGTATTTCAGGGACGAAATTTTTGAATCAGAAAATGAAATACTATAAGTGAGATAAAAGACTTAAAAGATGACTCTACCAACTTGATGAGAGTCTCACAGCTTACCAGGTTGCAAATCTTCTTGTTGAACCATCATATATTTCTCTTGAGACGGTGTTGTCTCAATACTCTATCATTCCTGATGCTGTTACAAGCTATTCAAGTATTACAACTAAGAAAACACAGTCATACTCCAATTCACATGGAACTTTCTACTACTCATCTCTCAAAGAAGATTATTATTTTGGTTTTGATTATACATATGGAGATTCTGAAAAACATTGAGTATTCATTGCAAGAAAGGAAAAAGCCCTCCTAGATTATTTTTATCTTCGCTCTAAGAATCTGAAACTCAGCGTCTATGATTATGTAAACCTCAGAGAAAAGAAATTTGAGAGTCATGCAGCAAAAAAAACATTTGCTTGGTTTGCCTCAGAAAGATTTGAAAATCTTGAAGTAGTAGATTTTGAGCTTCTGCGAGAGTATGCATGAAAAATGAACAAAAAAGTGCAACATATGGCTCTTGCGCTAGAGGAATACTTCGAAAGAGGAGAGAAACAATTTACTCATTTTATCCCAAAATAATATGAATCATAATTTAGGCAGTTTCTACACAGCGCTAGAAAATAAAGCTCAATTTCTTCTCTTTGATCTTGAAGCAAACTTCACTTGAGAAGGTGATAACAAATCCTTTGAAACAATCCAAATCGGTTGGCTGAAGTGTGACCATGAGTTTAATATTATAAAAAAAGGGAGTATTTTCGTGAAACCAAAGAATGCTTTCTTACTTACGGATTTTATTCATGAGCTCACTGGTATCACGCAGAAGCAAATAGATAGCTGAATGGACTTCCCAGACGCGCTGAGTGAGTTTACAAGCCTCTATAATCCTGAAAGTGATTACATTATGTCTTATGGCTATTACGATATGAAACAGATCTATGGAGATTGTCAGGCTCACTCTATTCCATATCCCTTTAATTCATGAGACGCTTGGAAATATGACAAGCATGTTAATATTAAGAACGCGCTTGCAAAGAAATTAGATATCCGTGAAAAGGGAATGGGAAGACTCCTGGAACATCTCTGACTTGAACTTATCTGAAAACATCATAATGGTGAGGATGACTGCGTGAATATCCTGAGCTGCGTGAAGGAAGTATTCTGAAACTAAAAGTATATTTGCAATTTGTAGTATAGTTTAATATACTATTATAGTAAAGTTAACTACAAAATATGATTACAGGAGAAAATAAGATCGCAATAATACGAGAAAAGCTTGAAGTATACAGTAAAGCTTATATTTCTTCGGAAAAACTTTCCAGGCTTTTAGAAAAGTTTGCTCCCAACTATTCTATCTCTCAGCTTTGTAATTATGGACTTATAAGTCCTATTAAAAGAGGGAAGTGGTATATGAATAAAAGGTCCAGGGATTTTATAAATCCATATATTGTTGGTTCTCTCTATATGTGAGATGACCTTTACATGTATGGATGAATGTCTGTATACAACTCATACTGAATTTCAGAGCAAATATCTGAAAAATATACTATATATAATACCAAGATTTCAGGAGAAAAAACTATATGAAATATTCCTTTCATTTTCAAAAGGCAAAGAGCATCATTTTTTTATGGCATCTTAGATAAAGAAATTAATGGAGATATATACAAAGTCATGAGTCCAGAGCGAGCGTATATTCAAGCTCTCAAAGAAAAAAAGAGATTTCAGGAACTTCCTATTAATATAGACAAAGATAAGCTCCTAGCTCTTGCTAATAATAACGCATCTAAAACCATTATTACTACTATCAAAAGGCTATGTATATAAATAATATTTCGAGATTCCTTCCGAAGTACACTAATTATGAAAGAAATGAACTTCTTTCTATTTTCAAATTCGCAAATACCAAAGGATTTGTAGATATGAAGATTGAGAAAGATTTTATTCTCACGCTCATACTTATGAAGTTTGGAGAAAAATATGAAGACCTCATATTTAAATGAGGAACTTGCCTCAATAAAGTGTACTTCCCATATTTTCGACTCAGTGAAGATTTAGACTTTGTTATAAATCACGAGAAAGGAAGAACAGCGCGTAAGACTCTTCTGAAGAGATATGAAAATAACTTTCTTCAAGACTTAGAAGTATTATGACTTGAGTTGCAGTCTAAAAGGAAAGCTGATGAGTATAGACTAGCTATGTTTACCTTCAGCTATGAGTCAATCATTGATGGAAGTATACAAACTATCAAAATAGATATCTCACTCAAAAATAATCTTATCTTGACTCCTGTAAGTGGTCTGATTCGCTCTACATTTCAAGATCCCTTCTTAGAAGAGCCACTCTTTGAAAAACATACTATTGAGTGTATAGATCTTCAGGAATCTATGGCAGAAAAACTTCGCGCTGCACTTACAAGGTGAACTCCTGCTATACGAGACTTTTTTGATATCTGGTATGTAAAAGAACATTCTGACTTTGATTTTACTTCACTTAGGTTTCGAGAACTCTTAGAAATTAAGCTCACTCAGTCAAATCATAAATACACTTTGGAGGAGAATTACGACCTTCTTGTAGGACAAATTGAAACAGATCTTCGGCCCGTTCTTATGAAAGACTATTCTTTTGATTTTGATTCTATATTTCATTTTGTACTTGGTTATATTGAGGAATAGGTAAGGAATATAATTCTAGTATTAAATCTATATTAATTTTTTATTAATTATACGATATTCTATATCTCAATAAAGAACAACTTATCCTTCTTTGCTTCAATAGTATTTTCTAGTATCTGTTGTTTCTTATCTTCATAAATTTGTTTGTTCTTTTCAGGATCAGAATGAATTTCAATATTGAAAAGTACTATGAATAAATAATCCCAAGTAGGGAGGTAGCTGTTTATTTTATCGGGAAGGGTTTTGAGACATGACATGCTTGTTGGTCCTTTGATCTCTATTGCTATATCATCAATGATTATATCTGGCCTTTTATAATCCCTGGTCTCTTCAACCTTAGAATTTGGGTAGTTATTCTTTAAGAATCACACAAGCTCTGCTTGGTAGAGCTTCTCTTCTTTATAATGCTGTGCGGGTTTAAATTCTTTTATTTTTGTTTCCAGTTCTCTGAGAAATACTGGTATATTCTCTTTCTTTTCCTGCTCTAATATTTTCTTCTCTCTTCTTTGTCTGAGTTTATACAGGAGAAATAAAAGCCCTGCTATAGCTACAATACATAGAAATATTTTAGCGTAAAAGTTAATCATTTCCATATTATCCTTCATGAAATTTTGGTAGACTCAAAATCCTCAAAGTCCGAGTAGGACTATAAATCCTGTTACAACATCAATCTCTTTCTCTTTCTGGGTCTTTCTCTTTGAATATGAGCGTTTGTAGTTTCTTTTTTTGTTGTATCTCTTATATGGCATAGTAAATTATTGTGAGTAATACAAGAATTGTATCATATAAGATTATATATTGGAAATATATTAAGGTGGGGGAGTGAAGAATTAATTTGACTCTATGAATTGATGTAAGGTAGGGAATGAATATACTTAACTTTATATAATGATGAATAAAAAACTTGTGTATTCATCATAAAAGATATATAATATGAGTAATAAATCATAATTTTATTCCTCATGACTTGGAATTGGCAGAAAAATACTTGGCCTAATTGGGAATTTGATCTTTCCTCTCTTCAGAAATATGAAAACGAATTCCTTCTTACAGCAGGGAAGCTTTCTTGATCACTTTCCTATCTTCAGAAAGGGGAGCGAGAGAATCTAGAAGTAGGGCTTCTCAGTGATGAGGCAATGAAGACTTCAGAAATAGAGGGGGAGTTTTTAGATAGGGATTCAGTACAATCTTCTATAAAAAGAAAGTTTGGTATGCAGTCAGAAAAGAAATCCAAAGCAGCAGAGACTTGAATCGCGCAGCTCATGATGGATTGCTTTGAAAATTATGAAAAGAAGTTAACAGATACAACATTCTTTCGTTGGCATACAATGGTATGCCAGGGTAGAGAAGATATTCACGACCTAGGAAAGTATAGAACCCATAGTGAGCCTATGCAGGTAGTATCATGACAAATAGATAGACCTAAGATTCATTTTGAGGCTATAGCTTCAGATAAAGTTCCAGGGGAAATGAGAGAGTTCCTTACATGGATGAATGCATCAGACTTATCTCCACTTGTAAAAGCGTGAGTGGCCCATATGTATTTTATATCTATACATCCTTTCGAAGATGGGAATGGAAGAATAGTGCGCGCTATCTGTGAACATGTATTATCTCACGGCTTGAATATGCCAAGCCTTACAACACTTTCGAGACAAATAGAAATAAAAAGGAAAGAGTATTATGATATCTTAGAAAAGAGTAACAAAGATATAAATATACAAGTATGGCTTGAGTGGTTTTGCATCACAGTTTTACAAGCTCAGAAATATGCACTGAATCTTGTAGAATTTACCATACAGAAAACAAAGCTATTAGACTCTGTGAGAGGAAATATGAATGAGAGGCAACACAAAGTACTCATTCGTATGTTTGAAGCATGACCAGAGGGGTTTATAGGGGGATTAAGCGCATCTAACTATATACGCATAGCAGGTTCTACGGTTCCTACTACAACTCGTGATTTAAATGATCTTGTAGAGAAATGAGTATTACTAAAATCTTGAGCTTTAAAGAGTACGAGATATAGACTAAAGATTTAATAATGTGATTATAATTCATAGTAAGTTTTAGATTTATCTATTATATCTAGTCTCGTAATATACTATTTCATTATTCTTTTTTGCTATCACAGCTTTTTGAATTCTTACAAACATTTTACTGAGAAGCTTACTTTCTATTTCTTCGACAGTAAGAAAATGATAACTGAGTATTTCAGATTCTTGCAGGACTATATTTTTAACTTCATTGTCGGAAAGTATTCATCCATCAAATATAAACATATAGCTATCATCTTTTTCTCTCTGATATTCAAGACACAAAAGCTCTCATATCTCTATATCTAGTCACAATTCTTCTTTAACCTCTCTGACACAGGTTTCTTTTGGCGACTCATTACCTTCTATAATACCTCAAGGTATTTCCCAGTCATCTTTATAACTTGGTTCAAGCAGAAGTATTCTTCATTGAGTATTAAAAAATAAAGCTCCTGCTCATCATCGTTTTTTAGGTAAATTTTTCACGTCTTGAAGTTATTTAATAAGTTTTTTATTGCTTCATTTCTTTGATATTAAAACTATCATAGTAAGCACAAGTATGATTCAGCATATATTTAAAAATGATAAGGTCTCATCAGCAAAGATATAAGCTGTAAAAATTTGAGCAATAGGCTCCAATAGCATAATTATGAGAACTATAGATACTGGAACATAATTTGTTCATAAGTCCTTTAATCATCTTCATAAGACTCATGCTGTAAGTGCTAGTAATCAAGCCGAGAAAATAAAATCAAACTGTAAAAATTTGTAAAAATAACTCATACCTTCTGTAAAGAACAGAAATGAAATAATGAGTATTGAAGCCATTAAAAATGAAACAAGAAGTCGTAGAAAAGCTTTGATATGTATGAGATGTTTATTGATTACAACTGAAATAGCCATTACAAAACTTATAAAAACAGCTAGTAATTCTCATATTCAAAACTGAAATGAAAAATTATATATATCCTCAGTTACAACTAGTACTATTCAAACAAATGCTAGAGATACATATAGAAACTTCTTAATAGAAGCTTTTTCCTCAAAAAATAAAATACCTAGCAAAAATCACCAAAATACTCCTAAGTAAATGAGTATTAGTACATTAGCTACACTTGTATTAATTATGGCTGTATTAAAAGCTGTATTTGCAAAGATAGCTAATAGGGTAAATACAAAGAGTAATTTAAAATCAGACTTACGTGCTGTTTTAAGCTTTAAACTTTCTCGATCAAAAAAAAGAAAAAACAAGAAAATAATTAGAGAAGCAAAAAACAATCTTCAAAACGTGATTTCTATTGATGAGAAGCCACTTTCAGACAAATCTCTCACAAAGTACCACTCAAAAGAGTATGAGAGTGATGCCAATACTAGAAGAAATTCTCACCAATATTTTTTATATGTGTTTTTCATTATTTCTTTTGAACTAAAAATATCATTTCAGAATTTGTATCTTTGTATTCTTTTCCTTTCCAATCTCCATAAACTTTTATAATTCTAAATCCATTAGCTAAAAGACTCTGTTGTATTTCTTCTTTCGTTTTATATATAAGAGTATTACTCGAAATAAGTTCTTCCTGGGTATCTAAAAATGTATAATGAATATCATGAGTGATAACATTTCATTTCACCTTTGAAACTTCTATTTGCATATTCACTGGTCAAAACTTTGTATCTTTCGTTCGGTTATAATTCTCTCTTATATAATTCTCCCATGGTTTTAGAAGTGAATTCTTACTATCAAAGAGAATATATCATCAAGTGCTTAATACTTCATAGGCATTACTGAGTAATGTATTCCATTCATCTGTGTTTATTATGAACTGAGACACATGACTTGTCATGAGAACTAAATCCGTAGAGAATCCTTGAAGTTCTTCATAGCCTCAGTGAATATAAGTAATCTTATTATCACTATCCTTTTCTTTTGCTTGCTCAATCATTGGAAGAGCTGGTTCAATTCATCTCAGAGAATACCCTAACTCAGAAAGCTTCCCAGTAAATAGTCCTGTACCACATCCAAAGTCGGTAATATCCTCTACTCCAAGACCTCAGATAGTGTTGAGCCAAAAGTCTTCATCGTCTGAGAATTGATTAAAATTCTCATATATTTGAGCCAATCTCTCATTCTTGAATTCAGCGTTTTTTATATTATTCTCTGATGCATATACCAAATCATACACATATGACTTATCTCATTTTCTACTAACCCAAATTCCTTCAGGTGGATGCTGAGATATTTGCTTGTCTATAGGAGTATTCCAAGGAATTCATTGAACCTCATTATTTATTTCATCATAAGCAACCCATCATAAATCACTTCTATACCTAATCCATAAATCTTGATCTCTCCTACAATATCATCTCACTGAATCTCAACGTTCTTTCAAATCAAACTCATATACGAGTCCATCTATTTTTCGTTGAAGTTGAAAATATTTATATTCCATTTAGCTATGATTAATGTGTAATGTAATTTAGTGATGCTCTTTTGTAAAATATTGAGATCTATACATGAGTATTATTTTTTATATATACATCTATTTGCTCAGTAAAATTTTCACTCAAATCTAAACAATTTAGATTATATTTATTTGCTTCTTGTTTAAAATATCCCCCGTAAGAAATTATCATAGTGGCTATTTTTACAAAAGTAGATTCAAGTTTTGTCTTCTGTATTATCCAATCATTCGGGGTAGAAGACTTATGAATGTCTTCTAGAAACTTTTCTCTATTTGTCTTTACAAGAAACACTATTTCTAATCTTTCTGCTGTAAATTCCTGTTGTAATTCAGAGACAAGTTCAGGAGTGATATGAAATCACTCTATAATAATATTGTCTTCTTCTATAATACTTGTCTCAACGATACTACGGATTGCTTTATAGCTCGTTTTTGATTGCTCTATATACGAGTCTCGTATTTCCTCTGAAGAATATTTAGAATAAAAATCATCATTTGATTTTAATGTGTTCTTTTTCAGAATATTTTTTGCGAAATTTTCAGGGTTTAAATAGTACATCAACACATTCTCAATAGTGTCTGTTGAGATATATGGTATACCTGTTACTTTTGAAAGTCTTTTTGATAGAGTTGTCTTCCCGCATTTTGGTGGTCATCATATAAGATATATTTTCATAGTTTCTAATCAGCGTTTAAATACTCTTCTCTTGTTATTCCAAAAAAGCTTGTATCTCTCAGTTCTCATCTGATACGTTCATGATTTTTAAACGTTCATTCATAACTAAAGCCACATTTAAGAGCTACTTTTTTCGAGTTCTCATTTTCACTATTACAGCGAATTACTCCTTTTTCGAAACTCGACTGCTCAAAAGCAAATTTTAAGTATGCTGTAACACATTCAGGCATAATTCATTTTCCATAATATTCCTGCGATATCCAATACCCAAGTTCAAAACAAGGAATATCATCATTTATTCTATTAATCCCACATCTTCCAATACATTTTTGTGTTTGTTTATCATAAATTGCAGCATCCCAAGATTTTCAGGCCTGCGCATTTTCCCTGGTTTCTTGAATATTCTTTGTTGTTCTCGCAAAATCATCTCACTTATCCCAAATCATATATCTGGTAGTATCTTCAGTTATAAGATTCCACATATATTCAGCTTCAGATTCTTCTGGGATTTTTATGATACACCTCTGCGTCTCAAGAGTATCTTGTAATCATAGTTTTTTCATAAAAGGTATTTTATGGAGTAATATATTTTAGTCTAATTCTCAGTACTAGTACACTAACACAAGCTAAAAGTTGTAGATTTATCACAATATTAAATACCAAATCCTGTAATACAAAGAATCAATACAGCGATGTTGCGAATGTAGTAGAAGTCCAAACAATGTAGGTTATTATATTTGCACTAGGCTTTTTCTTCCACAAATCAATCATAGTTGGCATAAAACCTATGAAGGTTATTATTCATCCTACTCAATAAACAAAAGTTAGTATGTGTATGAAGTATTCGTTCATAATCTGTAATCTATAAATTTTTATATTTCTTAATTCTGAGTATATTCTACTCATAAAGCTAAAAAAATGTAATTATTTATATTCCTCGATATGTCTGAACATAGATTAGAGCAAACTTTCTTACAAAAAACTTTAAGGTATCTTTTTCCTGTTTTTTTAGAAAGAGTTATTACCCTGAAAACCATTATCATTTATAGTATATGGTGAATCAGTCCCATTATTCATGTGATCTTTATTCAAAAGATCGTAGAAATCTTTGAAATTGGTACAAAACAGGATTTCATAGAGATTACTCTTTACTATGTTTTATATAATGTAATATATGAAATACTTGATTTTTCTATGAAAAAATGGTGATGGGTAGAGAATATTAATGCCTATAGAAAAAAAATAGATGAAGAATACATACAAAAATATATCACTACTGATAACAATGAAATTGAAAAACAATGAACAGGAAAGTTAGTTTCAATAATTACAAATGGATCAGATATATGGGCATTATCACTTGATACTTTTATACTTCAAGCCACTAAGATTACTTTCATTTTCGTTTATTCTTTTTATATGTTCCTCCAAGTTGGTTGGTTGTATGCATGAATATTTATACTTATATATGTAATTGTTCTATGATTAGGCACATTTTTTAATGCAAAGAGTCTATCTACAAGAAGAGAAAGAATAATACTTTATAATACGTATTTAAGAAAATTCGTAAAAATTCTAATGAGTAAATTGGAAATTATGCAATCATGAAAAATAGTAAACGAGATTAGTGATATGAGTGATATATGTGATGAAATCATTAGTGTAAATAGAAGAGATGCTGTATGGGTATATGCATGTTATAGGACTGCTGAAGCTGCCGTTGTTTGGATAAAAGTCTGAATTCTTTTTTATGTATGACTTTGATATTTTGCAGGAGATTTTACTCTTTCATTTTTCGTATGAATATTTGCTGTTATGTCTTTACTTGAATCTACAGTAACACAATCAATGAAATTCTTTAGAAACTTCACAAAAGATTTTACTAAAATAGAACAACTTTGGGATTTTTTTGACAGAACTCCTCAAATTACTGGCTATGAGGAAGGAAATAATTTCATCCATAAGAATTGAGACATATCTCTCAAAAACATTATATATTCGTATGATGAGCAACTTCGAGTATTTGATAAAATCTCACTTAATATCAATTGATGAGAAGTAACAGCTTTTGTATGACCAAGTGGAGGTGGGAAATCTACACTAGTAAAGCTTATTTCAGGGTATATTAAACAAGACAGTTGAGATATCCTTATAGATAATCAAAATCTCAGTGAAGTATCTCTGAAGAGCTATTATGGGGATATTGGTTATCTTACTCAAGAACCATCAGTATTTGATGGTACAATTAAAGAAAATCTTCTCTATGCTGTATCAGAAGAAACTAGTAAAAAAAATATAGAAGAATCCATTAAACTAGCTCATTGCGAATTTATATATGACCTAAAAGATGGTATAGATACTGAGATTTGAGAAAGAGGTGTAAAACTCTCAGGAGGCCAAAAACAACGTCTTGCTATCGCTAAGATTTTTCTCAAAAATCCAAAAATCATTATTCTTGATGAGCCAACCTCAGCTCTCGATAGTATCAGTGAACAAAAAATAACAGAAGCCATGCGTAATCTCTTCAATTGAAGAACAGTACTTGTGATTGCTCATAGGTTACAAACAGTAAAACACGCAGATAAAATTATTGTAATCGAATGAGGAAAAGTGATAGAAGAAGGGACACACGCTTCTCTCATTAGACAGAAAGGCTTTTATAAGCAAATGCTTGATTTGCAGAGTGGGTTTTAAATTTTAATACGATATACCTATGCCTGAAAATTATGGTTCACAAGCTAGTGATGTAATATACTTTGAACATAATATGAAAGCTATTGAGAGTGCAAGATCCGTTTGAATAATATCTTACTTTTATGATATGAATACAAGAGATATTAAGTGAGTAAAAGAATTTTTAGATAGTAATATATAAGAGCTATGAAAAAATTACTTAGCTGGGATATATATGAAATACAAACAGAAGAAACTCCTATAAATGGAGTTATGCTTCGAGGTAAAATACGTAAGTTATGACTAGAGAAGGGAATAAATGTATTAGCTGAGAATACTCAAGATATAGAAGCTTCTGTAAGATTTGCTTTATTACACTGAGAAGATGCTTTATTAGTTATAGATTATCTGAGAAGTATTATTAAAGATGTCACTGTGATGCTTGTTCTTGAATGAGTGAAAAATCCTGTGCTCTCAAAACTGAAAATAAACAGGGAAGAGAGATATACTTTATAATAAATATTATATGTGAAAGGTAGTCATAGATATTGTACTTCTTCCAGATGAGAAGGCACAAAAAATATGTAGAGATATGAATAAAAATATTTGAGGAAAAATAGACTTTACTAATACGTGAAAAGTCCCTCATATATCCTTGATGATGGGAGTTATTGATGAAGCTAAAATCTGAAAATTAGAAACTATTCTTCAATCAATTACTCACGACTATTCTCCAATTATTGCTCAATCAAATTTGAGAGCTTATAATATCTCGACCACCTGAGAAGATGGATATTCTTTTGAATTAGAAGAGCATAAAGATACTACAAACCTCTTCAAAGATATTTCTACACAAATAAGACCAATGTTAGGATACGAAAATATTTCCACAGATATGTTTTATATGCCTGAGGAAGTAGAAGACCAAAGTGTGATATGGGTAAAGTGATTTGAAAATAGAACCCCTGAAGAGTATTCAAGTCATATAACGCTTTGAATTTGAGAACTTAAGTGAGATAATCCTAATGTATTTCGTTTTGAGGCTAATAGAATAGCTGTGTATCAACTTGGGAATTACTGCACTTGTGATAATCAATTATTTGAAATAAATTTATAGATGATATGAGTAATATTAGTTCTGTTATTGAACAAATAGGAAAGATAGAGAAGGATAGAGGCTCTATTCTTATAGCTATTGAATGATTTGGTGGTTCAGGTAAAACTACATTTTCAAACAAGCTACAAAAAGCTCTAGAGGATTCAATTGTAGTACATATAGATGACTTTATCATAAAAGAGAACCTCAATGAAAATTCGTGGGATAAGGGAGCGTTTGACAGGAGCCGTCTTGAAAGGCAGGTTTTAATCCCAATTAAAAATAACCTAGAAGCTAAGTATCAAAAATTAATATGGGATACCAATACACTAAGTGAGCACATTACATTACCACAAGTCTGATATATAATAGTTGAAGGTATTTCATCGTATCATCCTGATATTGAAATGTATTACGATTATAAAGTATGGATTGATACCCCAATAAATATAGCAAAAGAACGATGACGTAATCGAGATGGTAATAATAACATTAGTTGGGATATGTGGGCACAAAATGATTTGGATTACAAAACGAGATATCACCCTGAACGTCGTGCTGATATTATTGTAACTAATTAATTAAATAAATTTATAAAGATATGTTTATTCATAGAGCTACAGGACTTATAATACCTCAAGATGAGCACGCAAAAATAGTAATTCATATTGCTGAAAATTGGTGAAACGATGTTTTTTTAACTATTTCAGAACATAAGGAAGAATTTTTAGAGTGAGTTAGAACACACGATAGAGCTTTTTGAATAAATGATACAATCGAAATAGGATGAGATACAGCAAAATATACAAAAGAGGAAAGAATTGAAATAGTTCAGAAGTGACTTGAAATGCATCATTCTAATACTATTACAGATATAACAGTCTTACATCACTTGCATCAACTTTGTTCTGAGCAAGAATTTCTTTTCCCAACTTGAAAGGAAATTAATGAATATATTCAAGAAATGATACAGCAAGAACGATTAAATGCCTTATATCATCAAGACTTACAAACAGTTACTTGGTTATGCGACAATACTTCATTTCAATTTTGTATATGAAAAGAAAGTTCCTTAACGCTTTCAGTAATAGATAATTTTAGTAATAGAACAAAAACAGAAATTACTATCAAAATCCAGTGAAATAATATTTACCTTCATCCTTTCCCTTTAAAGAATGAAATTAGATGAGACATTATTTGATATTCTACTGAGTGATACCCCGAAAAAGTTACAACCACATAAAATAGAATATTCAGTACTACCTTTAAAGCCATAGAATGCACTTCTCAGAACTATTACACATCAAACCACCTCTACAATTTCCAAGAGGTGGCAAACCCGTACATCGATGTGGTGTCTTATGGCGTTGCCACTGGACAGGCGTACTTCAAGCAGCAAAGCCATCTTGGTTTTGACATCACGTCAGACGATCCTGATAACGCCACACAATATTCAGGCTTGCGCCAAGAATTTCTCGCAGGAACAGGGACGCAAGGCACCGAGCAAATCTATTACATTGGATACGACAATTTTGCCCCTCATGCGGCTGGAACGGTGGTTCACAATGCTCAGAAAGAGCGTATTGGGAGCCAGGAGCATCGAACTCAATTCGGGCATGAATCTGTTGCTGGAGACATTGATCCCTATACAGGTCGATACAGGGTCGACACCTACCGCGTGTATGACGTCACCTATGATCATGAGAGCTATGTAGACGCCACAACAGGGCTTCCAGCACTGGCGATTAGTGAGCAGGAGACAGATCGTTATACGGTTACTTCCGAGATTTACGAGATTCAGGATAATCCTGAATATTTGGATCATGTGGCGGCAGTTGAGCAGCAACGTATTACCAATCCACTTCCGTGCAATCCCAACTACCAATCATGCTCTTCAAACGCGCACGCTGTGCTAGATCTAGCAGCATTGTCTACAATTAACTTGAATAACAATATAGGAGATACTGATAAAATTGAATCTTGGGAACCATACTATTTTTCAGATAAGCTATTCTTTTCTACCGACGATGACGGTAATCGATATGTTATCCCCAGAAACAACGATCCGTTATCACTAAAGGATAGTTTTTTGTTTGGGTTTCACACTCTCGGCGGTAGCGTCGATTGGATATATCGACACCCAGAAAAAGCACCAAATTTGAACTTTGGGGGAAGCGTCGCGGCAAGTTCTGTTGATAATTTGATTAATCCGAGTACCATACCCAATGGTGGTACCTACACACTGCGTGATCCTCTCACAGATCAAATCATTCGAAACGGAAGAACAATAAGTCATACTCAACGTGAAGCACAACATGCTG
>JAWUVV010000002.1:0-9811 GCA_034112165.1 Candidatus Altimarinota bacterium
AGCTACTAAAACGGTAATAGTAGCAATAATCCCACTCGGAATAAAAGCAATCTCTGCTCAGGTATTCGGAGCGAGACTCTGAAAAATACCATAGGCAAGCCCAAAACCTCACATTAAGATTGCGAGTTGTCTCAAACTGAGCCCTAATAATATAGGATCCTCATTTTCTATTTGTACCGGTATTTTATATTGCATATATCTATTGTACATAAAAATACAATTTTGAGGAACATATGCTGAAAAATAGGGTTGATTTTATAGAATTTTGTTTTTTAAACAGCAAAAAGGGCCCAGAAAATTCTAGGCCCTTTCAAATCTTCAATCTCTCTCCACGAGCCAACTTTTATTGTCGGCCGGTGAGTTTGACGCTATGAACCTGGTGGTTCCTTTGTTTTCCTGATGAGAGCAGCCTCATTTGGATTATAAACTCTCTCAGATGTCATTATATAGATAACCCAATCATCAAGAGGTTCTCCAGAATCCATTGCTGCATCAATAAACTTAAGTGCTCCGGGGTGTGGATAAGCTGCAAATTGATATCTTAAATGGTCAATATCACCCACTTGTGATAGTGGAATTGCAACATTTACTCCCTTAAAGAAGCTTCTTAGAATCTCCATCATGTCATCGACATGACAAGCGTTTTTCTCAGTACATAAGAAAGCCTTCTTATATTCGAGAACACCGTCAATTTTGCTTGCAAATCCAGCTGCGTAAAGTGTGTTTGAACGTGCCATGTTTTTACCTCCATGACGTTTGAGTTTTGTTTTAATTTATATATATATATTAAAATAAATAATTTTTTAGTCAATATTTAATAGCAATCATACTAAAAATATATTGACCGAAATAGAATAATCACTACAATTTTAGCACATCTAATATTTAGGTGCTTAAGTAAATTTAAAACATAATTTTATATAACTATGTCAAAACAACATAACTTTGAGGCAGAAACAGGGAGAATTCTCGAACTTCTAACTCACTCGATTTATTCAAATAAAGAAATTTTCCTGAGAGAACTGATTTCTAATGCGAGTGACGCAATAGACAAAGCGAGACTGAAAGCTCTGACGGATACAACTTTTCTTGGTGATGATACAAGCTTTGAAATAAAGGTAGAAATAGATAAGCAGGCAAAGACTCTTACTATTACTGACAATGGTATTGGTATGACAGAGGATGAAATCCATAAGCATATTGGGACGATTGCAAAATCAGGGACCAAGGAATTCATGGAAAAACTCGAAAAGGCAAAAGAAGGGGGAGAACACAATCTCATCGGTCAATTTGGTGTTGGATTTTACTCAGCATTTATGGTCGCTGAGAGTGCTGATATTATCACTAAATCAGGTTTAGATACGAAGGCTCATAAATGGACGAGTGATGGAAAATCATGATATGAACTCGAAGAAACAACTAAACAAGGGAGGGGAACTATAGTAGTACTTCACTTATCAGAATGAAATCATGAACTCCTTGAGGACTGGAAAATACGAGAGCTTATTAAAAAATACTCAAACTACGTAGCAGTTCCAATCATGATGCTGGAAACTCCCCCTCAATCCCCATCAACTGAGGGGGAAGCGAACCTTGGTGAGCAGGGGGAGCAAAAAGAATGGAAACAGGTCAACGAAACAAAGCCTATTTGGAAAAAATCTAAAACAAGCATTAAAGAGCAAGAATATAAAGAATTCTATCAATCAGTTTCTATGGACTTCAATGCTCCTCTTGGTCATATTCATAGCTCTATAGAGTGAAAAGTGAGTTATAATTCTCTCTTATTTATCCCGCAAGATACCAATGCTTTTGCTGATATGAGAGACCCAAACAAGGACTATGGTCCAAAACTCTATGTTCAAAATGTACTTATATTAGAACATGCAAAGGAGCTACTTCCTGTATGGCTCAGATTCGTTTCGTGAGTGGTAGAAACTACTGATCTTCCACTCAATATCTCTCGCGAGATGCTTCAGTCAAACGCGACGCTCGAGACTATTAAAAAATCTCTGATTAAAAAAGTACTGGGTGAACTCAAAAAACTCAGAGTCAAAAATCCTGAGGGATATGCAAAATTCTTTGAGAATTATGGAGCTATCTTGAAAGAAGGAGTCTATTATGAACAAGATCTCAAACAAGATGTTGCTCAGATTCTTGAGTTTAATACATTACTGAGTGATAAAAGAATGAGTTTAGATGATTATTTAACCTCATCCCAACCTTCTCCTCAATGAGAAGGAGTAGCTACAAAATGAGAAAATGCAGCCTCTCTCTCCTCTCAGGAGAGAGAATTCAAGAGTGAGGTTATCTACTACATAACAGGTAAATCTAGAAGTGAAGTACTTGCGAGTCCATACATGGCTCAATTTATAGAAAATAAAATAGATGTACTTCTCCTCACTGATGTGATTGATGAATGGATGATTGGAGTGCTAGATGAATATAAAGATATAAAACTCAAATCTATCACGAGTAGTGATATACAACTCAAAGAGGAAACAGAAGATGACAAGAAAAAAGCGCAGACAAACGAAAAACAGTTCAAAGACATGCTTGAATTAGTTAAAAATACTATAGGAACGCAGAAAATAGAAAAAGTAGTGCTGAACCCAAACCTTGGACAAGCGTTGGGAGCGCTCAAAACTCCAGATGGAGCGATGAATCCTCAAATGGAAAAGATGATGAAATCTATGGGGCAAGCCGTTCCAGAAACAAAACGAGTCCTCGAACTTAATCCAAATAACAGCCTTGTGAAAGCTATGAAAAAAGAGTTTAAGGCTGACGTAAAATCAAAAAAATTAGCAGACCTCACGCAGTATGCATATATGCAAGCCATCCTATTAGAAGGAGGTGAACTTGAAAGTATTGCTGATTTTGTAGCTATGACGAATAAATTTGCTGGAGAGTATTTGAAGTAGAAGAATAATATTGCAAAATGTATTCCTTAAACTGCAAGGTATTTATCTACAGTCGCTTTGTTTTCTTGTATATTCTTGCATAATAGGGCATATATTATTTATTTATTGTATTTCACATGATGAAAAAAGTTTTCAATGTTGTTTCTCTTTTACTTTTATTAATACTTACTGCTGGAGCTTGATATTATATGCTGGAAGTGGATAAAAATGAAACAGCACTCAAAGCGCAGATTTCAGATGCAAATTCAGAGTTAATTACTGCCAGTACTCGGGTAGCAGAGCTTCAGAGAGTTGCTCAAAATAGAGCAAATGAAGTTGCAATGGAGTTTGCAAATATTGCGCTTGCTACCTCATCGTCGGGAGCAAGTATTATAGGATATCCTCTATCTCTTTCGCAATGAGATTGGACAGCAGTAATAGAGGCTTACACAGTAGAAATTCCTACAAAACCAAGCCTCTCGTTTTCAAATAGTGGTTCAATCTTAGCTTCTCCAGTAGCACAAAAACCAGTGACACAAGAAAGATTGAAACTTACTCTTTCTAAGTGGGATAATGGATTACTCGTAGAGAGTTTCGATTTTGAATATCCAGAGGGAGCAGACGTAAAAGATATATTAGAGTATATGGATAAATAAAAAGCAATTTATAGTAAAAAGCCTCTCTAATAGAGAGGCTTTTTATTATATAGATCTATCCTCTGTATATTCTAAATAAGCATTCTGTGTATTGGTTCACCAGATACCATCAATGATATCATCATAATATCAGAATTCTTGGAGTATTGCTTGAACTAATTCTTTCTCAAACTTATTTAATAAATTTGAATCGGGGGTTATTTTATCCATTATACTTTCAGCAATAATGACTCTATCTCTTAGGCTCATTGTAAGGAGTAGAGAAGTTTTTCATACTTCTAAATATCTTTGTTGAATTATGAGTATTTCTTCATCAGAGAATTCTAATCATTCAATGAAGCTGCGAGTATTTTCAAGTGAAGAAATACTAAATATTCATTCAATTTCTTCCTGAGATAATCATCTAAGTAGAAGAATATCTTGTATTACTTGCTTCATCACTTGCGCTGTTGCATCATAATTTGAACTATCAATGTTATTATTTCAGTCTAGGGCAAAAATAAATGCGAAAATTCTAAGTATTTCTTCGACGATACGATCCCTGTTTTCTTCATTTAGTTCTAGGCTATTGAGAGAACTCATATCAGAAAGTAGTTCATCTATTTCTGCAATATTTTTTGCTGGAATTTGTTGTTCACCTGTGAGATGAGAGATATCTTTACTCCATAAAAAGCTGTGAAGTTCATTATCTCACATCATATTTGAAAAAGCTACATGGGCCATTTCATTTGCTTGAAGGACTCTATCATCGTCTCTTGTAAAGATAGAATCAAGTCCTCAAATTTTTAAACCTCGAACATCTGGTCTAAATCTTCTAAATTCCTCATTATCTAAGTTAAATTGTATATTAGATCATAATCCTCACTCAAAAGAACTTTCGGATACTATATAATTTGTGGTTTCTTGCTCTAAAGTCTCTTGAGGAATAATTCAATCATATATATCTACTAATACTGAGAAATCAGAAATAGATGTTTGTTGTTCTCACTGTATAGGGTAGTGAGCTCGAGAAATAGGATCATAGAAATATCACTCAGTATCTAAGACGGTTTGAATATATTCATTTCTTCCATATTCTCTTATACTATTCTCAAATATTTCAAAAACTTTACCAACATTACTAAGTGCCTGTGATTTCATTGAGTTTGAAGCTCCATAACCTAGTGATTGAGATTGGGTTCCTAACAGTTCTCTATAGAGCTGAAAAAACTCTTGCGCATTCTCTCATAAATTAATTCACTCAAGTCATTGAATTCATTCTTCAAAATTATTTTGCCTTTCTAAATCTCATATTTCAAATGCCATGGAATGAATTTCTTCATAAACATTCCTACCATGTACTTCTGTAATTTTATAAAGCCTTTCATGTTTATCATAGAGTTCAAATTCAGGGCTTCATTCTGTATATGGATTAGAATATCAAGAAAACAAATCACGTTGTTCCTCTCTACTGATTCTGGGAAGTAGGAAGCTTATATGTCTTATTGTTTCATTAAAGTCTCTTATCTCTCAAGTGAGAGTATTTATGTCATTATCTATCTCACTATAATCATTTGAATTTTCATTTATAGCTATATTTAACCTTTCACGAAGCTCTTTTCCTCTTTGCGAAAATATATCATATTTACTGAGTACTTGCTCCTCGAATATATCATAATCCATTGTTTCTAGTTGAGCTGCTTCAAAATTTCTTCGTAACCCATTTTCATCTCGGTCTCACCACGTAAATTCAGCAGATAAAGTACGCAATACATCTTCTGGAGGCATAATTCAAAATATTCACAAATCAATATTACTTAAGTATCGATAATATTTAGACTGAATAAGAGTAAAACTCCTTGCTATGTCATACGGAAGGTCAGAATATCAAAAAAAATCATCTTCTAGTCCATCAAGTCTACTTTTTAAATCTTGTATTTTCTCAAAATCTTCATCACTCCAGTCATCTCAAGATGTTAAAAGTTCTTCAGCTCTTTGCTCGATATATCATTTTGTTGCTTCATATTGTAATTCAAGTGTTTGAACATGGGTATTCAGACGCTGAATATCCTCTAGCCTTATTGGAGGTCTTTCATCAAATAAGTCAGGATGTTCTACTGGAAATGTTTCCATATTTATTATTTAGGGTATTTATTTATAATTTTAACATTCTTTAATTTTTTTGTCAAAAGCAAGCTAATATATACATCTAAATTATTTCATTGAAAAGAAATGTTATTGGAATATAATCATCCCACTAACTCCTAAAACCTCCCCATGGAACAATATACACTCGCAGCACTGATAACAATATGTACATCACTCTTCACATTCTTTCTTGCATTTAATGTCTGAGGAACTAGACGAAAGTATAAAGCGAACATACTCAAGGCTACGAAAGAGGAACATGTGATTGTCGCGAATAGGGTACATATGAATACAGTTGAAAATGTTGTTGTATTTCTTCCGCTCCTCTGGATAGCAAGTATTTTTGGCCCTACAAATCTTGCTGGAATAGTTTGAGTAGTATGGTTTGCAGCGAGGGTTTGGTATGCTGTTGCATATATCAGTAAACCTAAAAAACGAGAAATCCCATTTCTTTTGAGTGTTATATGTATTGCTGTTGCAGCATTACTCGGACTTTACGGTCTCGCATTTTAGGACTCTTACCTGTTTCTTAACACATTTTCATAATATGAAAGCACTTAGATATATTCTAAGTGCTTTTGATTTACTCTTACCTCGTTCTTAATTCATAACAATATACTTTACAAGTAAGATATAATCTTATAAAATTTACATTACTAATAAAAATACTATGTCTCACAAAAAATCTATGAATAATAAAGTCTTAACATTTGTTCTCTTAGTTGGTATAGCGTCAACAAGTTTTGCAGGAATTTCATCAGCTAACTCAGGCCAAACATTCAGTGGAAAATCAAATGGAATACACCAATGAGAAAAGAAAATATTTCAAGGATGAAATCATTTTGGGAAAAGAAAAGGACTAAAAAGCCTTTCTGATGATGAAAAAACAGCTCTAGAAGCAATGAGTGACACTGAGAAAAAAGCTTTCTTTGATGCAAAACATGATGAAATGAAAGCTGAAAAAGAAGTTGGAAAATTAGTAATTGATAAACTTATTAATGGTGAATCATTAACAGCAGCAGAAGAAGCAATCAGATGAGAAATGCTCATAAAAATTGAAGAAGGAAAGCATAGAAAAAATGGAGCTGATATTATAGCTAAGATACTTGCGGGTGACGAGCTTACTCAAGCGGAGCAAATTGATTATATCGAAATGCAAGAAAAACGTGCACAGAGAGAAGTGAAGAAAGCTGTTATGCAAGATATCAAAGCGAAACTTGATGCAGGGGAAGAACTTACAGTTGAAGAGCAAGCGGCTCTTGATGAAGCAAAGGCTCATAGACCAGAAGGGAAAAGAGGTGGAAAAGGACATAGAGGAGGAGACAGAGGAGAAAGATAATTTGTAGGGAACGAATATTTTCGTTCCGGTATGAAAATATTCATACCCTACATAAATAAAATATAAATAGAGGTTTCAGAATCTAGAAAAGACACTCCCAAAATAGGAGTGTCTTTTCTTACTTGCCTCTTAACTAACTAAGATTATAATACATATATGAAAATACTAATCATTGAAGATAATAAGGATTTAGCCACGGGACTTGCTCGATATTTAAGCGCGAAAAATATTCATAGTGAGATAGCTTTTGATGGGGAAGATGGTTTATACAAGGCTATGACGAAGTATTATGACGCGATAGTCCTTGATATTAATCTCCCAAAGAAGAACGGCCTTGATGTGTGCCGTGAACTGCGAGAAAAAGAAAAAGATGTTCCAGTCATTATGCTCACAAGTCGTAGTAGCAGAGACGATGTTATTACGGGCCTAGAAACATGAGCAGATGACTATCTCGTGAAACCGTTTGATTACGATATATTGGTAGCGAGATTGGACGCTCTTACGCGCAGAAACCTCAAGAATAAATCTACTTCTTTACTCAGTATTTGAAATTATATCTTGGATTTAGAAAAGATTGAAGTTAGAGAAATGCAGCCCTCCTCCTTTTCCAAAGGAGGAGATTCAGAGGTGGATTCGAATCAAGAAAATAAATTATGAGAGCTTATTCATCTTTCAGATTTAGAATTTAGATTGCTTAAGTACTTTGCTCAAAATAAATGACGAGCGATTGATAGGCAAGAGCTTTATGAAAAGGTATGGGGAGAGTTTGATGGAGATTTTATGTTTTCAAAAACAGTGGATGTGTATATTGGATACCTGAGAAAGAAACTATGAAGAGAAATAGTAGAAACAAAAAAATGACACTGATATATCGCAAATTAATCCTGTAGGGAACGAATATTTTCGTTCCGGTATGAAAATATTCATACCCTACATAAAAAATAATATGGAAAATAAAAATTTACAATATACGCATAAACACCTCACGCTCGTATTTACGGGAGTGGTATTTTTAATTGTTATGATAGTATGACTGTCGTTTATCAGCGCAAAATTTATAGCAGAAAATAGAAGCCAAAAGAAAGAAATCATTCTTCAAATAAACGCTATTACTCAGGCTATAAAAAATGATGAGCATTTCTTTACAAAGTATGCAAAACTAAAAACAGTAGAAGAAGTACGAAAATTCCGTCCATGAGATATACGAAGAAATCAGAATACAAATGGATCACGGCTCAGTTTTTTTGTTTTAGATGCTGATAATAATCTTGTATTTAAAGAAATACTTCAAGAACCTAGATTTGACGAGATAGATTTTGAAAGCCAAAAGATATATAGTGATGAGGAAACGTATATATATACAATAGACATATGAGATAAAATAATAGTATTCTACCAAAATATTCGTTATTCATGAGAAAAGACATTTCAAGATATCTTATTACTCTTATTTCTTACGAGTATTCTCTCTGGACTCGTATATTTCATTGGATATCGCTTCGTAGGAAAGGCTCTCTTGCCTGTAAAACAAAATATCAAGGATATGTCGGATTTCACCCATAACGCTGGCCATGAACTCAAAACCCCACTTGCGGTTGTGAGGTGAAACCTCCAAGTAATGCAGGCAGAAAAAAAATATGATAAAAAACTCTTAAAATCTAGTATTATGATTATTGACGACGCAAATATGCTCATAGAGTGACTCAGAGAACTTTCAGAGGCTTGAAAGGTGTCGGGGCAAGAGAAAATAAATCTTCCAGAGTACACGCGCGGTATACTCGCTGAATTCATTCCTCAAATGAAGGAAAAAAATATTACTTTGGATATGTTACTCCCTGAAATATTTTATATCTCTGCAAATAAACAAGAATTAGAAATAGTTCTTAAAAATATTATAAAAAATGCAATACTGTATAATAAACAAGCAGGAAAAGTTATGGTAAAAACTGAAAAGAATACCTTAACAGTTATTGATACCTGAGTTTGAATCGCTCCAGAAAATATAGATAAAATATTTAACAGACTCTATAGAGAAGATGATTCTCGCAGCATGGCAGGATATGGGATTGGATTATCTATGGTAAAAAAGATTGCTGACGTGAATAATTGGAAACTACTCGTTCGCAGTGAAAAGTGAAATGGCACACGTTTCGAAATAACTTTTTAATTCTTTGTCACCATTTTTAGAAAAGATCGTTATAATATGTGAAGTTTAATTAATAATCTTTATTCCTGTGAAAAAAATATTTACAGTAGCGGTGCTGATAACTATGTTAGTCTCAAATACCTCGGCAGGCTTTCTCTATCAAGAAACTGATCCATATTGCACGATCAGTGGGACGACTCATAACTCGTTTCCAGGAGAAATAAGTGATACGAGTTCATGGAGTATACCGACGGCATATCAGTGAAAATGTGATGAAACTGCTGAATTAACTGACAGTGAAAAAGAAAGAATTAATAATATTATGGTTTCTTTCTTTAGAAATAAAAATTTCACATGACCAGTATATGGATGAAATGAGCCAAATAGTTATGGTTGAGAGAATAGCCTGAATCCAGAAGGGCAAACATTCGTAAAAAATCTAT
Organism: Candidatus Altimarinota bacterium; assembly: GCA_034112165.1. Classification (GTDB taxonomy): domain Bacteria; phylum Patescibacteriota; class Gracilibacteria; order BD1-5; family UBA6164; genus JAACSU01. The sequence continues at coordinate 9,609 of JAWUVV010000002.1, forward strand.
TTTTTCCAGCTATAATAAAATATATAGAAAAAGAAAGAAAAAAAACAAATCCTAATATGACTAATATTGCTGTACTTAATACCGCAGTAAAACTAATTTGATATGACTATTTTATAGGGGATAGATAATATTTCCACACTTTATTTGTTTTTCTTAAAAATAATCAAAGCTAAAAATATGATTCAAAGTGTCAGCACGATAGT
>JAWUVV010000003.1:0-7420 GCA_034112165.1 Candidatus Altimarinota bacterium
CTAATTGGATTCACGCGAATAACATTATCTCAGGACTTGAGAGAAACATAATATGCCTGAGCTATTGAGCTATCCTGCATTTTAAGGCTCTTAATTCACTTATATGATTCTTGCACAGAGATATATTCATAGTTGGATCAGCTCAATCTAAGATGTTGTGATGAGAGTCTCAAATTCGCAGGAAGAACGGTAATTCAAAACTTGGTAATTTGCCCATATTGGTCTTGGATTCCAACCGTAGTTTTTCCAGGTTTGATTCAGCTATATTTATATTTTCAGGTCTTGTCTGTTTCATTTCATGAAGCTGAAAAAGAAAGTATTTCTCGGTCATGGATATTCATACTCTTATATGCTCATCCACCATTTTCTATTTTCCCTATAAATCATTCTCCTTCTCTGATGGTACTCTCATGCTTGGAAAGTTGTATTCGCGAGACTGCTGGTTCAACTATGATATGAAATGTTGCTACATGACGAAAAGCATCATAGACATATACTTGAGCGCTCCCCTGTGAAATACCCTTTAACCTGAGACGATTCATACGCTTATCTCATTGCCTATAATATTCAAGTGAGAGTTTAGCTATATCGCTTCGCGAAAGCTTATAAGTGTATTCATACTTTTCTCCAGACCAATAAGTGTGACACTCAGTTCCTACTGGCATGGTACAATCATATTCTCTTACTGGTTCTGGAAGAACATGTATCGTAAAAATATGTGAGATATAATTTGCGTATTTTGCTTTAATATAGAGGGTAATAGTCCCTTGATCTCTTCCTTTGATTCTAAAACTTGTTTTTCAAGTATCGATATATGCGATCCCAGTTTTAGATTCGGTAAAATAATATCCACCATTCGTTATTGAATATCGACAGGTAGAATGAATTCTAGTCTCACATGTTAGCTCTATAGGTTTTGGTTTTGGGAGAACTGTAACGTAGATTTTTTTATACATATAACCGTTTCTATGCGTCACAAAAATCTCTGTTTTTCAAAGTGCGAGTCACTCAACTCTATCTGGTCTTCATGTGTGTATCCTTGCAATATTATCTGCCGCATAACGAATGCTATCATCACTTCTCACACGCACAATCTTTTTTTCAGATAAATGCACGTTTATATGTTCCTCTTGGAGTTTTATATTGAGCTCTACTCTATAAATATCAAATCAGTGAGCTCATGTATAATGAAGTGTATATTTTCACTCTCAAAATCATTGTAATTCTAAACGATTTCATCCGTTAAGTCTCATATTTGTAATCTTTCCATCTCAAGAAGAAGAAACTCGATAGTTACTTATCTCATCAGGGAGAGAAATATATACATACTGTCACACAAAGATATCATGAGAATATATTTTCTTTGGTTCTGGAATAGGTTTAACCTGTACTTTATAAGTAAGAAAATGTCGTCATCTCCCATCTTTAAAATATACCTCTAGATCTCAAGGCTTCAGTCAAATAGCTCACATTCTATAACCTCATGCTCTGTAAACATTTACTATTCCTGCTTGAGAGTATGAAATTTGAGTATCAAAATTCATATTATCTAAAAGCATAGCTCTTCCCTCATAGTTTGAAATTGTTTTTACAACTGGAGGTTTTGGCGAAATAGTGATATGTAAATTATATCTATAAAAGCCATTTGAATCATATATTGCATAATGTATCTCTCCCGCTAAATATGATCGCACTGAGACACTTCCATATCAGCCATATACATGCGCTCCTCCTGTATGAGATCGATAGTATATTCGATAATAACTCTTTTCAGGGAAATATACAGTCGAAGACTCTCACTCAACAATCTTGAGCTTATAATCCTGGGGTTTAGGAATCTCTTTCACTTTGAGATCAATAGTATATCTATGAATTCAACCCTGATGAACATATATTTGATTTGTACCAACCTGTAATCATCGAAAACTTACTGAATAATAAGAACTATAGTTTTGAGAAATACTTGGATTTGATGATGTATACGTATGTTGTGATGCATATCTCAAAGGAGCATAAATATATTTTCCAACATAGGTTTCTAAGTTTATAACAATAGGTGGTTTTGGTACAATTTTTAGTTTTACTAAATATATGGTTTGATTTCTATTATTTTTTACATGATAATAAATATTCCCTGGAGTATACCCTCTGAGGTAAAACATACTTCCACTCCTTCCAGCATAGGCATTTCCTGAATCTTTTTTTTCTGTATAAAATCCATAGTTTATAGAATCAGGAAAATATATTCTTGTATCGTTTCCTTCCTGGAGAGTTACTTCATATATCTTTGGTTTTGGAGGTTCTGGGATTGTGATATCAAGAGTATAGATATGAGTATCTCCATACCTTACATATACTTGAACATTTCAAGATTTTTTTGCAGATACATAAAAATATCGGCTATTTGTAGATACAGAAACTACATCATTTTTTGAAAAGCTATAATTATATCTATGAGCATAATATAGATATGTAGGGAGATTTTGTCCCACTTCTAAAGTCTTTTTATAGATTGGGACTTGTTTTGGGAAAATCTTTACATGAATAATTCCTTTGAGCGAATTTCACGCGTAAACATAGATTTTTGACTCTGTTTGTCTAGATCAAGAAATATAAATATACGAACTATTTCTTGAAATGTATATATTCCTATCTGATGAACGTAATGTGTATGAATATGCTCCTGGAAGATATATTTTCCCCTGCTGCTGTTCTTGAATATTAAGTGTATATTCTTTTGGAGGAGATTGTTTTTTGACCGTAATATAAATAGTATGATACTGACGACCATTTTGATACAGTTTTAACTCTGATGTTCCTGCTTGTCTTCCTGTAATATATGTATCCCACCTTCAAGATGACGCAGAATAAATATTTGGATTATCACTTACAAAGCTATAGTAGTATCATTTATAAATTCGTAATTTACAATTAGATCATACTTCTACTGTACAATAGTAAGTATTTTGAATACTCGCTCAAAAATCTCATTCTGAGTATTCTTCTTCCTCTCATTGTTCTGACTCAATATATTCTTGTGAGCTTATTTCAATAAGCTCATTGTCTCATATTTTATCATCAACGTCATCTTTAAAGTCATATGGGGTTGGGACTTCTCAAGCATCTATTACCTTTCATTCTGATATTTCCAGAGCCTGATTATACGTCACTACTTCTGGAACTATCTCTATTTTTTCTTCATCTAGAGCGCTGTTGATCTCAACTCAATTTTCCTCATATCACTCAGGCAATTCAAACTCTATTTCATCAAAACTGATATCTTGAATGCTTATAGGTTCAATTACTTCTATTTTTGGACTTATTTCTATAAGTTCTTGCGCATCACTTGAGTTTATCTCAACTCAAGTTTCTTCTCTATTTTCAATTTCAGGAACTCAAATAATTTCATATTCATCGAGCGTTTGAAAATATAGCTCATCAGATTCTGGGACATATGCTTGCTCAAGAAGCTCGTCTGGAGTAGTATCTCAAAACGAATTAATTTCTACTCAAGGCTCTGCCCCATCTATCAGTATCTCCTCAGGAGAAAATATAATTTCTTCTATTATTTCTCGGGGGGCATCTATTAGATGAAACTCTTGTTTTTCTATATCTGGTATATTTTCCTCTATAATATCTTGCTGATCATATCATATGAGCGCTTCTCCTATCTCAGGGGATTCTCATAGCATGCCATCTTGAAACTCTGTTATATTTTGCTGCTGAGGTTCCTCACTCGAATTAATTTCAACTCCAGGCTGCGCTCCATCTATGAGGAGCTCATCATCACTTTTATATACAATATTTTCGACATCAAGCTCTACTATCTCTACATCACCGAGTGAAATTAGTTCTCAATTTTCATCTACAATTCCTTGATTACCTGCATCCTCTCAGTCAAAAACGGTAAACTCACTAAAGCTCTCTGGAGCTGAATTAATCTCTACTCAAGTTTCAGCTCAGTCAATAAATACTTCTACTGCTTCCAGAATATCTTGACTATCTTGCAAGTCACCTTGAGCATTATCTGCAACTTCATCTTGTATAAATGAATCAGGAAGATTATGCACGTCAAAATCATCTGGCAACTCAAGTCATGTCGCTTGCTTAAAACTTTCAGACGAATTAATTTCAACACTCTGAGAAATATCTTTTCCATTTTCATCAAATATCTGTGACTCAGGAATACTTTTTTGCCGATCAAGCTGAATAACTTCAGGGCTCACAGACTCTGAAATAATCTCACCTTCTAGAGTATTTATTTGAACTCCTGATTCTCAAAACTCTATAATTTTAGCTTCTCAATATACAGTGTATATTACCTCATCATCCTCTTGTAAGAGCCCTTCCTGTTTTGCATTATTTTCTTGAGAAATACCGATAGAGCTATCATTTTGCGCTGTGAGTAGGAGCCCTGATTCTTCACCACTCAGTGTAAATTCTTTCTGAGTACCAGTTTCTTTTGCTTCCTCTATGTGAGATTCTTCTCTCTTTTGAGTTATATTTTCTTCCTGCGCTTGAGTCTTAGGGAGATTTTCTACTCATTCAAAGCTTTTTAAAAGTGCAGGTACATCAACGGCTGCAGCAATAATCTTATCGACTCTATCAAGAGTAATACTCTCAGGATATTTTTTGAGAAGCAATTTTACTTCACTACTCGAAATATTAGATTTTTGAGACTGCATGAGAGAAATAATCCCTACAATATGTGGAGTTGCCATTGAGGTTCCTGAAAGCTGCTTATATCCTCCACCTGGATAGGTAGAGTAGACTTGTACTCCTGGGGCTGAAACATCCACCTTGGATCAATAATTTGAAAAGAGGGCTCGAGCGTTTTCGCTATCTGTGGCTCACACGGTAATAGCACTTGCACATCACCCTGGGACAAACCTGCTCGTATCAATATTTGAATTCCCAGATGCTGCGACCACGATTCATCCTGATGTTACTACTGACGCTATCCCCTGACAAATAGCATGTCATTCTGGATTTCAGCGTCCACCCAAACTCATATTTAAAATATCAATTTTATGCGTTTTTGCGTAATCTAGAGCCCGAAGTACCGCATAAGATGGACAAAATCCTTTGCTATTACAAATCTTAAGCGGGACTAACTCTACATATGGATTCACTCCTATGATTCAGAATCCATTTATGTTTGCTGCAATCGTTCCAGCGACATGTGTCCCATGTCCCTGATCATCCCAGGCATCATCATCATCATTTACAAAATCTTTTCCAAGTGTTTGATCTACATTATTTTTCAGATCAGGATGATTATAATCAATTCCTGTATCTACCACTCATACCCTGATTTTTTGTGATGCAGTTTTATACTGGTCTATAAAATTATAACTTTTATATTTCTCTATTCACCAAGTCACTTTCATATTTTCTCATTCTAATTGTATTTCATCAATTCCAAATACCTCAGGACTTACAATGTTTACTCCTATAAACGAAGCAGGCAAAACTCCAGACTCTATATCAGTCAGCATCTCTTGACGAAAAAGTGAATCAGGAGCGAAAAATACTTCAAAATAATTTTCCCCATCGGCTGCATACATAAAATCTATTCGGAGTGAATCATCGAATGTGCCCAACATAGATTTTAGTTTTATCCCTTTATATTTTGTCTTTACTATAAGTGAATAGTCACCCTCTTCATTCGTAAGAGAATCTTGAATCGAGGCAGCTGCCTCTCTTTTTTCCTCCTGATTCCCTGCAACATCATCTCAGATACTATCCTCAATATTTTCATAGTCCGTAACTCCAGAGACAACTTTCAAAAGTACTATCTTTTTTACTTTTTCAACTTTTTCTTGAATATCTTTCGTTGAGCTCTCTGCCTCAATTTCCCTTTGGGCATCTTCTATATACTCCTCAATTTCTTTTCATTTTTTCTGAAGTTTTTGAGATTTTTCCTCATCTCAAATTTTTGCGTCCAGTTTTTTAACGGCTGTTTCTATTATATCTCACAGGTCATTTAATTGCCCAGATGAAGTATCCTTTTGATTTTGTAGCTCCTCAAGTTCAGCTGCATATATAACTCCTACCTGAAACTGAGAAATAATGAGAAAGAATAAAATTCCTAAAGACCAGAGTTTCGTCATAATGAAGTATATTAAAAAATAATCAATATATACATATTGTTCTAAAAATCAGTGATTCAAAATAGTAAAAATATTTTAGGTATAAATTTTAATATTGATTTAATACTTAGAAGTTTTACATTAAAAGATACCCAACTAATACAGTTATACCATACCATACCATAAATAACCCTTTTCCTAATTAGGAAAAGGGTTATTTATAGTTTGCTCAAAGTATGAATTATTCCTACTGTGGTAATTTATTTTGCTATCTCTTAATTTCTTAGGTTTTAGTTCTAGCTAATCTTTGCCTAAGTACCCCTATATTAATAGCTCATCAGCTAATAATTCCAGTACTCTCTGCTAGAGTTGATACTGCTGCGTCTTGGGATATCATTTGACCACGTTCGTATTTAGAGAACTGACCTATCCCAAATGTATCTACACTCATACCAGATTGAGTTTGTAGAACTTGTTCTGGCTGAGTATCTCCAAAATATATGAGATTTGCAAACATAGTAATATTTTGCCTTAAAACTGCGGTAGTATCTTCTTGATTTCAAGATTGACCAAATTTTCAATTTGCTAAATCAATATGTTCTCCACTAAAACCTGGGATTTGATCTTGGAGTGACGCAATAATTTTAGGATCATTGAGTATCAATTCCAGATCTCCCCAGAGTTCATCCAATCATAATGCATGAAAGTTTTGTATCATATCTCTGGCTATCGCATCTCAAGATTCTAAAGATTGTGATACAGTAAATGACTTATCTCTAAGTGCTTTCTGATATGCAAGTCGTTTAGATTCTTTTTCATCTTTTAGTTTTCACAGAAGTCATGCTATATCTGTAGACTCTATAAAGTTTTTAATATCATTTCGAGAATTTAGAGACTTCCCAAGCATACTCGCGAGACTATCAAGCGTAATCCCATCAGGAAGTCATAACTGACTTTCAATATCTCGTTTCACATCATCAATATCTTGAGTCTCTACTCAACCTATATCAGCAAAACCGATTTCTTCTGCTCACTCTATCGTTATGTCACTCTCAAGGTTTGCAATTATAGCCTCTCTATTATCATCAATAGTAGCAATTGCGTTTATAGTATCATCATTTTCAGCTGAAAATCTCTCGTAATCAAGTCACTGCTGAGATACTGTATCATAAAAATCTCCTACAGGTACGTTTCTCTCCAGTCTCATAGGACTTCCCGAAATTCATACTTCTCTGCTTGGTGGCTCTACTCAAATATTCATAACTGTAATATTACTTCCCTCTTGGATTTCCATAAACTGACCGTATTTCTCTGCAGCAAGTGGATTA
>JAWUVV010000004.1:0-47357 GCA_034112165.1 Candidatus Altimarinota bacterium
TATTAGAAACTATAGATTATACCAATGGTGGAAAAGACCCAAAAGATGATAGTTATTTCACCTATATGCTTTCTAAGGATAGAAAATCACTTCAATTACTTGCCTTGATGGAAGAGAGTGTCGCGTATGCTCCATGAATTTCAAAAACATACGCAGTAGATTATTCTAATAGGTATCCCGTAACCTATGGACAAAAGCTTGGAGTATTAACAGATACAAACAACACTCCTCTACAAGAACTCAGTGGTCTCAACGGTATTCTCGATATTTCCAACACTACACTCACACTGAAATCATTTCTAAGTGGTACTGAGTTTATCAGCTGAAGTGGAGAGATTTTTGCAGACCTTAGAAACATTATTCCTCAGAGAGGAAGATTCTGGGAAGTATGAGAGAATGCGTTTATAATAAAATGTGAGTATGCAGAGGATATCACCGTTGGATCTTATGCTGTAAAAGCTTGTAATGTATGAGCAGAGTATGCCTGAGATTACGGTAGCTTCTTCCAATGGGGAGAAAATATAGCTTGGGATGCAAGCACAGGAGTTACAGGTTCAAATAACTGCACATGGAATAGAGATACCCAATCATGTACTACACCAAGTCTCCTATCATGGTCATCAACTGTTTCAGATACTACGAGTGGAGGGATAGATAGATGGTTTGACTACGGAGATACTAGATGACCTTGTGCTCCGGGATACCGTGTTCCAACACAGACAGACTGGTCTGCTATAGTTTCCGCAGGATGATGGGGAACGAATGGTTCCGTGATACTTTCTGCGCTTCAGCTACCACTTGCATGATTACGTAATTCTTCAGGTGGTGGTCGTTTAAATGTTGGATCTTATGCATACCTTTGGTCTAGTAGTCCGTATTCCCCAAATGCATATGTTGCATCAATTTCTTCATCATCTTTTACTTCGTCAGCATCCAATAATCGTGTTGGTTGATTCCCGGTCCGTTGTATTAAAAACTAGTTTCCTCGAGATTGAGAACCCTTTTATTGAAATAACTAGGAAAAGTATTCTCTAATAATTTCAAAAAATACTTCTTTTTTTGTGGAGGGTATTTTTTTTGAATTTTTTTTAAAAAACATATACTTGTGATATGATAATTTTTTTACAAAAACACTTTGAATACAGCTAATTGAAATGAATCACTTAAGATTGCATATACTGATATCGCTCAGACAGAGCATATGGAATTATATAATGCATTAAGTATTTTACTACTTGAAAATGAAACTCAAGATACGAATCATTATCCTATAATCTGTTGAAAGAAATCAGAGTTAAAATTTTATTGAGACCTCATACTAAAGTGATTAGGTGTAATAGAAGTTCCTGATTGACAAGATAATCTGGAGTATGCCGCTCAAGAATTAAAAAAATGAAATATACATGCAATTCTAGCATGAAACATATCAGATACAGGCCATGTTATTACCGTGGGGAAAGATTTAATTTGAATGCAAGAATGAGTAAAAAGAGCTTCATCATATTTTTTGATGGAGCATCCAGATTATGGAAAATATATATTTGCAGATTCATGATGTCAACCAAATCCTAAACCCGAACAACTTATTGAGATAGTGAAGTTAACGTGTGAAAATGCTAGAATCCACTGAATTGAAACAAAAGTTGCCCTATTAGATGGATGAGTAGCATCAGATAAAATACAAGAAGTTTCAAAGTATTTTGAAGAAAATCCTATCCCCTGAGTAGAAATATTAGGAAATATGTCATTTAAAGATGCTCAGTGAGAAGAATGTAAAATTTTTATATTTCCAGATTTAAATGCAGGAAATATTGCCTATAAAGTTGCTGAGAGAATGCAGGGCTATACTGCTTGTGATATACAAGAAGATGAGGCATCAAAATTATGATATCAAGAAGTAATATGAAATGATGATAGTAAACATATTTTTGCCTATCATACAGACTCAAAAAATCCAAGTGTTGATGAGTTAGTAGAAACAGCTCTGTCTTCAATAGATGTTGCGAGGGAAAAATGATATCCACTTCAAGTAGCATTTTTATGCTTCTCTACAGCATGAAGCTGAAAAGATTCTCCAACAATTATTTCTTCAAGACAAGCCGCGCAAAAATTGATATCATTACTCGCTGAGAGATGAATCAATGATGTAATAGTTTTAGATAAAGAAGTACAATTTGATACAGCATTTCTACCTGAAAAAGCAAAAAAGAAGGGAATGGAAGTATCAGATCCATCAACTATATTTATTATGCCAGATATCCACAGCTGACGCATGATGTGAGACATAGCTCAATCACTTTGATGATCATCAGCAAATGGACCAAACTTACAATGATTTAAACAAATGATTAATGATTTTAGTAGAGGAGTATGAACTAATGATATTGTCATAAGACATAAAACTACAGAGCATGAACTTTCTAAATAATTAGTATGGAAACTTGGGTTATTTGGGCAATATTATCAGCAGCCATTTGAGGGTTTTACAGTTTTTCTTTCAAAATGATTGCAGAGAGAAACTATGATACGCATCTTGCGACGTTTTATAGTTATTTTATAGCCTCGATTCTCATAGGGATAGGGTGTTTAATGTTTTGAAACTTAGATGATTCACGGCCTGCTTTTTTTCTTGTTATATTACTAGCACTTCTGAATATATGATTCTATACAGCCTCGATTCATTCACGCGTTGAAAGTATGAGGAGTATAGATTCTGTTATTTTCTTTCCTCTCTATAAGACCTTTTGACCTATAATTGTTACGGCAATTAGTATTACTATATTTAAAGAAAGTTTAAGTATCTCTGATACTTTAGGGATAGTCGTGTGAATTACAGTCCCTTTATTACTATTAACAAAGACTGAAAATAGAATTCAAAAAAATCTATATAGATGAGTCATGTTTGTTTTTCTTACGGTATTACTGACATCTATTTCATCAGTCCTCCCAAAATATACTCAAGTGGCTTCTCTTAATATTTGAATATTTATACTCTTTAGTTTTTTATTTTGAGTTATATTTTCATATTTTTGATACAAAAGTCATAAGAAAAAAACAAAGCGAGTATATAATAGTGAATGACTTATAAAGTTTTCATTTATAGTATGATTTTTTCATGCAGGAGCTTTTTATTCTTTCTTGCGCGCTATGGAGTGAAATCTTGCAGTAGCATTCACTATAAATTCTTTTTCTATTCTTGTCCCAATTATTCTCTCAATATTTTTCTATTGAGAACATTTTAATCTTAAAAAATGAATCGTTATTGCTCTCTCAGTAGTTTCTATTTTATTATTTATATAATCTATGGAAACGAGATGCGCTTGGACTAATCCAAATAATGAGCTTTACATAAAATATCATGATGAAGAGTGGGGAGTAGCTGTATATGATGACAAAGTACTTTTTGAATTCTTAGTTTTAGAGTGAGCACAAGCTGGACTTAGTTGGGAAACAGTTCTAAAAAAACGTGAAAATTATAGAGCAGCTTTTGATAACTTTGATTATGAAAAAATAGTAGATTACTGAGAAGATAAAATACTAGAATTACTCGAAAATGAGTGAATCATTCGAAATAAACTTAAAGTGAGATCCACTATCAAAAACGCAAAAGCATTTATTCAAATCAGAGCTGAATTCTGAAGCTTTTCAGATTATCTCTGGAGTTATGTGAATAATAAGCAGATAATAAATAATCCAAAAAATATAAGTGAAGTTCCAGTATCTACAAAACTTTCAGATACTATTTCAAAAGACCTCAAAAAGAGATGAATGAGCTTTGTGGGGACAACTATTGTATATGCGTATTTACAGGCCGTATGAGTTATAGATGATCACAGCGTAGATTGTATTTGTAAAAAATAAATTATGCCAAAATTACCTCCAGAAAGTCTTGAATTATTTAAAAGAGATATTTATATAGAATATTTACAAAAAATATATACTATATGTATAGTACTTATTTTTTAACTAAATATTTTATGAAGTATATTTCTATTATAATATTATCATTGTTTATTTTAACTTCTTGTAGTTCAGATGAAGCTACTCTTGAAACTACAAATTCCTGAATATCTATAGAGGATGCAAGCTCTTGAGATACTGATCTACTGCCAGTTACATCTACGGATGTAACTTCATCAAAATGAGCTGCATATTCATTCTACACTGGGGAAGATGTATTAGTAAATGTGTTTCCAATATCTCATGCTACTACTATAGTAGAGTGGGGAGATACAACTATGTATATAGATCCAGCTGAACCTAGCGACTCCTATGAAGGTTTTAATGCTCCAGATATGATATTTATAACACATATACATGGTGATCATCTCCAGCAAGAAGTTTTAGAAGAAATTTATGAAAGTGGGGTAGCTGTTATAGTCCCAAACTCAGTAAATTCTGAGTTGAATGAGCAATTACAGGAATACACAATAGTTATGGAAACAGAAACTATTAGAGAAGTGGGGGATTTTAATATTACAGCAGTTCCAGCATATAATATAAGAGAAGAGGCTCTAAATTATCATCCCCAAGATAGGGCTGATAATGGATATATAATTGAGAAAGAAGGACTCAGAATCTATTTCTCTTGAGATAGTGAAGATACTCCAGAAATGAGAGCATTAGAGGATATTGATGTAGCATTTGTATCTATGAATCTTCCATATACTATGACAGTAGAGAGTGCTGCCAGTGCTGTTTTAGATTTTACTCCAAAAACAGTTTTTCCATATCATTACAGAGGAACAGATTGAAAAAGTGATATAGAATTATTTAAAAGCTTAGTACATGCAGAAAATACTGATATCAATGTAGTGCTCCATGATTGGTATGGGGAATAAATTATTAGAGATAATTTGTAGAATTCTTGTAAAAAATATGTATCATACTATGGTACATATTTTTTAATGAAAAAAATGGGAAAAAAAGTATTAGAAATCAAGGACCTAAAAAAGTCTTATGGAAAGCTAGATGTCCTAAAGGGAATAGATTTAGAAGTAGAACAGGGTGATTTTTTTGCCCTCCTGGGTCATAATGGAGCAGGGAAATCAACTACTATAGGTATCATGACAAGCCTTGTGAACAAGGATAGTTGAATCGTAAAAATTGGATGAATCGATATTGATACAGATTTTTCTGCAGCAAAGAAATGTATTTGAGTTGTTCCTCAAGAGTTCAACTTTGATGTTTTTGCAAAAGTCTACGATATTTGTATGTTCCAAGCTGGATACTATGGAGTCCCAAAAAAGATAGCTGCGCAGCGAGTAGAGTTTTATCTTAAGAAATTGGAACTCTGGGATAAAAAAGACTCGAAAGCGCGAGAGCTTTCAGGTGGTATGAAACGAAGACTCATGATAGCCAGGGCTCTCGTACATGAACCAAAAATATTAGTGCTGGATGAACCAACTGCTGGAGTGGACGTGGAGCTGCGTAAAACTATGTGGGAATTTATTCAAATGCTCAATAAAGAAAAATGAATAACTATTATACTTACGACTCATTATCTTGAAGAAGTAGAGCAACTATGCAGGAATGTAGCAATTCTTACAGATGGAGAAATAGTCTATAATGGCTGAGTTAAATCTCTCTTAAAGACGCTTGATGAAGAGATTTTTGTTTTGGATTTAAAAGATGAACTCAGAGAAATTCCTAAAAGATTTGATCACTATAAACCAAAACTCATAGACTCAAACACGCTTGAACTCAGCGTAAAAGCAAAGGAAAGCGTGAATGAAATATTTTCCATACTCTCAGAAAAATGAATAAATGTACTCTCAATGAGAAACAAATCAAACAGACTCGAGCAACTATTTTTACAATTAGCATCTAAATAATATGATAGATTTATACACATTAACAGCAAAAGAGGTTTCAAGATTTCTCAGAGTCTGGAAACAAACACTCGTTCCACCAGTCATCACGATAGTTTTATATCTTGGAATATTTGGAAAATTCATTGGAGATAGGATTTCAGTAGTAGAGGGAGTGAGTTATATAGATTTTATATTCCCAGGGCTTTTGATGATGGCAGTTATCATGGCAGCTTACCAAAATACCTCTAGTAGTTTCTTTGGAGCAAAGTTTCAGAAATCTATAGAAGAGATATTTGTTTCTCCAATGGCTTATTGGAAAATACTTCTTGGTTTCTGCGCCTGAGCGATGCTACGGGCTATGATGGTAGCTGGACTTGTATTCGCAGCAGCCGCATTTATGACTGATATTACAATTGATAATATTGGGCTTGCGGCAATATTTATTTTCCTCTCAGCACTTTTATTTTCACTTCTATGACTCTTCAATGGACTCTACGCAAAGAGTTTTGATGATATTGCGCTTATTCCTACATTCTTGATAACTCCTCTCATTTATCTTGGTGGAGTATTTTATCCTATATCTATACTCCCAGACTTCTGGCAAATAGTAAGTCAGTTTAATCCAATTCTTTATATGATTGGGGGACTCAGATATGCTTTCATCGGAGATTCGGAAATAAATATCTACGTCTCTTTCGGGATACTTGTAGTTCTCATCACTCTCCTCATTGCTGTAATACTATACCTGCTTAAAAAAGGGTACTGAATTAGAAGTTAGAGCAATATAATAAACTTTTCGAAAAATCACAAAAAATACATACACTGTGAGTATGTATTTTTTAGTCTAAAGAAACTATGAAACAACAAGTAGTGTTCATTACCTGAGCAACTCCAAAAGAAAACTATGAGTCTTATAGTGCATATTTAAAATGAATTGAATATAATCCTTATGAAGAAAAATTTTTAAACTGGAATAAAACACTATGAGAAAAACTGTGAGATGAATACGAATATCTTATAAGCCCATCATGTAGTGAAAAGTATGCAGATTACAATGCTTGGCTCATACTCTTTGAAAAAATGATCCCGTACTTGAGGGAAGATGTAATTATCGTAACGACATCTCTAGGAAGTACTTTTATTTTGAAGTATATTTGAGAAAATGAATTTCCTTTTAAAATCAAAAAACTATTTCTTATAGCTCCAGCTATAGCTGCTACAAAGGGAGAAGTGCTAGGGAGTTTTGAGTTTAATTTGGAATATACCTATAATAGAGTTTCACGCTGGGCAAAAGATATATTTATATATCATAGTCAGGATGATATGACCGTCCCATTTGAACAATCATTACAGCTGAAACAGTATTTTCCAGAATCAACTTTCCGGCAGTTTCATAATAGAGGGCATTTTTTTATGGAGGCTGAACTTCCTGAACTAGTAGAAGATATTAAAAGCTAAGGCTTTACATGATACCAAATCATACCTTTTTGAACTCATCTAGCTAGAATCATAAATGGATAAAATAAATATCATTTTTTTCATAAGCTTTTCGATTCAAGTAAAGCTACATCGATGATGCAAAGTTTAAAATCTTCATCCACAATAATATTATCAAAACATAGTTTCAAAACTCCATGAAATCATATGAGGTCAATAGGAGCTAAGTTTTGTAATTTCATACTTTTCATTCCATCTGTGATTTCTTGAAATTGTTTTTGAATCAATAGATTTTCAAAATGCTTTTTTTGAAGTTTTTCTCATTGTATAAATTTTTGTACTTCTACATGTTTTTTATTCATTTGAGTATAAGCTGTTTCAATGATATATTTTTTGATATACTTATTACAGATTTTGTAATCCCTTATTAACTTTATTGAATGTGATTGTCAAAGAAACCTAGAAAGAGTAGAGATTTTAATGACTTCATCTTTTCCATAGATTTTAACGATACAATCTCATCATCTAGCAATAGTCTTTCAGATTTTACTCTTATCAATTTGACGCATTGAGATTGCATTTTTACATTATATTCTTAATCTTAATTATATAGACTTTCTAAAAATTCCTATGAAAAAAATAACAAAATGCGTGATACCAGCTGCTGGTATGGGAACTCGCTTTCTCCCAGCTACGAAAGCGCTTCCAAAGGAGATGTTTCCAATAGTAGATAAACCAGTAATGCAATATCTCGTTGAGGAGGCAATCGCCGCTGGATGTGAGGATATTATCATAGTGACAGGACGCAGTAAACGAGCTATAGAGGACCACTTTGATTCAAATCCAGAATTAGAGCAGCGCTTGGACGATTCATGAAAGTTTGATTACCTACGGAAAGTAAAAAATCTCAATGAAATGGCAAATATTGTCTACGTGAGACAGCCATATCCAAAGTGAGATGGAGATGCTATACTCCGAACAAAAAATTTGATAGGAGATGAACCATTTTTAGTACTATTTGGAGATGATATTATTGATAATGAAATCTCGGCAGCAGAGCAGCTTATTAAAAAACATGAAGAAACAGGAACTTCGATTATTGCGACTGTCCCTGTGAGTGATAATGAGGTTTCTAGTTATGGAATGCTTGAGTGAAAACTTGATGGAGACACCACGAAAGTTACAAAATTTTTAGAAAAACCAAAAGCTAGTGAAACAAAATCTAGAACAGCTGTAATTTGAAAATATGTTCTAACTCCAGATATTTTTGATTATCTAGAAAATGCAAAATCTAACTGTGGAGATTGAGAAATTAGACTTGCTGATGCGTTTATTAGCATGCAAAAGGATAAAGATATTTATGGATTAGAAGTAAAATGAGTGAGATATGATACTGGATCAAAAACTGGTTATTTAAAGGCAAGTATAGCCTACGCGCTCAAACACGATGATCTCAGGGGTGAGATATTAGCATTTATTAAAACCCTATAATTATGATTACATTTCAAGTTCATAACACGACTATTCCAAATATTTCTCAGGAACGTTCTAGAAAAATAGTAAAAGATATTCTCATCAAGCGTGCTGATCTTGGTTTTATAGATGTTGATACTACTGATATTTCAGACATTTCTTTATATACTCAGAAAGTTTGGTATGATTTTGAGAATATTGTAATACTTTGAATTTGAGGAAGTGCTTTGTGAACAAAGGCATTATTAGAAGCACTGAGATGAAAATATTATAATGAAAATAAAGTTAAGAACTGAAAAAATATTTATGTTCTAGATAATATTGATACTCAAACATTTACAGATGTAGAAGAGATAATAAATATATCAAAAACGCTTTTTATTTTTATATCAAAATCTGGAGGGACGATTGAGACACTTTCAGAATATCTCTATTTCAGAGATAAATGTAAGGCTCAAAATAATGCTTGGCAAAAACAATTTTGTTTTATAGTGTGAGAAAATTGTTCAATGAAGCAGGAGCTTGAAAAGGAATTCAAGGTATTTTATATTCCAGAAAATATTGGAGGGAGGTTTTCAGTTTTTACTCCAGTAGGACTTCTGCCACTCGCTTTTGCCTGAATAGATATTTCACTATTTATGGAGTGAATCTCGCAGATGAAAGACAGTCTTTTAGATTCTGATTTAGAAAATAATATTGCCCTTCAGCTCGCTCATACGCAGTATAAATATTATAGAGAGTGAAAGAATATTTGCGTATTTTTTCCATACTCATCCAGATTATTTCAAATCTGAGAATGGTATAAACAACTCATGGGAGAGAGTATCGGGAAAAATGGGGAGGGGGTTACTCTTACGAGCTCACTTTGAGTAACAGATCAGCATTCACAGCTCCAACTCTATCAAGACGGGCCAAAAGATAAACTCTATTTATTTTTAGATATTTTGGATACTACAAATGATATTCAAGTTTCAAATGACATACCAAATTTCACATTTCAGAAGCTTTTAAATATTGAAAAGTATGGGACAATGACTTCACTTCAAAATGAGTGACATCCTGTTTGTAATATATCTCTCGATACACTAGATGAGAAACATATAGCAAAACTTCTCTATATCCTTATGTTCCAAATAGCCTATCTCTGAGAGCTTTTTGAAATCAACGCGTTTGATCAACCAGGAGTAGAAAAATCTAAGATAATTACAAAACAAAAATTACAAGAAGAGTTTTGAGATATCGATATATTTTCTAAAGCGTTCTATGACTAAGAAAAAAATAGTAACTATCTGAGGATGAAACTGACAATCAAATTTGCTCAGCGCTTTTTATGAATACGGAGAAAATAAATATGATATTTCCTCTATAGTTTCTATGAGTGACGATGGTCGAACTACGGGAGAACTAATGAGAAAGTTTCAACAAGAACTTGGTATTCATCTTCCACCTCCAGGAGATTTGCGTCGATGCCTCTTTATGATGTCTGGTTCATCGAAAAGAGATGAATTGCAACAATATATGGAAACCATTATTGAGAGAGATTTAGAAATATCAAAACTGACTATTTGGGATTATTTTAGACTCGTTGGAGCTGACGATGATTTCAAGCAGCATCTAGAATCTAAGAATTTAAACTTTCTAAAATTTACTCTTCCACTTCATTCAAGTATCAAAGGACATAAAGTAGGGAATATATTGATGGCTAATGTATACTATAATTTAGAAAAGGACTACCATAAGATGCTTGATTTGATGCATGAAATTCTTGAAGTACAAGCTCATATTATCCCTGTTACTACTAAAAAGGCATATATTAAAGCGATACTTTGAAATGGGGAAGTCATTGAATCTCAAGATAGAATATCTAATGTTGCAGCCTATACTTCTGGAATTGCAGATTTAGAACTTATGGAAGACTCAAAGTCAGCTCATCACCATAGTGATGTTTGAGATGCTATTGCAGCTGCTGATTATATAATCATTTCTCCTGGAGATTTGTTTACCTCTACGATATCAAATTTTGTTATCTGAGGAGTAAAAAATGCAATAATTAGCGCAAAAGCAAAAATAATATATATAGGGAATAATACAAATAAATGATGAGAGACACAGTGACTTACTTGTCTTGATTTTATAAATAAAATTGAGAGATTTCTATGACGTAGAATAGATATCTATATATGTAATAATAAAAAGCTAGAGTTAAGTAGTGAGCAGAGAGCAAGATTTCAAAGTGATATTTCGGTAAAATGATGAGATTTTTTATATTTGAGTACTGGGGAAAAGTCTGAATTAGAGCGAAGAAAAATCCAGTATATCGAGAGTGATTTACTGGATAGAGTGAGTTTTTATAAACATGATAAAGAGTCTCTTATTTCTATTCTTTCAACAGTTTTATAGTTCAGTTGCTACAAAACTTTCTTGTATTGGAGTATTTTTTATTTGAGCTTCTTCTTTCAATCTTATATAAAAAATAAGGGTAAATAATATTACGAAGGCACTTACTATACTTCATAGTATTTGAGAAATACTATCGATTATAAGACCTGACCAACTAAATCCTCCCATATTTCCGATATAACTTTCTATACTTTGCTGTATATCACCAGATGTTGGTTGCATAAAAGACTCAATATCAATACCAGAGCTTGCAGTTCACATAAATGATATTGATCCTATAAGTCCTGTTATGAGTGAAAGTAGGAGTGAGCTAATGATTCCTATAAGTAAGAAGTTTCAAAGTATTCTCCACCACTTTCACTTTGTAAAAGAGATACCTAACTGGAATTGTTCTTTTGAGAAATCTTCTTCAAATATTGCTCCTCCAACTCCAAACGTAGATTTTAATCATCTATATACTCATTGTATAGCTGCGTATATTACAGCAATAGTCATGAGTCCTCATCCTATGGAAGATATGACCCCGTTATTGAAATAGAGGCCATATAGCATTATGAGTCCTGCTAGGATAAAACAAAGTGCCGGAGCCAGATATGCATATGCAAACATATACCAGTACACTTTAAATGCATCGGAAATTTTTTGAAATCCATATCCTACCATATCTTGCATCATTATTTCTTTCCCATTTATGAGATCTGCCGCTCATTTCATAACTCAAATAGTTATTGGTATGATGAGTATCACGAAGAATAAAGCATAGATAATTGCGAGTGACATAGTCATGTATAACAGAGAGCTTATACTACTCGTTTCCATAAAGTTTCATCACAGTATCATACTCATTCCTAATTGGGGAAGGAGTACTATCATAATTATTTGAAATAACGCGAGTGGAGCGACGAGAGTGATAGGATTTTTTATGAATACTCAAAAACTTTGTTCTATTCTGTCTAAAACGGACGCTTTGGCTTGAAACATAGTAGTATAATAAAATATTAAATTTTGATTCTTACCTATCTATAGTACACTGAAAGTGAGAATTGTTCAATATATTTTTAACTTCCTGAGATTATGGCACTAAATATTGATAGCGCTGCCATGGCAGAAATACAATGAAACACTGAACTAAGCCAAGAAAATTTAGATGCAGTGAATCAAATGTTAGAACAATCGCTTGGAATGGATTTAAATGGAGGACTAGAAATACTTGGATATCTAGGTCTTTGAATAAATATTTTATATCTTGCGATTTTTATTGCTTCAGCAATAGGGCTCTACAAACTTTCTAAAAAATTAGGAGATGCACATTCATGGTTAGCATTTATTCCATTAATTCAACTCTATACTTATTTTAAAACAGCTGGATATAGTTTTTGAGGAGGACTGATGAAACTAATATTATTTAGTATCCTTTGAATCATTCTTGGTGGAGTAGCTATGATATGAATGGCTCCAATTATAGCTAGTACTTTTTGATCTTGAGATATGACATCAATGTTGATATGATCTGTATTAGTAACGGTCGTAATGACTATAATTGTTGTACTCGTAGCAACCTTCTTTTTATATGCAGGTATGGCTCGTAGAGCTTGAGAGTCAAGATGAACTGCAATTTTAATGACACTCTTTCCTTGGTGTATGATGTGGATTGTTGCTCATAGAATTCCTGAGCAAAATATTCAAGCTCAGCAATCTTCACCATCCCTCACTATAGAACAAACTCCTGTATCAAATACAGAGCTATAAACGAGCGAGCTTTAAAAAAACACTCAAATTTATTTTGAGTGTTTTTTTAGATCTTAATTTTGGCTTTGGCTGTAATGAGTAGGTATATGTGATATGGAGTCAGAAGTATTCACTTTCCTAGTCCATAGAGAAAAAGAGTTATAGCTTCTGTTGAGTCTATTAATCAAACTCATGCTCAAATAATATTCTCAGAGAACGTTTTAGGGTTCTTTATTTTATGAATAAAGTTCTCTGAGAATATTTTTTGAGTAGTTATATATTCATGTTTTTCTGGTTTGAAAGCATTTTGATCTATGGATTTTTTAAGTTCTTCTCTAAATTGTTTCGAAAGATCTTCTATTTGGGATTTAGCACTGTTTATATCTCAGAGTAAATCACTTAAATTTATTATTTCACTATTTCATAGAGAGGATTGTAGGTCTTCAAGGTTAGAGTTGGTTTTGTTTTCTATGAGGTTTTTGACTTGCTGTATATCAATTCCAAATTTCAACGAAATATCTTTTGCCAGAGATTGGAGGAGCGTTGAAGTTTCGGCCAGTAATTTTTGAGACTCAAAGAAATCTTGGCTTGCTTGTGTTTCAAGATTCTTTTTCTTTTTCTGGTAATATTCTTCATTATCTAATTGTTCAATACTCATAATTTATTTTTTTGAAAGGGTATCAAGTTCTTTCTGCGCTGATATAGAAAACTCTGTATTTGGGTAGTTTTTTAGTATTGTTTTAAAGTGCGAGATAGCTGCTCATTTTTGATCTAACTCTAAAGCAGTATATCAAAGATTTATGAGAATAAAAGGATTATCTGGAAAACTCTTATTTCATACTTTAAGAAGAGTATCTGCAAGCTCTAGTTCTCATTTTTCTCTGAGTATCCATGCCTCATACCCATAAAAGTTTCCTGCATTTTCAGGGAATTTTTCTATTCATAGTTTTGACCATCATAGTGATGTTTCATAATCTCACTGGAGTATATGATTGTAAATAGCGAGTCCTAAATCTTCTGGAGTATACTGCTTTTCATTTTCTATGAGTGATTGAAATTCTCTGAGTAAATTGGACTGATTATTGAGTTGATAAAAGTTATGAATAAGTTGCCTGCGTATTTTAAGAGATTCAGGGGAGCCTAACTTTATAGCTTTAGATAAATGTATATTTCCAAGTACATAATCTTTGAGCTGCGTATGTACGATTCAAAGCATATAGTTTACTGCTGGATCTTCATCGTCTATCTCTTGATATTTTCATAAAACAGCCCTTGCTTTTTCGTATGCTCAAAGTTCAAAATAACTTTGAGCTACTATTTTTAAAATAGGTTTGTATCCAGGTTTATATGAAAGTATATTTTCTCACATATGAGCGCTGTGAGCATATAATCCATTACTATACCATGAAGCTACTATATAGGCATCTTTTAAGTATACTTGATCCACCTGAAAATTTCTATAATTTTCAATAGCTGTTTTTAAATCGGCTAGTTTGAGAAATTTTATTTCTGGCTCGACGATATTTTCCCCATCCAGTATTTTCTCTGGCCAGAAATATTCTCATAGGTCGAGTTTACAGCTGTGAAAATCTAAAGCGCAATCGAGTGACTTTAGATAGTAGTAACTTATTTCTCATTTGGGAAATGTTGTAGCAATCTTTGTTTGAGTAGATTTTACAGATACTATATCATTAAAATCAGTTTCATGTAGGAGTGAGAGAGCTGTTTTATCTAAAACATCCTCTGAGGGATCTTGCACTTTAGAATAATAACTATATGAGCTAGTATATTTATTGAGACTAAAATAGGCATCTCACAGTTTTTCTAGGATAAGCTCATCTTCTGGATTTTTTCTATAAAACTCAAGATATTTCACTAGAGCAAGGGCTATTTGTCACTCCCTATAATACCCATCTCCATCTATAATCAGTCCTTTTAAAGCAAGACGTTTTCTGATGGTTTCAATTTTGTTTTGTATAGATTCTTGCGTTTGTAGATCTTTTTCTTCTTCAGGGCTTACATTATTTCCCTGAATACTACTTCATGAATCTGCCGAGCCAGTTGATGTTTTTGTCTCTGTATCTAATGTATTACAAGAAGACAAAAGGCTTATAGATATAAGTCATATAAGAAATAATATTTTACGCACGGGCTTTGTGTATTAAAAAAAGTAACTATACTCCTCTCTATAATAATCCTGATTGTATAAATGCAACAGTATATTTTTTCACTGACTCGACATTGTATAAAAAAATAGCATCAAATACTATTGCGCAAATAATTTCAAAAATTCTTACTGCAGGAATTTCTATTTTTCTTATAGGAATACTTACAAAGTATCTTCCTATAGAATTATATGGGAGTTATAATAAAGTATATAGTTATCTATGAATTTTTGCTTTTTTGGCTGATTTAGGTCTGTATACTCTCGCAATTAGAGAAATTTCAAGAGGAATTGTACCAAAGGAAAAAATTATTTGAAATATTTTAACGCTCCGCGTCGCTATGGCGCTTTGAGTATGGATAATTTCTTTTCTCATTGCTTTGATTCTTCCATGATATAATGATTCTATAACGCTCATTGCTATAGCTATAGTATGAGCATTCACGCTGGTGAGTCTCCTGAATTCTTCTCTGCTTGCACTTATGCAATCACAGATGAAGATGGAATTTTCACTTGTTTCCGTCGTTGCAGGAAAAATTATAAATATCTCTCTTATAGCCCTTGCTCTTATATATGTATTTAATGGAATAGGAATGGAAAACTCTGCATTTATATCAGTCTTTGTAGCCTGATTTATTTGAATTTGCCTCAATACATATATGAACTATTTGTACGCAAAAAAAATCTGCATTATAAAGTTTCTCTATGACTGGAATTATATAAAAAATATATTTAAATTATCTCTTCCATATGGTATAGCATTATTTCTATCAGTGGTATATTTCAAAATAGATGTGATACTTATTTCTCTTCTAGAGAGCCCTGAAAAAGCTGATATATCTATCGCACTCTACGGACTCCCAATGAAAATTGTGGAAGTTCTTATGGTTTTAGGTTGATTTTACTTAAATTCTGTACTCCCAAGTCTCAGTGAAAAATTTAGAGCAGGGAAGAGTGCAGAGATTGCAGATATTCTATGAACCTCACTGAAGGTACTTATTAGTTTCTCTTTATGTATATTTATATTTTGAAGTAGTTTAGCTCGTGATATAATCTCTGTTATAGCAACGCCAGAGTATATAAATCCAATCTCTCACAGCTTCAACTCTCCATTTGCTCTTTCTTTAGCATTATGAGTATTAGTATTTCACTTTGTTTCTCTTGCCTTTATATATGTACTTATTGCAAGTGAAAGACAATGATTACTTTTAAGAATTAATATTTGGATTACTCTCATAAATATCATCTGAAACATAATTCTTATCCCATATTATTCATTTATTTGAGCAGCTGTTATCACTCTAATATCCCAAGGAATACTTATGTGCGTGAGTGCTTATATTGTGCTGAAAGATATATCTATTCCTAAAAAGTACTATATATCTATAGTAAAAACTTTGCTCCTATGAGCTTTCATGCTATTAGTTTTTAGATTTGTTCTCCTGCGTACCAATGCGTGAAGTATTTGAAATGTCTTTGTATTTGGGACACTATTTGCTCTGATTTACGCATGAATTGAGTATAAGATGTCCAGGAAGTTATTTTTCAAGTAACTAATTTATTTCAATAACTCCAGTGACCGCATTTATAGAGATTTCTTTTGTTCTTCCAGCTAATCCATAATCAAATACTAGTTTTTTGAATGAATTAGTACTACATCATACTAACTCAGCATTTGCTCAAGTGTAATTTATAGATACTATACTTGCCGTAGATGTATCAATTGAATTTCAATCTGTTGTCTGACATTCCATATTTGTTATTTCAAAAGGAAATTTAGTTTCCCAATTGCTAAGCGATCATGTGCTAATAGTAGGTCAATTGATAGTCCATATAGAATCTATACTTCATGAGGATGAATTATCAATCACAACTGACCAACTATCAGGAGCAATTAAACCAGAGCCATTATCAATCCCTCTTCATATCAGGGCATTATTTCTTACTTCCTCTATAATATTCATAATTTTTACGATTTCTATTTCAGATTCTTGATTTTTTGAGAGCCTATTAAAATCAATACTTGCTACTCAAATCGCTAATATTCATATGATAGCTATTCAGACCATTAACTCACCAAGTGTAAAGGCTCTAGTGGCTTTATTTTTGTACATAAAGAGTTGTCAAATAACAAAAAAAATCTAATATGAGTATATATTACTCCAATGTTTGGTGAATACAAGACTATTACCTTTATAAGATTCTATTATGAATACGGCCTTTAAAATATTGATTACTCTGTTGTTATTTTCATTTTCTCATCTTACACATGCTACTCAAGCACCTTGAGAAATCCAAGCAGTCACTGCAAGCGATAATACTATAGAAATTGATTGGCAGGATGTAGAAAATGTTTTATGATACTATATCTATTATGGAGAAACTTCGTGATCGTGAGCTGATTATGATGTTGAGTGAGTTGATTTAATAGAAGAAAGTACATTTACACTCACAGATTTAAATCCTGAGACTCGATACTATATAGCTATTACAGCAGTAGATGAAACATGAAGTGAATCAGATAAATCTCAAGAATTGGAGGCTGTAACACTTGCTCCATGAGCCCAAGCGCAAGCAGTAAGCCTACGAATAGTAACAGCAAGTGTAGTTGATGATACATCAATTGAGATGATATTTTCATTAGATATGGAAGCGGGAAGTAGCGCTCAGAGACAGTTTATAATTGAAAATACTAATTCAGGAGAAGAAATAGGAGTTGATATATCGGATGTCGTTCCTGGTAAACCTCAAAATATCTTAGCGCTTCTAGATGGAACGCTACAGCCAAGTACTCAATATAAGATTACAGTTATAGATATAAGAGACAAGGAGGGCAATACTATAGAGTCTGGAATAGATGCTTTTGTAAACTTTGCAACTCCAGATGTTTTCATGACAGCTTTAGAATCAGCAGGAACGCAAGAGGAAAATACCCCTGAAGAACCTGAAGTTACACAAGAGAATACTTCTACTCAAGAAAATACTCAAATTGAAGAGAATACTACAAATGCATGAAACACACCTGTAGGAAATAATGCAGGAACAACTATATCAAATGATGACTTAGCAGGGAATACTCTCAATGCTGCAGCTGAAAATGATAAACTCCCTCAGACTGGGCCGGAGCAATGGATACTTATTCTTATTGCTGTAATGTTATCTACATGAGTATTTTATAGACTTAAAAAATAATAGTCAACTCTTAAAACTTTCAATCCACTTATAAAGCCAGTTCTTAAAAAACCAGTTCTTACAGAACTGGTTTTTTTGTGAATGGGAGGATAAGTCAGATGAGAGTACAATTCTTATAAAAGATTATTGCATTATATATTTCTATAATTCTTCTATATTTCTTCATTTCTTTAGATATATCAGAGCTTGCTGATATCATAACATCCCGAAGATAGAGAAAACTTTTATTTTTGAGGAGTTTTGGGTTTTTATTGCAAACTTGAAATATAAAGTTTATTTCGTGATGTATGTGAGATTGGAGTTGTATATATCCCTCTATCTCTCTACTTGATGTCATGAGTCAAAATTCTTGCTTTCTGAGGGATAAGACCTCTGCAAATATTTCTTTGTGCCGAGATACATCTTCACTACTTACTTCGTAGAGTCAGGGGAAGATATCGCTTCGCTTTGAGAATAGTATCATGAGTCTGTGCTCAAATAGATTGATACGCATTTGTAAGTAATACATACAAAAACTTGCAAGTACTAATACGCTCGCGAGAGATATAAAAATATAGGTGTAAATATTCATACATTTATTGTATCACAAAGGATTAAAACAGTCAAAAAACTCTTTGACTTTTCTAGAAAAACGATATAATTTTTTTGACAAGTGTTACAAGAATATTGTGATACTTTTTTTATTACTTATATGTTTTACATGATTCGATTTATTAAGGGTGCAATAAGAGAGTTTCGTCACGTTGTGTGGCCAACAAGAAAAGAAACACAAAAATATTTTTCTCTTGTTCTTGCCATCCTCGCAGCTTTTTGAATATATCTTTTTATAGCAAGTAATATTTTCTCAGAAATTATATTTGGACTGAAAAGTATTTTAGGAACATGAACTGAGTCAACAGGACAAAGTGGTCTCACAGAAGAAGAGATTGATGCACTATTCTCAGATGAAGTACAAATAGAGACAACACAAAGTGGAGTAACTATACAAAATAGTATTTCAGGAGCAGAAGATACTTCTACAGATACTTCTACAGGTGCTACGGCTGAATAATAATTTTTAAAACACAAAAAATGCAAGATACTACTTCTAGATGGTACGTAATCCAGGTTATTTCTGGTACAGAAGAAAATGTAAAACAATCACTTTTTCAAAGAAGAGAGAGTTTTGGTCTCGAAGAATATCTCATTGATGTATTTGTTCCAACTCATGATGTCATAACAGTGAGAGCTGGTGGTACAAAAGTAAAAAAGAAAAAGAATATCCTACCTGGATATATTCTCGTTGAGATGGTAGTAAGCAATGAAAGTTGGTATATAGTGCGTAATACTCCGAACGTTACAGGATTTCTTGGTGCAGGGAATATTCCTGTTCCTGTTTCAGGTGAGGAACTTGCTCAATTAAGAGGAAAAGTAGAGAGTAAAGAAGAAACTTTTTCTACGAAATTTAAAACTGGAGAAATGGCTATGATTACTAAATGAGCTTTTGAGTGAAACGAAGGTATGATTACTGACGTAAATGAATCAAAAGGGCTTGTGAAAGTTAACATTAACCTCCTATGAAGAGATACTCCTATTGAACTAGATTTTTCTCAAATAGTTGTTAAATAATACAAAACCATGAGAGGAATAATTATATTTTTACTCATGTTAATGTTTCTTATAGCAGGAAACATAGGAGCTTATGTTATGAGTGAAGATTACAGGTTTTTTCTCAAAAAACTAAAATACAAAAATGAGGTAGTATATGAGAATCAAATTGTAGATGATCAGGAAAGGTTAGTTATCATAGATAATCCAGATGTAAATGATACTGAAAACTCACAAATCATAGTAGCAGGGGAGGGGATTACATTTCTAGATGCCTTATCCTGAAATATACAAGAAAAACAGTGAGAGACACTTCCTAATATTACCCTTCAGGAGCTCGAAGTTTTAGATGCTTTAGGAGAGGTGTTTGTACTGAGGGAAATCAGTGAGTGAGAGACGCTTTTTTGAATCACTGATGAATATCCTGATGATTACAGGCAGTATAGTAATGCTCATATGAGTCTATATATGTTTTCTAGTAAGCGCTATAGCTCAGTAAAAAATATTTTCGAAGTATTGAGCTTTGAACTCCCAATAGAGCTGAACGAAGCGAACAACATATGAGAAGCCTCTTTTTTCATAAATATGCCTGGTAGCTTTGATGATGGGCTTGTTAGAATAGTCTTTGAGCATCAAAATTATGCTTTTTGATTGAAAATTAAAAAAGATAACTATAATAGGACTAAGGATGCTCTAAAACAGCTCAAAATTCAAAATTAATTCGTAATAAAATACAACATGTCAGACCAAATAATATATCTAACGTCAGAATGACTTGAAAAACTTCAAGAAGAACTCCGATCGTTAAAACAAGAAAAAAGAGTAGAGATTGCAGAAAAACTAAAAGAAGCCATTAGTTTTGGTGATCTTTCAGAAAATTCTGAATATGAGGATGCAAGAAATGAGCAAGCGCAAGTCGAGTTAAGAATTACAGAACTTGAAGTTCAACTCAAAAGGGTTGAAATAATAAAGGAAGAAAAAAAATCTGGTGGTGCAAAAAAAATAAATATGTGAATGGTAGTAACTATTCAGGAAGCTTGATCAAAAGAAAAGGAAAAATATAAAATAGTAGGTACAACTGAGGCAGATATACTAGCTGCTACTCCTACTGTTTCTAATGAATCTCCAATTGGAAAAGCGCTTCTATGAAAGAAAAAATGAGATAGTTTCAAGCTCAAAAATGGATCTGGAAATGCAGTAGATTACACAATACTTGATGTAGCTTAATACATAAATCCTCTTTTATGCCTTACAATACTTTTTACGAAACGCTCATACTTGTGCCAGCTGTTGCTTTTGTGTTGTCTGTGATTATTAAGGGGTTAGTCATCAAAGCAGGATCTTGAAAATGGAATTTAGAGCGATCACTCTGAAGTTGAGGAATGCCATCGGTTCATTCATCTGTAGTAGTATCTCTCGCAACAGCTTTCGCTCTCAAGTATTGAATACATAGCGATATGTTTGCTATAGTAATGTGATTTACAGTTATCATAATCTATGATGCTATAAATGTTCGCTATGAATCATGACTCCACGCGAAACATATAAACGAGAGTCTTGCTTCTACTCTTGTAGGAGATAAGAAACTCAAAGAATCCCTTTGACATCTTCCTTCCGAGGCATTTGCTGGAAGTCTTCTAGGTATTATTGTTGCAGTAGTATTGTTTTATATATAATCATAATTTATGAATGTTATTAGAAATTTTCTTTTTCCACTTTCTCAATTAGATACTTGAGCCCCAGATCAAACTCAAGCACCAGAAATCTTTTGAAGAATTCAATGAACTAAATACAAAGTTTTTCCCCTCTTAACCAGTTCTGCAATTGCAGAAAGAATGGAGCAAGTATCAAAAATACAATGGTAAAAAAACCTCAGAATTCATTCTGAGGTTTTTTAATGTATTATTTCATATTTAGAGCATCTTCCATTCATATAAGTTCTTCTTCTTGAGATTTATGTAATTCTACATAGGAAAGTATATTTATATCTTTTTCCTCGACGGATTCTAATCAGTGTAAAAACTTCCTCCAATTCAGCATGAGATTTAACCCTTCTAAATCTCCAGGTTCTAGTCATCATAACACATTCCATTTTATTCATTTTCCAGCTACAGTGTAGGTAACCAAGCATAGCCTATGTTTTGTTCTCATAATTCAAAATTGAAAAAGTAAAAACATTGAGCATTTATATAATATAGATATTAGAGTTAAATCAAAATATTTTACTCTATATCTCTTCAGAATCCCCACCTGTATGAAGTTGGCCAAATAGGAGCTCCTCACATTCTGACTCAACTCCACATGATAGGTGCTAGAGTAGAGGAATACCAATGTCATTTATCCTGCACGCAGCTGAAGAACTGGTTATCAACCTGTAATCTTTCCTGCCATGTCCCACCAAAAAAGTATCCTTGATCATGAATAGTGCAACAATCAAGTAGATCCATATCTGGAACCATAGAACAACCATCATATGCAAAATTCCTTGGAATTTGATTTATTTCAAGTTTTGTGTTTTTAAAATTACCTGATAATTGTGTAATTGCGAGAAGAATAATAGCTCATATTATAGTTTTTAAGTATTTGTTTTTTTTCATATTTTAAATTGCTCAAAGTTCTAAATTTATATTCTTTTCTTCTCATGATTTTTTGAGTACTTTGAGCTTGAGAATATCTCATGGAAGGGAATTTTGGATGATATATCCTAATGTAATATTTACTCAAAGAGATTTTTCATTTACTTCTAGAATTATATCCCCTGGTTCTAAACCAGCCTTATCAGCGCTACTTCCTACTAGGATACTATCTACTTCATCAATAATATATACTCATTTATTTGATCATAATCATAGTTGATTTGCAACCCCAGCAGAATTAGGAATATAATTTATGCCAATGAATGGTCTCATAATTCTCCCGGACTCTGCTACTGAACGGAGCATATAGTTTATTCTTTCTTGCGTGAGTCCATAAGCAAATCAAATTCCATTACTATTCGATGCAATCGCTGTGTTAATTCAAATTACTTCTCATTGTAAATTAATCAGAGGTCATCCACTATTTCAAGGGTTGATGGCTGCGTCCGTTTGAATGAGTCAAGATAGAGAATCTCATCCGGCTTGTATAGTCCTATTTTTTCCACTTACAATTCATAGAGAAACTGAATTTTGTAGTTCAGCTAATGCATTTCCAACGGCAATACTAAAATCTCATATTTGAATATTTTCTAAGTCTGTCGAGATAGGGAGAGCTAAGAATTCATTTACGTTATCTTGAATAGAAATAATTGCTAAATCATTTACAGGATCGAGCGCTAATACCTGAGCGTCATATTCTTCTCATGTATTTAATATCACAGTATACTGAGCATCCATATCTCTTACTACATGCTTGTTAGTGAGTATAATTCCATCTTTAGTAATAAAAAATCAACTTCATCCTCATACTTGTCTACTTATAGTCCCTGCTGGCTGCTGAAAAAAACCATACGGGTCACTTCTATAGACTACGAGATCTTTTTTTATAACAATACTTACCACGCTTGGAGCAATATTTTTTACCGTTTTATTAATGGTGTTTTCTAAAGATACGAGATCTATTTGTTTCACTGTATTTTTAATAATTGGGGTCGTGTTTTCAAAACTCTCACTTGTATTCTCTCCCTTGGAAAGGGAAAGAGGCTGCATTGGGAGATAATTTAATACTCAGTAGGCTCAGATTCATCATCATATTATAGAAAAAAGTATGAGAGAAAATATTAAGAGTGTTTGTTTCATGGGGTGAGTATTTTATGAATAATGTTTAATAAAATCTTTAATATCTTTTACTTCTATGATGCCTCACTTAGGTAAGAGGGAAGTAAGACTTCAGAGACAATCAGGAATATATATTTCAGTGAATCACATTTTAACCGCTTCTTTCACTCTTCGCTCTAAAAACATTACTTTTTTAACCTTTCAAGTCAGGGATATTTCTCCTATAAAGATAGTTTTTTTAGAGAGCGCTTTTCATAGTTTTGAGGAAATAATACTTGCAGCTATTGCGAGATCAAGTCATGGCTCAGAAAACGATAATCATCTAGATATATTTGCATATACATCATAGTTCTCAAGTTTTACGGGAGTATATTTTCATAGTACGGCTATAATGAGATCAAGTTTTGATGTATTAATTCATCTGCTAGAACGTTTAGGATATCAAAACTTACTATAGGTAGTGAGAGCTTCTGTTTCTATGACGAGAGGACGCGTTCACTCCATAGTGACGGAGAGCGCTGAGCCGATAGTATCAGTTTCGTCTGAAATAAATTCGAGTCCTGGATTTGGTATATCAATAAGTCCTAAATCTCACATCTTATAAAGTCAAATTTCACTACTTGAACCAAATCTATTTTTTAAACTTCGCAAGATTCGCAGGTTATCAAATTTATCCCCTTCAAAAAATAGAACGGTATCTACCATATGTTCAAGCGTTTTTGGCCCTGCAAGAGATCCGTCTTTTGTAACGTGTCATATAATAACAAACGTAATATTGTTTTGTTTTCCATATTCTACTACTTTCTCAGTAATATACCTGACTTGCCCAATACTCCCAGCTGTTCCATTTACTTCGTTAGAGTACATCACAGAAATAGAATCCAGTATTACAACTTTGGGAGTATTTTTAACAAGTGTTGCGAGAATATTTTCGAGATTATTTTCCGTGAGAAGACCAATATTTTTTCATTCTACTCAGAGTCTTTTAGCTCTGGAGCTAATTTGAGAAAGAGTTTCTTCTCAAGAGATATAAATAATGTCTTCTGCTATCCAGCCCCCCAGTTGCAAGGAAAGAGTAGATTTTCCGATGCCAGGCTCACCAGAGAGGAGTACTATACTTCACTGAACGAGTCCTCCACCAAGCACAGTATTAAACTCTCCAGATTTTGTCTGTATTTTTACAGAATCTGCTTCCTTGTTAATATCTGATATGTTTCACAGAGTTGCTGCTTGTCAGCTGGTTCATTTTACAGATTTTCCTCATTTTAATTTTGATTCCTTAAATTCTTTCAGTGTATTCCAAGCCTTACAATAGTCACACTGTCCCTTCCAAGTCAGTGATTCATTTCCACAATCGGTACATATAAACATATTTTAATATTCTCAAATAAAGGTATATAAAGAGTATATTTAAATACAAATATTTGTAAAACAGATATTATCACTATAATTGCTGAGCAACACTTGCCTGGGTGGTGGAATGGTAGACACGAGGGATTCAAAATCCCTTTCCTTCGGGAGTGAGGGTTCGAGCCCCTTTCCAGGTACCAAATATAGCTTTAATAAGCTAATATACACTAAAATAGCTTAAATAAGTGAATAGAAAAGTATTAGTTCAGGTAGTCCCAACTTCCTAACTAATACTTTTTTACTATTAGTTTATGATGCTCAAAGACACAAGAATCCATATAAGAGAAGAAATTATTGAGGGATTTTGGCAGGCCCCCATATATTAGGACAGGTAGTTAAGTAAAAATCTAGGATCTTTCCATCTATGCATAAAATGTATTATACACTCTACGATTAAACTTTATAATAAACTTGCTTTTATATAAAGTTTAAAGTATACTTTAAACTAACAGTATATTTCACTAATGTTTAAAGTATGTTTAATAACTATAAAAGAGATTTTTATCTTGAAAAAATTAAAAAATATCTTTGAAATACTGAACTTATAAAAGTTTTAATAGGTCAAAGAAGAGTTGGAAAAAGTTATATAATGAGACAATTAGTAGATTTTTTACTTGAAGAACAAAAAGTAGAAAAAGAAAATATTGTTTATATAAATTTTGAAATAGATTATTTAAAATATAAAGATACTTCTGAATTAAATGAATATATAAAAGAAATACAAACTAAAACTTCTGGAAGAATATATTTATTTTTTGATGAAATTCAGGATTTACAAGGATGGGAAAAACTTATAAATGCTTATAGAGCAGATGTAGATTTTAATTGCGATATTTTTATTACAGGTTCAAATGCTAATCTACTTTCAAGTGATTTATCTACTCATCTAGCTTGAAGATATATCAGTTTTGAAATTTATCCTTTTTCATATAAAGAATATTTATGATATTTTAATAAAAATAATAATAAAGAAAATTTACTTGAATATACTTCATCTACCTGATTAGGAGAATTATATAAGCTTCAAGATAATGAATTAAGGTTTGATTTTTTAAAATGATTAAAAGATTCAATTATTTTAAAAGATATAGTTAAAAAATATAAATTAAAAGATATTTCTCTTTTAGAAAAATTATTTGATTTCTTAGCTTGAAATATTTGAAATTTATTCTCAACAAATAGTATTGTTAATAAATTAAAAAATCTTTGAATAAAAACAAATGCCGTAACTATTTGAAATTATCTAGAATATTTAGAAAAAGCTTATTTAATTCATAGTGTTTCAAGGTTTGACTTGCAATGAAAAAGAATTTTAGAATGAGAAAAGAAGTTTTTTCTTACAGACTTATCTTTTAATAACTTTTTCTTTTCTAGTTATGATTTTTGAAAATGAAAACATTTAGAGAATTTAGTATATCTACAATTAAAAAGATTAGGATATAAAGTTTATGTTTGAAATGTTAAAAATTTAGAAATAGATTTTATAGCAGAAAAAGGTAAAGAAAAATTATATATTCAAGTGGCGTACTTAATCAATTCTAAAGAAGTTTTAGAAAGAGAATTCTGAAATTTACTTCAAATAGATGATAATTTTGAAAAGATAGTTTTAAGTCTAGATGATACAACACAAAATTATGAATGAGTGAAACATTTACAAATTTGGAAATATTTATGAGAAAAATAATATATATATTCTTTTTCTCAAACACAAAAAGAACTCATATAAAAATATATCAGTTCTACTATTTCTTAAAATTAAGAGAAAAAACTCTAAATTACCTATATTATACTAACTCTGGAATGTAGATGTAGTCATTATAGTGCAATATCTCGTGTCTAACCTCCTCCACTAGCTGGTACCAAATAAATATCTAAAAAACTCTTTCGTTAGAAAGAGTTTTTTTTGTATAATACACTTATGAAAATACACCCTATAGTTGCAAATAACCAGCTCGAAAATATTTTTTATATTTTAGAATATTGAGATAAGCAGGCTCTTGTTGTAGATCCTTGTGACAGTAAGCTCGCGCAAGAGTTTTTAGATAAAAATAATCTCTCTCTAGAAAGAATACTTATAACGCACGAACACTATGACCATTATGATTGAGTCGAGTGACTAAGTTGTAGGGAAGTATATGCTTGAGATATAGCAGCCCAAAATATGCCAATTGCAGTAACACATATTTTTGAAGATGAGGAAATGGTATTTGAGCATGAGAATATTAGTATAAAAGCTATTTTTACTCCAGGGCATGCAGATGGACATATGATATTTGAACTCAGTGA
The DNA here is from genome assembly GCA_034112165.1 of Candidatus Altimarinota bacterium. GTDB lineage: Bacteria > Patescibacteriota > Gracilibacteria > BD1-5 > UBA6164 > JAACSU01. Next base: position 27,246 of record JAWUVV010000004.1, read on the forward strand.
GTGAGGATATGTTACTACTATTTTTTCTTGAGATGCTCTATTTCAGGGCTGAGTTTGACATACTCGTAGATGAGGAACAGAGATATTATATGAATCACTGCAAAAGTTCGGAAAATATGACGATGAAGTGATGATATACTCTGGTCACGATTATTTGGAAACAAATTGTAGCTTTCTAAAAATACATACTCCAGAAAATATATGAGAAATAGATTCTATTTGGTCAAAAAAATCTGATATTTTATCTTTTACGAGTCTAGGTGAAGAAAGAAAGTATAACCCATTTTTAACAGTAGAAAGAGAGCAGTTTATTAGGTTGAGAGAGTTGAGAAATAATTTTTAATATAAAGAAACATGAAATTCCTACACACAATGGTCAGGGTCAGTAACTTAGAAGAATCTATAAAGTTCTACACGCAAGTTATCTGACTCACAGAACTCAGAAGAATGGAAAACGAAGAGTGAAGATTCACACTCGTATTTCTTGCTACTCAGGACTGAGAAGCAGAGCTTGAACTCACATATAACTGGTGAAGTGAAGAAAAATATGAGACAGGAAGAACATGGTGACACCTGGCTTATAGAGTAGAAAATATCTATGGTTTTTGTGAAAATGCCATGAAACACTGAGTCACTATCAATAGACCACCAAGAGATGGTCATATGGCATTTATTACATCTCCAGATGGTGTTTCAATTGAGATTCTACAAGAGGGGAGTCTTGAGATTATATCTCCGTGGAAAGATATGGAAAATATTGGGAGCTGGTAAGTCATGAAATATAAGAAGTATTTTAATTTATATAGCTAATGAATATATGTTTTCTAAAATTAAGGATATTAAGAGAAAAATTTATCTTGCTAAAATAGCCGGAATTATTATCTGAGTGATATTTACAATGATGCTTGGAATGATTATTTTTCAACAGTACCAAATACAAGAAATCAAAAACACCGTTGAGGTTCTACAAAATACATAATAAAATACTCCTCAATTTTGAGGAGTATTTTATTATAACATATCAATAACTTTGATTCGTTTATTATCAAACTTGTAAAGTTTTGCTGGTCTATTTGTTGATCGATCTAACTGCCCGGTTTCTGTGATTATTTTGAGTGAAAAAATCTTTTTCTGAAAATTTCTCTTATCGAGCTTTCGTCCTAGGATAAGTTCATACATTTTTTGCATTTGGGATATTCGAAAATTCTCAGGAAGCAATTCTTTAACTATGTCAGTATATCAAAGTTTTCATTTAAGTCTTTCAAGTGCATAATCAAGTATTTTGTCGTGTTGGTAGAACAACTCAAGACCTTGAGCCTGTTTTACAGTGACTATATCGACTTGGGTAAAATCTACTTGAGTAAGAAAATCTTCTGCTTTGACTAAGGCGTAGTATGCAAGTGCTATAACGTGACCTCTAGGATCTCTTCAAACGTTATCTCAAAACGTATACAGCTGCTCTTTATAAACTCCAGTTATTCCAGTTTTTCGCTTCAACATTTCATCAAAATTTTCTTCTAAGGTAAATCATCGTGAAACGATACTTCCTGGGAGAGAGTATCCACGCTTCTCAAATTCTTCTCTCTTTGTTACAAGGACGCAAAGTTCGTCTTTATAAACGGTAAATATAACGATATCCATTGCGAGAATAGGAATTGAAAAGTCTGGGCTCCATATATCAGTGTGTTTATTTTCTTGTATGAGCATAATTATTCTTGTTGTATAATATACACTTAGTATACTATAAAAAATATTTTCATCAAATTTATAAAATTCATAATCCAAAGTTTAAAGAGATATTTTTCCGTCTACGAGAGCCTTTCATATTACGCTCCATATTCCAGGTGATATATACTTTCATTTTTTTTCTTCTTCTTCTAAAAATCTTTTTAAATCTATAAGGGAGTTTTTAGTTTCGTGTACTATAAGTCACGCTTCAGATTCTTCTAGTTGCTGCTCTCAGGGGTTTCATGTCACTTGAGCATAATAATCTAGGGTTTGCTCGGTAGTGATTCCAGCTGATTTTGGTCATTTGAATAAGTAATCTACTCTCTGAGCAATATATCCTGTCTCTTCTAGAATTTCTTTCGCAATTGCGTCTTCAGGCGAATATCATGGATCTATAAGTCAGGCCACGCACTCAATAACTTGAGCGTTCATAAGTGGTCGAAATTGCTCTACGAGTACAAAAGTATTCCTTGATATGTTTTCTACTAACGCTCAGACAACTTGTCATGTTCACCTTCGTTCAACTCATTCCCATGTTTTTCAAGTCTCAGGATTTGTGACTCCAATAGTATTTATCCAAGCTCATTCTCGCAGTATTGTTTTCATAATATATGTTTAGATATATAAATTTTCTCTTTCTACTACTGACTCTATTTCTGGATGCAATATTCACTTAATGCTTCACTTTGTTTGTATTATTTCTCTAGCCATACTGCTTGAAACACCAAGCATATCAGGGATATCTAAGAGTATGTAGTTATCAAATCAGTTTCATCAGAAATCAAACTCATATCAGGGCCTATTTAAAAATATTTTTCTAAGTTTTTCTTCTATAAATTTGTCTGTATTTCCAGACCAATCAGGCATGTCATTTGCAACATCACTTCAAAATATAAAGTATGGAGATGTTCAGAGTTTTTTTCTAAAATATTCTTCTTCGGCTTTTGTGGTAGTGAGTCATTGGTTCATTCATCTAAAAAAGAAACTATCAAGACTCACGCATAATCAAGCATCTTGTAATAACTTTATATAAACAGATACTAATTTTTCTCTTTCAGTATTTGAAATACCAAAGTCTTTATCCTCTCTTTCTCAACTCGGAGAGATGATGACATGACTTATTTCAGATGTTTTTAGAACCTCTTCAACAACTTGTATATGTGCGAGTGTTGGAGGATTAAAGGCACCTCAATAAATGGCTACATTTTCTGCAGTGTTTTTCATAATGTTTACAATTAAGAGTTAAACCCTTGTTCTTCTAGAGCTTTGTTGTCCCAAGTTTTTTCATAATTTTTCCCAACAAGAAAGCGAACGTCTTTGTTAGATTTTTGAATGATAAGATTTATACTGTCATGAGAATCTGTGAGTATTTCTTGTCCATCCCCATAAATATTGAACATATTTTTTCTTCAGGTATTTCTTACCAAAATAATTTAAATTAGTGAGTATTATTTAAGCATATCCGATCAAATATTGAGCTCGGTAGCTTTACCTGCCAAGTGTAGTTTCATAAGTGCTAGGGCTCACTGCTCTCAAGCAACTTCTTTCAGACATTCATACATTTTTACAAGCTTAGCTCATTCTTGGGTTCATTCGCTTTCTGCATTTGCTTGTCTTTCAGCTGCAACGTCTGCTTGTTTTGTTGCTTGCTGCTTTTCATAATCTAATAGTCTAAGTTGCCTTTGATTATCTGCTTGATCTAATCATTTTTGACTTTCTACCATTGCAGCCTTTTCCAAAATATCTTGGACTCTTCTTTCTTGAGGTTCCCATTCTCTGAGAACTATCTCGTCGATAGAAAGTCCAATCCCTTCAAAGTTTAAATCCTTATCTGCTGAGAGTTCTGATATAAAGTCTCCTGTATCATTTTTGAAATTATCAAAACTCTTCTTTGCTATCTCACTTGTAATAGTTGCCTGCAATTTATTGTAGAACTCACACATAGGATCATGAGTGTTTTTGATAAGATTTTCTAGATGAGATACCTCATAAAAAATCATGAGTTTTAAGTTGACGACAACATTGTCTTTAGTACGTACAGGAAAACTAAAGTAGGTTTGTGAATTATCAAGTCTGAGAATTTCAAAATTAATCATCCCAGGAACTTTTTCACTATCAGGACCTCACTCTCCACTCCCAGTCCACCGAAAACTTTTTAACTTCTCGACAACAGGATTGATGAATACCTCAGGAGAGTCTTTTCATAAAATGATTTCTTCTTTCCCATCTCTTTGAACTCTTACAATAGCTTCTCGCTCTGAGAGTTGAACACGTCTAAATTTTTCTATTTTTCATTCTGGATGCTCATAAACAACTTTAGGCCCCGTTATTTCTTCATATTCTCAATTTTCATCATAGAGCCATATAGTTTCTCCTTCGTTTAATATAATTTTATCGTACTTAATAATAATAGCATCTGGATGAATGAAATGTGTTCCAGGAGTATCGATATTTTGGACATCTTCAGATTCAGGATTATAAACCTGTATTTTTTGTCCTGGTCTGAGTTCGATTCTATCAAACATACGGATTGTGTTTGAACTGCTTGTGAGAGCAGGTCAAACCACTTCTCTTTCTCCTCATCATAGGATTGAAGCTATCAGAGCTTTTTCTCATCAAGAAATTTGTTTATACAATCATAGAAAGACAGGTGTTACTCATGGGATATTTCATTGCGAATTTTCAATATTTTTCATAATTTATTTTTAAAAATTAAACTTCTAGTTCAAATACAGGAGGCATTTTCATCTTGTGAGCATTTCATTCATGACGAGATGTATAGATTTCCATTACTTCTTTTCCTCTCCCAAAAAAATTTTCAGTTCTTTTTCATTCGTCATATTTTTCCATTGCCCACTCTAGTTCATCATATGTTGCTCAAATTTGCTCTTCATCTGTCGCTCAAGTTGTGTGTAGTCCGTCAGTAGCAATAGCTTCAGATACGTTTTGAGGTACTCAAAGCTCTCTAGCTAATGTTCGAACTTCTGATTTATAAAGATTTCAAATAGGACTTACATCAACAGCTCCATCACCAAATTTTGTAAAGAATCAGATTCCATAGTCCTCAACTCTATTTCCAGTTCCTAGAACTATGCCATTTTTCTCGTTTGCAATTGCGTAGAGGATATTTGCCCTGAGTCTTGAACGAGTATTTACGTAAGCCATATATCTAATAACTTCTTCGTTTTCGATTTCAGGTAAGGCAGTTTTTAATGTTTCAAAGGTCTCAGTTAAATCTACTCTCATAGATACTATATTTGGAAAATTATCTTTGAGCCAAGTAATATGTTCTCGGGCATTATCAACTTGATCCTCTGCTTGATGAATTGGCATTTCAATAACAGTAAGAGGAAGTCATGTCTTTGCTGCGAGAGTAGAAGCAAGCCCCGAATCTACTCATCCTGAAACTCATATAATTATTGATTCTAAACCTGCATTTTCTACATATTCTTTTAGTTGTGTTACAAGACCTGCTCAAACCTCTGCATAATCTAAGTTCCTACTTTGCATCTTAAGCTCTTTTGCTTCAAGTACTTCACATGCTTTTGAAATAGTATCTCGAAGGATTGGAGTTGCTCCTGAGTTTTTTCACTCAGGAGTATAATTCATTTCTGGTATATAGTTTTTCATGATTATTTTTTAGGTAAATATATTATTCCTCATCTGAATCTTCTCCTTTTACTAAAAAGGAGAAGGGCTAGAAGAATTTATTTGTGGCCTCTTTCCTTTAGACTTAAAGGAAAGAATTCAAGATAGGAATCTAGACTGATACGTTTTGAGTCTCCATTCACTCGGCTCAGAATATTTCTTTAAAGAGAGCTACTCGCTCTGGACTTCAAACAGCTTTATTTGGATTATCTGAAAGTTTTACAGTTGAAACCCAAGTTCCATCAGGCCTCATAACTTCACTTGGTTTTATAACAACTGAAAATGATCCAAATGTACCGCGCGGTTCTGCATCTCTTGGCCATGTTCATTTTGTGTTGTTTGTGAGGTTAGTTCCTATACCAAAACTCAATTTTCCAATTGATTGATGAAATGCAGTGGCTACATCTGATGCAAGAACAGCTGTATTTCCATCACTTGGGATTCAAATTTTTATTTGTGGATCTTGCCCATTTTCTAAGAGCCAATTTACATATTCTGGAATTGCGAGTTGTGGTTCTTTTGAGTCAAATCTGATACCTGTATGTTTGAGGAGAATATCTTCGGGACAGTTTTTGAGATAGTAACTCGTCCCATATGTATCTGGGAGGAGTGTTCCAAGTTCAGGGTAGTGCTCTATCCATTTTCTATCGATGTCATACATCTCATCCACAATATCTTTTGGATCATCATAGAGAGCTGTAGGTATCATTCTGAGCTCATGAGCATTTGTTCCTTTAGGATTTGCACTTCACATTTCTTTTGCTATGAGAACATTACTCGTTCAGAGATATTGTCCTGGTAATTGCTCACTTAAGATTTCGTTTACCATACGTTGAAACTGGGTACTCATAGAGCGACGAGTTCAAAATTCTGAAAATTTTACTTCAGGATTTTGTTTAAATGTTTCTATGTCTTCAAAGAGTCTTGCCAATACTTCACTGATCATTTTTGTAAATTCAACATCTGTGATCTCTTCTTTTTTTAAATATTCTGAGAGATAGAGCGTGTTTACTATTTTGAGTCCAAATATTTCCCACATCATTGAATTTTCCCATGGTCCTTCAAACTCGAGTTCGTAATTTCCGGTATCATTGGTTCAAATACGAAATTCTGGGAGTTGGAAGTCTGCGAGAAAATCTAATGTCTCTTCTTTGAAGAGTCTTTTTCCAGTACTATCTGTGATGCCCCTAAGGAAACTTCTATCAGCCTGCGAAACTCCCTGTATCAAATCTTTTGTTTTTTGGAGCTCCCGTTCAAGTTTTTCTCTCGGTATTACATCAGCTGTTCTGATATCCTGACTTCTTATGGTCATTTTCCATCTTACGGGAATTCATTTATATTCTGGATGTGCGAGTATAAAATCGAGCATAAAGAACTTATAAACATCATTATTCAGAAGATTATCTACCTCTGCTTGCTGCTTTAAAACAGGGAAGAAATCTTCAGGAGAATAGAGGTTAGTATTTTTCATAATAAATTATATTAATGTAATAAATACACTTACTTAAAAAGAAAAAAATACTACTCAAAGTCTACTCCTTCTTTTTCTCTCAGTGCTTCGAGATACGCTACGGTATCTTCAGGAGAAATAGCAACTCATCTAATTGCTGAACTGTCTATAATTGTTTTACAGCCATTTTTTACTGAATCAACAGCAGTTGATTCTATGCAGTAATCGGTAGCTAATCCTACAATTCTTACTGTTTTTACTCATAATTCTTGTAGTATTTCAGTTATTGTTCTTCATTCTGCTGTATCTTCCTTTCAGAAAAAACCACTATACATTTCAGTTGTAGGGTCATATCATTTAATAATATGATGATCGATGAGTGTGGTATCAAGTTCATCGTGATACTCAGCTCATGGAGTATTTTCCACGCAATGGTCAGGCCAGAGCATCTGGTTTCACTTGGCTCAAAACTCAACTTGTAAATCTGCGAGGTTAAAATTTGCTGTATCCTCTAGTTCTAATTTTTTTGGAAGCGAGTTAACTACTTCATCCCAATCAACAGTTTCAAAAGGATTCTTTCATTTATAGTTGCTCGCAAATGACATATGTCCTTGTGGATGACAATCTCTTGTTCCAATAATGAGTCCTCACTGAGTTCTTGTCTCATTCATGAGTTCATTTATTCTTGGAGCCAGGAGTCATCCTCATTCAACAGGAAGTTCTCATGTTCCTCACTCCTCAAGTGGAATAAATCCTTTTTGATAGTCTACTACTATCAGAGCATTATCTGTATGGGTCATACTATTATAATTATGGAAGTAAATTTTGATTAATGGGAGAGAAATCTCTCAACCAGTCTGTGTGTTTGTATTTTTGAAATATTTACAACTTGCATCATGTATGGTTAAGGAATAATATATGGTGTAACAAGTACACTTACTAAGAAGGAAAAAATATATAGTAGGGAAAAGATAAGAAATTTTCTGTAGGGTACTACTTTTCTGGAGAAAAATATATTTCTACTGTGCTATATCTTATGTTAAAGATCAATAGTAAGTGTTTAATTTACACTATTAAATATAGGAATTAATAAAAGAGAGTCAAAACTTTTTTAAAAATGAGAGGGGAATATATCAATTTGTAGGGAATGGGTGATTTATATCTGTAGGGAATAGAGTGCCATTCCTACTTTTGGATCTATAAAAACTCATCATTGTGATTGCCTAGATATGAAACTATGAATATCATTTTCATGGATTTCTAGAATATCAATATTCTCACTCTTTCAGAGATGTTGATTTCCAGCTTCTCAAGAAATTTCAACGTAATAGAGTAGGGAAGTTTCATTAGTGAGTCATCAGCTTGAAGGGAACTCTCATATATACCTCATACTTTGTATGTCTGAGTATCAGATTTCCTCAAGGATTTCTTGCCTCAGATGTTCCTCTGGAGAGACTCATTTGTCTTGAATACCAGCAGGCATTTCAATGACGCGAGTATTTACAGGATACCTGAACTGTGAAATGAGGATATATGATTTCCTCTCACTGTGGTATACCAATCCAGCTACCGTTTGAGCGTTTCATTTTCTTGAAACCATTTCCCATGATTTTCCATTTTCTAGCTTTAGAGTATCAAGGGAGATGTATTTTCATTCGCAGTGCGTATTTTTTTTCATTGGTCTATGTATTGATTTGTAATCCTAATGATTTTTTTAAAAACATACTTATAATACTAGGAGAGTGATATAATAAAGCAAGAAAATAGAAAACATAACTCCTTTTATTATATGTTATATTCTTGCAATTTACTGACAAATTTGAGGATTATGAATTTTAATAAGAACTAATTAATCATATTATGGAGTGAAAATAAAACCTTAAATTAAGACATAATTTTTTTTAATAGACTGTTTATACTTCATTTTGATATTTGAATATCATTAATTTGTATCCCGTTTATTCTTAATGTCTTTGTAATCTCATTTAATCTAGTATTTATAGCCGTCATTATTGCTTGTCATTTTAATTGAGAAATATTACTTATAGCAGAAATATCTTCTTTATTTAAATTGAGTAAATAAACAACTTTATCGATTTTATGCTTGAGTTTTTCATAATGCTCAATATTAAATAAACTTCAAATTAGCTCGTGTCATTCTCACATAACTTGATTGAGAGCGTCATTAAAAATTTTCAAATTTAATGCCATTGCTTCTTTGTTTCATGTGTTTAGTTTAAGTTTTTCTTTCCCTTTTACTGTTTGATGTGTATTTGGTCGAAACTTTATTCACAAAACAACTAAAAACTTATGTAATCAGTCAGCAGTTGCATAAGTCATTCATTTGTCTTTAAGAAAATTCCATAATTCACTTAATTCTTTTTCGTCTATTCATAAATCTTTGTTTCAATCATAGTGAGTTTGTATAAATTCTATAGGGTCACTAGTAAAACCTCATGATTCTTTTAAATGACGGTTTAGCGAATCAAGTTTTCTCTGACGGCTGGGAGTTATTTCTAGTTTATGTATTGTTAGTGTTCAAAATTCATCAGGAGTCACCATTCTTTCTAAACTATTAAATAATTTTATTTATTTTAACATACTATTTTATATTTTCAAACAGAATAATCTCTCGCAATCCCATACTTTCTTCGTATAATCTCTATAATATAATTTATAGAGAATTTTTATGTCAGAAAAACCAAGAAGAGACTTCAAGAGTAAGCAAAACAAAGGGGATAAAAGAACCTTTTACAAATCAACTTCTAAAAAAGATACAACCAAAAGTAAATCTGGAAACATCGTGAGAAAACGTAATCCAGAAAATGAATTGGTTGGTATTTATAAGCAGGGACAATGAGCCTTTTGATTTGTAGATACGGTGAATGATAAAACGTGAGAAAAAAAATGATATTTCACCCATGAATCAAAAAAGCTTGATGCCTTTGAGGGGGATGAAGTAGCCTTTGAAGTGCAGCATTTTAAAGGGAGAGAAGAGGCTCTTATAACAAAAGTATTAAAGCGTTCAGAGCACCTGATAACATGAAAACTCAAGCTTGGAAAAACCTACGCGTTTGTGGTGAGTGATAATCCAATAATCAAAAATGATATATTTATTCCAGGAAAACATATTGGAGGGTTTACAGATGGGAGTGAAGTTGCCGTACAAATAATCAACTGGGAATGAAAAAATCCAGAGGGGCGTATCGTAGAGTCACTGTGAGACCTCCCAAAAGGGAGAGAGGACATTTATAGAATAGCTTTTGAAATGTGAGCGCGAAGGAGCTTCTCACCTGCCGTGATGAGTGAGACAAAAGACTTGAAACCATATATTTCTGAATCCGATTTAAAATATAGAAAAGACTGTAGAGATATCCTGACTTATACTATAGATGGAGCAGAGAGTAAGGACCTAGATGATGCTATTAGTTTAGAGACTATCTATAAAGAGACCGGTCTCTCTTGAGACCGGTCTCAGGTACAGGGATATATTCTCTCTGTTCATATTGCAGATGTCTCTCACTATGTGAGAGAGGATACTCCGCTCGACAGAGAGGCTCGAAAACGAGGAACGAGTATCTATCTTGCTGATCAAGTCATCCCGATGCTCCCAAAAGAAATTTCAAATGGACTATGTAGTCTCCATCCATGAGAGGATAAACTCACTCTTACCTGTGAAATGCATATCTCAAAAACGGGACATGTGACAAAGAGTGAAGTGTACAACTCAGTGATTATTTCAGATTATAGGCTGACATATAAAGAGATTGATGAGATGCTCAAGCCTCACCTCAATTCCTCTCCTCAAGGAGAGGATGAAGCTACATGAAAAGAAGTGCAGCCTCTTTCTCCTTGAGGAGAAAGAATTCAAGATAGAGGTTTATGAGTAGGTGATGACCTACTCTTTTGAGAAAAATTATCCGAGTGTTTACTTGAGAATATCAAAGATTTAAAAGCTCTTACTGACACACTTTCTCAAAACACTGAAAATAGAGGATCTCTTGATTTTGATTTTCCAGAAACTAAAATCATTCTAGATGACGAGTGAAATCCTACTGAGTATAAAAAATCTATCAGATATCAGTCATATAAGATTATAGAAGAATGCATGGTTTTGGCTAATGAGTCAGTTTCAAAGCAGTTTCAAAAATACCCATTTCTATACAGAGTTCATGAAGATCCAGATGGAGAGGATGTGGAAAAATTTACAAAGATGTTAGAAACAGTGATAACCCCCTCTCAATTCTCCCCCCAAGGGAGAGATGAAACTGCAGCCTCTTTCTCCCCTGGGGAGAAAGAATTCAAGATAGAGGGTATGAATTTCCCACAGCTTCTTACTCTATTGCAATCTGATCCTCAGCTTCAATACCTTCAGAAACTCCTACTACGAAGCCTTTCAAAAGCTCGCTATAGTGAAAAAAATCTCGGGCATTTTGGCCTTGCTCTCAAGTTTTATTCTCACTTTACTTCTCCAATTCGTCGATATCCAGACTTGCAAATTCATAGAATTATAAAAGAAGTTTGCAGAGCTAAATTTGGATCAGAGAGAAGAGACTATTATGATGAGATACTTCCAAAAGTAGCACGTAGGAGTAGTGATACCGCAGATAGATCTGAAAAAATGGAATATAAAGTGCGCGACATGCTGGCATGTAAATATATGGCAGACAAAATTTGAAAGCAGTTCACAGCAAATATTTCAGGGATGATAGAAAAAGGATTCTTTGTTGAGCTTCCAGATACTATAGAATGATTTATAGATTATGGAATGACATGACTTTCTCATAACCCAGAACAAATGTGTATCGAAAATCATGATGGCTCAAAAAAACTCCACTTTTGAAGTGAAGTTCAGGTGAGACTCATAGATATTGATACCATGAGAAAACGATTAGAGTTTGAACTTGCTAACTAATTACAACACATGAATCAAAATATTTCTTTTAGTAAGAAAAAATATACTTTAGTTTTTAGTATATTTACGATTATATCTTTTATTATTCCTGCTATCCCATGAATATATAGAGATTTTAAATATCCTGAATATTTAAATTTCTTAAATAATGATATACTGCAACTCATTCTTGGAATATGTTTTCCGTTGTTCTGAATAGTTGCATTTTCTTTATTACTAATGCATTTAGGTGAAAAATATGTTTCTTGAGAAATTATAGTTAATAAGTATAGAGGTGCAGAAATAAGTAACGTAAAAGTTACTAGTCCTAAAATGAGAATAGGTCTGATATTTTTTTTATTTATACCAACTTTATTATTTTTATATACATATTTTACGTGATTCCCTTATTACGAGATATTGCTAGCAAATATATTTTACATCCCCATAGTTTGGAGTTTATATAAGAAATAAAATTCCAAAGTTACCTTAAATTTAAGGTTGATGTATACTATGGAGAAAATATTTTAAATTATCTATATGAAATACGATTTCGATGTGGCAGTTATTGGAGCGGGGAGTGGGGGATTGACGGTTGCTTTTGGACTTGCAGGAGCTGGAAAGAAAGTAGCGCTTATTGAGAAGTGACTGATTTGAGGTGATTGTACAAACTTTGGGTGTATCCCAAGTAAAGCACTTATTGATATTTCAAAACAGAATACTCTTTCTCCCATTGGGGGAAAGTACCCGAAGGGTGATAGGGGGGTGGATTTAAAGTCTGCCCTGGTAGAAGTGAGAGCAAGACGACAAGAAATTCAAGATGAAGAAAGTGTTGATAAGGTAGAATCTAAAAACCTCAAAGTATTTCAGTGATTTGCTAGTTTTGTAGATGAACATACTCTTGAGATTCAAGAATGAACTATGCAGCCTCCTTCTCCTTCAAAGGAGAGGGAATTCAAGGGTGAGGGGGTATCTATATCAGCAAAAAACATAGTTATCGCTACAGGAAGTAGCGCAATGAAACTAGAAATAGATGGAGTAGATGAGAAAGATATTTTGACGAATCATGAGATTTTTGAGCAAACTGGAGATATTAAAAATCTTGTCATTATAGGTGGTGGGTATATTTGATGTGAACTCGCTGAAAGTATTGCCACACTTTGAACCCAGGTTTATCTCGTGCAGAGAAATAATGATTTAATTCCCAGAGAAGAACAAGAATCGTCTGATTTAATGAGAGAAATTTTTGAGTCAAAAGGTATTTCCGTTCATACTGGGATGACCGCAAAACATGCAAAAAATGGGAAGCTAATCATCACAGATTCTGATGGGAATAATTCAGAAGAATTAGTGTATGATACAATACTTATAGCCCTTGGACGAAAAATAAATCTAGATTGATTACATCTAGAAAACGCAGGAGTAAAATATGACAAAAACTGAGTAATCGTGAATAAGTTCAGTAAAACAAATATAAGCCATATTTTTGCTATCTGAGATTGTGTCAGTTGAAACCCCCAATTTACGCATTGGGCAAATAATGAGGGAAGAGGAGTAGTGCGGAATATTATTGTTCCCGTTTTTAAAAAATCATTGCGTAAAATGAATCTTCCAGCTGTTTTATATACGCATAACGAAATTGCTCGAGTTGGAAAAACAAAGAAGGAGCTTCTTAAAAGATATAACGAATCAGATATAGTCTCGAAAAAAATAAATTTCTCTCAAAATGATAGATCAAAGGTAACAAATGACACTCAGTGATTTATCCTTATTCATTTTAAAAGAGTGAGTTGAAAAGTTTTATGAGCTACAATTTTTGGGGACCATAGTTGAGAGCTAATAGCTCAAATAACCTTAGCAATGGATAATAAAATTTCAGCATATAAGATAGCAAAAACTATTCAAGCATATCCAACAAAGTCTGACCTCATAAAGAGAGTGGCAGATAGTTTTGTAGTGGAAACACTCTCAAATATAAAAAGAGAAATATCATACTGACTTCACTCAAATATACTCCAAATTATAACGGCAAGTATTTGGCTCACTGTAGTAATAATATTTACTTGGTATAAGATTTCGAGCTGACAATCATTTGAGGAAATAGCGCTCTGATTTTATAACTTTATATCTGGAAATGCTTGGGGACCCGTTATATATGTTATGGCCTACGCTATTCGACCAATAGTATTATTTCCAGCAACGCTCATGACATTTATGAGTTGAGCGCTTTTTGGTCTTCCTCTTGGTATGTTATTTACACTTGTATGAGAAACGCTTTCTGCTTGTTTTGCCTACTTTCTATGAAGAGTATTTGGAAAAAAACTATTGGATGAAGAGGGATGATGAATTATAGCATGACTTAAAAATAAAGTTAATAGTGAACCATTTATGTCTGTACTGATGACACGGTTTTTATTCTTTCCATTTGACCTTACAAATTATGCTTGTGGATTTTTGAAAGTGAAGTTTTCAAGTTATGTTCTAGCTACTGCTTTAGGTATTATACCTGGAATGACGGTATTTATATTAGCAGGTTCTGCATTTCATAATACGCAGCTTACTTCCTTTTCAGATGCATTAAAAAATGTAGATACAAAATACCTTTTATATGCTGCAGCTTTATTTGTAATAACGATTGTATTTGCTAAAATACTTAGAAAAATTAAGAAATAATTTTATGGAGGAGAAACAAGATATAGTGCGTATTATATGAAATGAATATTTCTTGTTTAGGAAATTTTAGTTATAATCTCACTAATGAAACTACCAAAACAATCCTCCACGTATATTTCTATTTGAGTAAGCCTCTTGTGGCTTATTTTTATATTTATAGGATTTTATTATTTTTTTTCAAATGATATAAGTGTTGAAACGATGATTTTTTGAGCTCAGGATTATATTAGATCAAATTTATTTATATGAATTTGTCTATTTATAGGAATATATATTATGAGACCATTATTTTTTATCCCTGCAAGCCCATTTGATTTTTTTTCATGAATGGTATTTTGACCATTTCTTGGGTTTGCGGTATCTTCAGTGAGTACGCTTCTCTCTACTATGTTTTCTTATTGGGTCTGATATTTCACGTGAGGGATTGTTTTAGAGAAAAAGAATTTTAAAAAATTAAAGAAACTGAAAGAAAAACTCAGAGAAAATACATTTCAGACTACATTTATGATGCGACTCTTAATGTTACCATTTGATCTCAGTAACTATATTTGCTGAGTATTACAAGCTCCGTATATAAAATATGTTTCTGGTACATGGATTGGAGTACAGGGGGCAACAGTTGTCTTCGTTTGAGCTGGAGCAGCATTTTATGGAAAAGATATCAATAATTTTGAGACGCTCACACAAAACGTTAACTATACATATTTAATGTTCTCTTCAGCTTTCTTTATTACTATTATAATAGTTTCTAAAGTAGTGAAGAAAAGATCTCGTGATTTATCGATTTAATATTTAAATATACACTTATGTCTAACTCGCAGGGAAATGCATTTGAAAATGCAAAGCAGCAAATACAAGTAGCGTATAAACTTTATTCTCCAGAAAATACAGAGGCCGGAAAGCGCTCTATAATAGAAAATCCTAAAAGAATTTTAGAGATTAGTATTCCAGTAAAAATGGATAATGGAGAAATAAAAATATATACAGGATTTAGATGTCAGCATAACGATGCGAGATGACCATTTAAGGGGGGCATACGATTTCACCAAGACGTAAATAGAGATGAAGTAAAAGCTCTTTCAACGTGGATGACTTTTAAATGTGCCGTGATAGATATCCCACTTGGTGGAGGGAAATGAGGAATTATAGTAAATCCAAAGGAGCTTTCAGAAGGTGAGCTGGAAAGACTTTCAAGAGGCTATGTGAGGCAGATATATAAATATATTGGACCAGACAGTGATGTACCTGCTCCAGACGTAAATACGACTCCTCAAATTATGGCTTGGATGATGGATGAATACTCTCTATTAGTAGGAAAATACTCACCAGGAAGTTTTACTGGAAAACCACTTTCGTCGGGTTGATCTAAAGGTCGAGGACAAGCAACAGCGCAGGGATGAGTGTATGTTCTAGAAAAAATACTGCAGCTCAGAGGTGATACGCTTGATGGTAAAACGCTTTGTATCCAAGGAGCATGAAACGCTGGACTGACAATGGCGAGTCTCATGGTTGAACAATGAGCAACTATAATCGGTATATCAGATTCAGGAGGAGGAATTTATAACAAAGATGGACTGGATATACAAAAGCTTCAAGAGCTTAAAAAGAATAGAAAATCAGTAACGGACTATACGTGAGATTTTGAAAAACTAGATTCGAAAGAGGTTCTCTATAAAGAGTGTGATATTCTTATTCCAGCAGCTCTTGAAAATCAAATTACTGATGAGAATGCCAGTAAAGTACAAGCTAAACTCATTATGGAACTAGCGAATGGACCTATAACTCCAAAAGCTGACGAGATACTTGAAAAGAATAACATAGATGTCATTCCAGATATTCTAGCGAACGCTGGAGGAGTCATGGTAAGTTACTTTGAATGAGTACAAAATGACATGAACTTTTACTGGGAAGAGGATGAAATTCAGGAAAAACTTAAAAAGAAAATAGTACAGGCAGCGGTGAACGTTGGAGAAACAGCGAAGAAATATGATACGACCTACAGAGCAGGAGCATTCATCGTTGCTATGGAGAGAATATTTGATGCTATGAAAGATAGAGGAGAGGTGTAAAATGACTCAGGGAGATCGGTCAATAATTCTTTAGGAAGATTTAAGAATTAGCTATATAATACTTTATATATTTGCATGAGTATTATTTTTTAACTATATTCTGTAGCCCCTTTCTTTTTTTGTAAAAGGAAAGGATTCAGGATAGGAATAGAATGTATGAAATATTTTTCTTCACTTAAAACGTCAGAGCGAATCTCATTGAGCTTCGCATTTTTTGGTTTTGTATCCCTCCTCTTATTTTTGATACTTATTAACATTACGTATTTCTTTATTTGGTATTATGATCAAGAGGAGAAGAGTTTTTCTACTATGAATGAAAACTATCAGTGATATCTAAATAGTAGTGCAACGCAAGAGGATATTGATGGTTTTACTCAATATTTACTGACGCAGGATACTATTATTATTCCAGAAAAAGGAGATCTTATTTGTTCTCCATGAGTACAAAGAAAAATTAAAGAAGATCCAGAGCTCGTGAGTGATAGATATTTTTACAGGGATGGAGAAACAGTATATTTTATATATTCTAAATATTTTGAGGGTATTGGAGATGTGAAAGTCCTCTTTGATACGACCCCATATATCAACTCTCAACTTATCATTATAAAAACTGGAATTATTTTTATATTTTTGGTGTTTGTTTTACAGTTTTTTACAGGGAGGTATATTTCTGGAAGACTTTTAAAAGATTTAAAAAGTATTTCTCAAGGGCTTGAAAAAATAGATATCAATACAAAGCAGAGCCATATTTCTTGTGATACTATGCCGCAGTGAGATGAGATTCGTATTTTAGCTGAAGCGCTGAATCACTCGCATGATACTATTGAGACTCAAACGGGAAAATTAAAGCAGTTTCTTACAGATGTCAGCCATGAATTCAAAACTCCACTTATGGTGATGAACTCGCGTTTGGATGTATTAGAAAAAAAGAAAAAGATTAATACTCTCAGTGAAAACGATGTAGAAAACTTCTTTAAGCTCAGTAGAGAGAATATTAAAAAACTTAATGGTTTACTGCAATCACTCTTCTTTATTTCAAAAATCGAAGAACAGTCTTGATGTCTAGTGACTCAGGAAATAAATGTAAAAAGGTTTATAGAGCAAAGAATTTTAGAAATATCTCAGTGATTTCCTCATAAAATCCTGAACTATAGTTTAGATATTACAAAAGGATTACAATACAGAATAGAAGAAAATACTTTTGGGGTCCTCATAGATAACCTCATTTCAAATGCGATTAAATTTGCACCGGATGATATGAAAATAGAAGTTATAGCGAATGAGAAATACTTTCAAATATGAGACAATGGTCCATGAATACCAGTATGAGATAGAACTAAAATATGGGAGAAATTTTACAGAATAGATATAAATAAAGAATGATTTTGAGTAGGATTATACCTCGTAGCAAGAATAGTAAACATATATAATTGGAAGGTTGAAATAATCTCTCCTAAAAAATGAGGAACGATATTTAAGGTTGATATAAGAAATGATGTATAATATTGAGATATATGTATTAAAAAAAATAAATGAAGAAAATATTACTCGTAGAAGATAACAGAGAAATATCTAAAAATATTTGCGAATATTTAGAGATGGAGGATTTTTCTGTCACGCAAGCATTTGATGGAGCGGTGGGAATTGAGAAGGCAACCAAAGAGGATTATGATTTAATTCTCCTTGATCTTATGCTCCCAGAAGTTGATGGTATCTCGATAGCGAGAAGAGTCAGAGAAAAAAAATGAACTCCAATTATTATGATAACTGCGAGAGAGACACTCCAAGATAGACTTCTTTGATTTGAAGTAGGAGCTGTGGATTACATGGTAAAACCATTTAATCTCTGAGAGCTTTTAGCTCGGATGAATGTGCATCTTGAAAAATGAGTCATTTGAGATGCATTGAAACCGAAAGGTGTTAGTATGGTATGTGATATAGAAATAGACCTTAAGAAACATACTTTTACAAAAAAAGGAGAGAATATCCATCTCACACAAAAAGAATACCTTATAGTCGAAAAGCTTGTATCCCAAAGTGATAGAGTCGTTTCCAGGGCAGATATTATAGAATACCTTTGGTGAGGAGATAGTCTTTTTGAATGAGACAACAAGTTAGATGTGTATGTCTCAAATATTAGATCAAAGCTATGAAAGAGTTTTATAAAAACAATAAAGTGAGTTGGATATATGATTTGAGAATAAATTAAGTTTATATTAAGTCTCTTTACATAAGCTTAGCGTGTATTTTATTTTTATATACCTATAGTTATGAACAAAAAAGTTATTATTTCAGGAGTTATGATGTTAGTACTCCTTGCCTCATGTGGTGGAAAGGATATTGATACTTCTTCAGACGCTCCAGTTTCTGTAGAAACAAGTACTCCGGGAGATGCTTCTATTGGGGCAAGCATAGATGAACCAGTAGTACTGGCTCAAGGTTTTGTAGAATATGATGAAAGTTATGTTGGAGAAACAAAAGATACGGTACTATTTTTTCATCAAGAATCATGTGGGTCATGTAAAACTATGGAAGCAAATCTCATAGAGTCATGAGCTGGCAGAGATCTCACTGTATTAAAAGTAGATTTTGATGCATCAGAAAATGATGAGCTGAGACAAAAATATGGGGTTACTATGAAACATACTTTTGTACAAGTGGATAGTAATGGAGAAATGATAAAAAAATGGAGTGGATCTTTAAAAGTTGAGGATATTAGAGAGCAAATCGGATGAGATGCAATGATGAAAGATGATGCAATGATGAAAGGAAAAGAACCTATAGAAGCTGAAGAAGTTATGACAAAAGAGCTTACTGGAATATATACTGATTATGATAGTTCTCTTGTTGGTGAGACGGAAGACACAGTACTTTTCTTTCACGCATCATGGTGTCCAAGCTGTAGCGCAGCTGATAAAGGAATAAAATCATGAAGTGTTCCAGAAGGTCTTTCAATATTAAAAACTGATTTTGATACGAGCACTGATCTCAGAAAAAAATACTGAGTTGTAGCTCAGCATACATTTGTTCAGATTGACGCAGATGGAAACGAAATTAAAAAATGGGTAGGAGGTAATTCAGTTGAAGATATTGTTGAAAGAGTTCAATAATCACAACTCATTCCAGAAAAAGAGCACAACATATGTTGTGCTCTTTTTCTGAATTTTAAGCTTTCCTTAAGAAAGAATGCTATAATATATATATTAATAATTTATAAATATAGGTATGACACTTTTAGTAATTGCATTTTTATCTGGAATATTGACGGTTTTAGCTCCCTGCGTTTTACCTCTGCTTCCAATTGTTTTGTGAGCGAGCGCTGAGGATGGAGAAAATAAAAAAATCCCTTTTGTTATTATTTGATCATTAAGTATCTCTATAATTCTCTTTTCTCTCTTATTAAAAGCCAGCACGATACTTATTGATGTACCACCATCGTTTTGGAAATCGTTTTCTGGGGGAGTATTAGTAGCTCTTGGTATTATTACTATTTTTCCAAATCTATGGAAAAATATTTCAACAAAACTTGGATTTTCTGGAAAATCAAATGAGCTACTACATAAAAGTAAGCAGAAAAAATGAATGTCAAAGTACATATTTATGTGATTTGCGCTTGGACCAGTATTTAGTTCTTGTAGTCCAACCTACGC
>JAWUVV010000005.1:0-30854 GCA_034112165.1 Candidatus Altimarinota bacterium
AAATGCGTAGGTTTTGTAATCATCTGGGATATTTGCCAGAAATCATGTCTTTTTTTTAGGTCGAGCCACGGTTAATATTTTCTTTAAAATGTATCTTTAAGCCCAGTATATACAAAAAAACTCCCATTTCAAGGGAGTTTAGTGAAGTGTTTATTGAAGATTTACTTTTTTTATCTTGTCATCTGCTCCAGTAAAATCTATGCTTTTACTTATATCAAGTTCTATTAGATCTCAAAACTCTTCTCAGTCATAATCTACAAAGATAGTTTTCTCAATATTTAGAAAAAATCTGACGGACATTCACCTATCTCATTCAAAGTCGAAAGCATCAAGGTTATATATTATATCATCAGTAGTATTTATTACATCATAATTTCAATTAATATTTTGAATAAATTGTACTTGTTTTATTCATAATTTTTGTTCTTCACCAACATAACTCTCAAAAGTAGATTTACCTGGATGTAAACGCAATAGTACTTTTTCATTTGCATAGTATACTCAAGCATAGTATTCTGTTTTTTGACCTGCAATATTTGGAGCCTCTAATCGTTTTAATTCAGTCATTCACATTGGAGGACTAAAAAATACATTTCATATTTTTAACATCATTCCTGGAGTTTTTCAATCTATCTCAATAAAAACTACATCAACTCATTTTGAGTCTAAAAAATCTATGATATCATTTGAATTAAGAGAACATTCTAGGTAATAATATATCTCTGCTAGTTTTTCTGGTGTAAATGCATCATAATTAATTTCTTGAATAAGTTTAAATGCCTCTTGCGCATTTAAAATAGCTAATGTTAGGTTTTTAGCATTTTCAATTACTGACACCTCTGTATCTAATTTTGGAAATCAAAATGATTGAGATACTGTTACTATTGCTGTATCACAAGTATCAACTCAATGAAATTTAAGTGGTTTTTCTCTTATAGTAGGGTAGTGTAACATATTTCTTTGAGTAAGTTATTTTTGGATATTATTTTCTGTTAAGAAACCAACTTTAGATCATTTCTCTTTGCTTCTTATATCTTTTAACCATATGTTAATCTCTGATTCCCTTTGCTCTAAAAGAGGAAAGTTCATATTTAAATTTTCAAAAATTTTATTAATATCTTCACTTGAAATTGGAGCTTTATTTCCCATTTGAATTCTAAATAATCGTTCTCTTGAAATTTCACTTATGAAATTTGCTATATGACTTGGTGTAGTTCAAATAAATTTCCCAGAATATTCATTTAATAAATCAGCAGTGAAAAATTCTTCTAAGTGTTTACTTTTTATATGCACTGAAAACATAGATTTTACTTGCTCTTCTGTCTGGAGAGAAGAGAACATCATTATGTTTTCAAAACGATTTTGTCGTATCATTCTTGCTGATATCTTTTCTGGATAATTGGAACTAGCAATAACCGTTATATTTGGAATAGCTCAAACTCACTCAAATAAATTAGTAAGCATTTGATCAAAGATTCAAGGATCATTTGGATCGTTACTCATTAATGTATCTATGTCTTCTATAACTATGACTACAGGAATATTGGAATTTTCTGAAACTTCAATGAGTCTTTGTTTAATTTCTGAAAAATCATCTTCTAATAATGATTTTAATTGAAGTAAGTCTATAGGTATAACTGTTGCATTTAAATTAAGCTCACTTTCTCAATAGTTAAAGACCTTATTTTGTAAAAGATTCATAATGAATTGTGACTTTCCTGTACCATGAAGTCATAAAAATATAGTGCTACTCGCTTGTATGCTTCGTCCATTTTGTTCTAAATACTCTCTAGAAAGAGGATATACTATTTTCTTTATAAAATCTTCATATTGTGCAGTAAAGCATTCTATATCATAGATAGTACTTCATTCTATATATTTTTGATTATAAGAATGATATATATTTGCGTAAAGAGTTTCTTTATTTAAGAATTTTTTATGTTTTAAATAAAATCATATTTGTATTGAGAGAAATGTGAATAAATCTGCAGTAAAATTATTGAGGTTGATACTCAAAGTTTTTCTCCCACTTTTTGAATTTGAAAGATATAAAAGATTATTTGTTTCAAATCATTTTCCTTGCTGAAAAATTCATTTATAAATAATATCATCTTCACTTTCATTACCATTAGGATTTATGTATCAAGGAAAATATTCATTTTCTTTCATTGATATATTATTCCATTTACTAGAAACATCCTGTAATAATGAGCATAGGTTTCTAATATCATCATCTGTAAGTTCTTCTTCTAGATCAAATGTGTAAGATGCTTGATAAATTGGAGGACTATCATTAGTAATCATTTTATCAGTTGTTCAAGTAACTTTGAGTCATTCTATTTCAGAAGAACCTTCTAGCTCATTTCTTTGGTAGGTTAAAAGTCATTGACTTACTCATTCTATAGTTCAGAGTTTTTTTGAAAAATGACTAATAATTTCAGGTAGGTATTTTGAATATACTTGTTTAAGTTTTTTAAATCCAATTTCTTTTGCATCATATATTCAAAAATCTTTAGAAAAGAATGAAAAACCAAGATTTGTTTCATTTATTGGGTCAATTTCTATGAGATCTGAACTATTTACAATAGTAAGTTTTTTTCAGGCTTCAACTTTTCATCAATTACCTAAGCATACAGGATCAACAAATGCTTTATCGACTCATCATAATAAAATTATTGAATCAATAAAAATCTTTGCTTTTCTATCACTTAGCATTGAATAAAGCCTATCAAAAGAATCTTCATCGAAATCTTGATGCTTTAAAAATATATGTATGAACTCAAAAAGTAGACTCCCTGGTGCTATAACCTTTCTAATATCTTGATCAAAATGGTCAAATTTTTTATATAAATTATATATCTCTTGTAATTCTCATAATAAAAAATCTATAATATATTTTTGTTTGAATTCTTCTAAGCTCTCTTGTTCCAGGTCTGATTCATTATAGTAAACATCTTGATTTTTTTTATTTTCATTTTTATCTGCTTGAGATGTACTACCATCATTTTTAGAAATAAAATTGAAAGAATATTGTTTATGTAACTCTTCTAAAAGTTTCAATAAAACATATCGACGCTTTGATTCTATCGTCATTTTATTATACACGGCAGATCAAACTTTAATTTCATTCATATCTGTTCCTATATCTACTTGAAACTCTCTGAATAGTTTCATAAGCTCAGAAGTATATCATCAATCAAGTAATCACTCAACAAATTCTAGTATTCTTTCTCTTCTTTTTATTACAGGGAGTGAAAGGAAATTTTCAGGGTCACTAAGAAATCAGTACTCTATAGGTTTTATAGATTTTACCATGTTTAATCAAGTTCATGAGAGCTCTTGTCATGATCTATCTAGTATTAGTGATACAGGAAGTCATAGTTGCTTTATTGCTGCATTTAAAAGCTCTGTAGAGTCACCTGGTAAAGAGTTATTTATTTCATGTTCACGATTTTTTGGAAAATGAAGGTCTTTTTTTGACATTAATATTTTATTAGTATTAAGTATTTTCTATTAATATAATAGAAAATGTATTACTATCAACTAAAAATATTATATTATTTTAGTCAATATATATATTATTCTAAATATTTGATTCAATCTTTGAGCAATATAAATATTACCCCCCCCCTTAAATGATAAAATAATAAAAGAGACTTTTGCAAATCTCTTTTATTATTTTATAAATCAGTTTATGTGCATTTATATTATGCAGCCATGAGATAATCATGTTTCATTGCATCTGCTGTTTGTGTCTCATTTGCTCCAAACATTTCAGCAAGCCGCGCTGTAATGCATATTGATTCTAGTTTTTGTACTGCATCGAGCGCTCCGTCTATTGCTGAATTATATTTTTTTAGGTTTGCTGTAACTTCACTTGAGAGTCCTAGGTCGTCGATGCTAAGAATTGTATTTGTATTTTTCATAGTATTGTATATTTGTAATAAATTTTAAAAGATTTGGTTTTTTGTGTACATACTTTTTCAGAGATCTAGTTTTGTGCTACGGCCCATCTGTTTTGTGCCCTAAGGGCTTGCACCAGCAAGTAGGCTGCCTCTCATCTACTTATTTCTTTGTCTGGCTGGAAGTAGTTGTCTCCAAACTGATCCTTCCATTTATATGTATTTCATAGGAGAGCTGCGACATTTTCTCATAACTGCGTGTCTCCATCTCTATAATCTTGTCATCATGTGCTTACAACTCTCGTTCCTAGATATTTTGTTACGAGTTCCAGATATTCTTGCCGGGTGATTTCTTTAAACGAGGTATCTTCTGCAAAAATAGCTTTGTTACTTATTCATAGATCCTTCATAGAGTTATATATCCAGCCAACGGCATCTTTTCGAGTTATATTGGTTGTTTGTTTAAAGTTTCATTGGCTATTGGTAGTAGCTATACCACTCATAAGTGTTTCCTCAACTTCTTCATTATACACATATGCTTTATCTATATCTTTTGGCATCCCTACTGCTAATGTCTTTCCTGCTATCTCCTTGCCTGCTTTTTTTAAGGTAAGCTTTGTATTTCCTGTAGAGAATACTTTGTAATCAAATACGAGGATTCATTCTATAGTATCGCTATATGAGTATGAGAGTGTATCACTATACTCATCATCGAAACATTTTCTTTTATAGATTTCTTTGATGTCTTGAAGTCTTCCCTTCTTTATACAGTAGATTACTTTTTTATCTGAGACAAGCTGTATTTCTCCTGCAAATTCACTTCTAATGAGATTAGTACCATATTGATCTTTGAGAAGTACAACACCTGTGTTATGGCTTCATAAAATTGCGGTATTTGTTAGAAATAATTGCGCTGTATCTGCAGATTGTTTTTGTCATTGTTTCCCAACACTTACTGAAAATGTTTTAATTTCTACATTCCCAATTTTCATCGTTACTTTTGTATTTCAAGCCTTGAGACCTGTTATTTTAATAGTTCTACTTCCATTTGTAAAGCTATAGAAGCTTTCAGGGAAAACACTTACTACAGACGTATCATATACAAATGTTACATTTCAAGGAGTATTTCCTTTATATCATCTTCCTCTTGAGTCAGTAACTGAGAGAGTTGTTGATTTTTGTTTTCCTACTTCCACTTGAGATGCTGTATCTGCAAACTTTATATCATATTTTCCTAGGAACATATCCATCTCTTGTTTTTCAATTTCTTCTCTCGTCTTGAGGTTTACTCGTGACACAGTATTTATCTGTTTATTTATAATTTTTGCCTGATTCGTTACACTTTCTTCTTGCAGCACTCTTGTTAGGATTTTTCATCCATTTGCAAGAAATGCTTTATAGTCTTTTTTTGTTTGAGTTCGTGTCATTGGACCAAACCACCCTGCTCCATCATCATTTTTAGTTTCAATCACTCCTGTTTCTATTTGGTATGTTATGATAGTTCATTCAATATCATCATAATCTCATGATATATCTCAGTTATAGTATCCTAAAACACTATAGAGTTCTTGAACATTTTTTACATCAAAGCTTGTTCCATATCCGTGATAGACTGTTGTTGCTAGTACATCATTCATACTTGCCTGAGTAATACTCAGTTCTACTTTTTTGCTAGCAATACTGTTTGATGAGACTATTTCATCTACTATTGCCCCACTGGTTTCCAAGAATTCTAATGGGTCAAATGTATTTTTTGCTAATTCATTAAAACAGACTCATTTTTCTGTAATTTCATAGTATCCATATGGACAAGCGTTCCAATCATAATAATATGGGTGAAAGGTGCTTGGTAAATCTATCTGAAAATGCAGATGATTCCCTGTTGAATTCCCGGTACTTCATACTTCACCAATTTTTTTACTCACGCTTACCTTTTGTCATTTACTGACAGAAAGTTTAGAGAGGTGAGCATAATTAGAAACTATTTTTTTACCTCTAATAGTATGTTCTATAGAAACAAAGTTCCCCCAAGAAACATCTTTTCTTGCCTCTAGTACTACTCCATCTGCTATAGAGTATACGGGAGTACCTTTTGCAGTTGCTATATCTGTTCCCTGGTGTCATCCATTTCATACATCCCACCCATACTTGTAACTTGATCCCCATAGAACCGTGTAGAGACGAGTAAAATCATTATACCCTCCATTTTGAGTAGCATATTTGTTATAGTCACCAGTTTTTAGTATTGGAAGAGTTGTTTTACAATTTGAAGAAAGTTTACTAAAATCTTCAAATCTACATTCCAGTTTAGAAATTTCCTTTAATGGATATACTATATCATCATTAGATGCAGCCGAAACTTGGAAAGGTATGAGTGTATTAAACATCATCATTCCGAGTGTCAGTATCGAGGTATATCTGGTAAGTACAATTTTCATAATTTTCTTTTAGAAATAATGCGTCGCTACTTTTCTCTTTTACGGCTTGCAGCCCATATCGATTTGGTTATAATCTTTATATATAAGAGAAATTGTATGTGTTGACATTTTTATATTTGTGTACATAAACTATTTCAGTAAATATATTACACCACACATAAACACTATTGTCAAATAATTGATATGTGTTTTAATTAAGATTCATCCTCATAGTGAGAGATAATCTATATTTATGGCTAATCTAGGACCTTTATGACTATTTTTGAAATGACACTCTTTGGTATAACAATTGCACCAAGTTACTATGGACTTATGTATGTTATAGGATTTTTATATTGAGTTTGGTATCTAAAAAAACACTCTCATTACTCTACCACAGAGCAAGAATCACTATTTCTCTATATATTTATATGAACGATACTCTGAGGAAGACTCTGATATGTCCTCTTTTATAACCTGAGTTCATATATAATTACCCCACTTGATATCATTAAAGTCTGGGACGGATGAATGAGCTTTCATTGAGGATTTCTCTGAGTTGTTATTGCCTTATATCTTTTTTCAATAAGAAAGAAGGTATTATTTTGGAATCTTGCTGATACTATTGCTATGATTATTCCTGTATGACTCTTTTTTGGAAGAATAGGAAATTATATTAATAAAGAGCTTCTCTGATTTGCGTATGAGGGGCCTCTTGCTGTTGTGACTTCTTCATGATCATATTTTCCCTCTCCCCTCTTAGAAGCACTTTGAGAATGAGTTCTCATATTTATAATTTTTTATTTTATACTCAAAAAACCAGCTTTTGCTGGTCAATTCGCAGCTCTATTTCTTATAATATACGGAGTAGTGAGAACGTTGATAGAATTATTTATCAGAACACCAGACGCTCAGATAGGGTATTACCTCGGATTTATAACTCAGTGAAGTATATTAAGTATGCCAATGGTTATTATCTGATGAGCCTTATATTACTATGTATCAAAACAAAATTATGCTGCAAAATAAATGGACCGTATCAAATACTCTCATGGCTCTTTCTGTATTTTTCACAGCCATTAGCTTTGTATATAGAGATATTCTTATATTCGGGATGAACGATTATTTTTATAATCAGGGAAATTATTTCTATTGGTTTCTGCAGATGTTTAGCTCACAGTTTCTGCATGGGAGTATTCTTCATATTATATCTAACGCGATATTTATACTCTATTTTTGAAATGTACTTGAGAGGACTATTTGAAAAGATAGGTATATATTATTCTTTGTGCTCTGCGCGATATTTATCTGAGTAGTGTTAACCTTCCTTACTAACGCTAATACTATAGGAATCAGCTGATTTGCTCTTGCAGTACTGACCTACTATACTCTCATACTCTGGAAGCGATGAAACCCTGAGTATACGGGCTGAGTTACGGCAATAGTTATTAATATTGCTATTTGATTCTCTCCTGGGATTAGTTTCCTCGGGCATTTTGCGGGAATGGTATTCTGAGTACTATTTTTTTTGGCTTTTGAATGAAAAAACATACGTAAGAGAAAGTAGATATGAAAACAAAAAGAGAAAGAATACTATTCTTTCTCTTTTTGTTTTCATTATGTATTATGCAGCCTCTTCATCCTTTTCTGCTAATTTTTCATTTACCTGGGCCCAAATTTCTTTTGGTATATTTTTAGCTATTTTTACTTCTGGATAGTTTTTTGCAGCGAGGAATGGTCATCTACGTGAATTTTTAACTACCATTTCTTCTCCGGTTTCTTCGTCTACGAGTAAACCTGCAGCTTCAAGTAGCACTTCAAGAATTTCTTCTTTTTCATTTTTAATCTTCCCTATCCATTTTACAGCTGGATATTCGCTTGATGCTAAGAATGGACCATATCTACCAGTTTTAACTACTACGGTTCCCTCTATCCCATCTGGACAAGGTTTTCATTCGTATTTAGCCTTGAGCGCATCGAGCATATTTTTTTCTTCTTCTGGCTGCTCTATATGTTTACATTCTGGATATCATGAACATCCTATAAATTTTCCAGCTTTAGAGAATTTAAATACAAGCTCTTCACCACATGTAGGACATTTTTTTCCTACGAGTTCTACTACTTTTTCAGCTTTTTCCCCTGCTTCTTCTATGGATTTTTTGAGTGTTCATTCCCAAAATTTTTGGAGCATTGTTGGATATTCCATCTTTCCATCAGCAATAATATCAAACTCTTCTTCTACTGATTTGGTAAAACTATACTCTATCATCTGAGAAAAATATTGTTGCAGGAAGTCCGTAACAGTAAAGGCAGTTTCTGTTGGATGAAGATATTTTCGATCTTTCTTCTCAACATATCCTCTATCTATAATAGTTGAGATAGTTGGAGCATACGTAGACGGTCTCCCTATTCCTTCTGCTTCAAGTCTCTTTACGAGTGAGGCCTCTGTAAATCTAGCTGGTGGACGAGAAAATGTTTGCGTCCCTGTAATAACTTTACTTTGAGCTATTTCCCCCTGGGCTATTTTAGGGAGCATTCCTTCAGCATCCTTATCATCGTCTTCTTCATCATCATTTCACTCTATGTAGAGTTTCATAAATCAGTCAAATTTAATTACTTCTCACTTTGATGTCCATGTTTGATTAGGAGCTTTTTCTGGAGAAAAATGATACGTAGTAACCTCTACAATTGCTTCCTGCATTTGACAGGCAAGCGTTCTCTTCCAGATAAGAGTATAGAGTTTGAGTTGCTGAGCATCTAAGTCTCCTTTGAGGCTCTCTGGAGTTCTTGATAGATCTACTGGCCTGATAGCTTCATGGGCTTCTTGAGCTCCTGCAGTTTTAGTAGTGAAGCTTCTTTTTTTATGATACTCTTTTCAGAAAGTTTTTTCTATCATTGATTTTGCTCAAGCAAGAGCTTCGTTTGAGAGATTCACACTATCAGTTCTCATATAGGTAATGAGTCCTTGTCTCTCTCCGTTTCATAAGTCTATCCCTTCATAGAGTCGCTGCGCTACCATCATGGTTTGTTTTACTCCAAAGCCAAATTTTCTCGCACCTTCTTGTTGGAGTGTTGATGTTGTAAATGGAGCTCCTGGAGATCTTTTTGAATCTTTTGTAATACTTTCTACTAGTTTAAAATCAAGAACTGATGTATGAGAGAATTCTATAGTATCTTTTTTAGACTTCCCTTCAGAAATTGCTGTGATATCATCAATAAGTGTAGCGAGAATTTTTTGTACATCTTGCTGAGAGTGGAGTTTTTTGACTTTTCCACTGACTTTTGAGAATAGAGCTTCAAATTTATTTCCTGCGAAATCAAGCTGAACCTTTATTTTCCAACTCTCTACTGGTTTAAAGTTTTGTATTTCTCGCTCTTTTTCAACTATAAGTTTTACAGCGACTGATTGTACTCTTCAAGCTGAAAGACCTTTACGTATTTTCTTCCAAAGTACCGGTGATACTTTATATCAAACAAGCCTATCTAGGAGTCTTCTCGCTTGCTGCGCGTCTACGAGTTTTAAATCGAGCGTTTTTGGGTTTTCAATTGCTTTTTGAATAGCTGATTTTGTAATTTCGTGAAACGCAATTCTCTTAGTGGTAGCTGGATCTATACCTAGAGCGTGACATAGATGCCACCCGATAGCTTCTCATTCACGATCTTCATCGGTAGCTATCCATACTTGTGAAGCTGCTTTTGCTAGTTTTTTAAGATTATTAACTGTTTTTTCTTTATCTTCTGATATAGTATACTCTGGAGTAAATCCATTTTCTATATCTATCCCCAGTGATTTTTGAGGTAAATCTCTGATATGTCACATTGACGCAACTACTTTGTAGTCAGGTCATAGAAACTTTTCAATGGTCTTTCCTTTTGCTGGTGATTCGACTATTACGAGATTTTTTGCCATAATTTTGTATTATTTTTGCATAAATTAACTCGCTCTACTTTATGCTCAAGTGTTGCTAAGTCAAAAAAAACTTGATAACTCATCATATTGACATAATATATATTTATATTATTAATAATAATTTTAAATGACTGAGGTTTTCAAGTGACTTATGGTTGTAGATATGCAAGATAAATTCTTGAATGTATGAAAAAATAGGTTCCAATATTCCAATATTCCTAAGTTAATAAATAATGTTTGTGACTCGATTTCTGATGCAATAAAGAGAAAGAAAAAGATAATCATAGTTGAATTTGAAGGAAATGGTCATATTCATGAACAAATTAAAAAAGCATTAAATTGAGAGGAAATAAATGTATTAAAAAATAAACCTTATTTTGAAATGTTAGAAGTACGCAAGCAAAAATATGGACTAACTTATCAAGAAGTTGAGTGTATAGAAACAGTAGAATTATGTTGAGTAAATACAATATATTGTGTAAGAGAAGCTTTTAGTTCTCTTCAATACGCATGAATAGATCCTTCCTTAGTTTTATGAGCTACATTAAATACATGCCATGATTGAACTTCTTTAGGTACAGTTCGAACTTGGTATCAAATGAAATGAATGAATGTTCAATTTACTTGTGAAGAGAAATGAAAAGATAGTCTTGAAGACTATCTTTAAATTTTAATGCCATACTACTATAGTCATACAACATTTTTTATGAGGTTTCTATTATCATATGGGAATTTATGATTTTCTAGATACCGAACAAGCGCGTAATATGCAGACCAGTGAGAATCTTTCTCATAGAGATAGGCATTTCACTCCGCTCTTCCGGGATGAAATTCTTGGAGTATTTTTCCTAGGTAGCTTTTTTCATTTACTATCGGAACGACTCATTTTTTCATAACTCATTCTAGTGATATATCTTCACAATTACACATAATTGCATCAATTCATTGCATATTGAAATCTTCATGCGAGTCACTATATGAAATGTTTTTTGCTTCTATCTTTTTAATATCTTTTCAAAATACTATGAAATTTGCAGGGAGTATAGAGAGTCCCTTTAGTATTTTTTGAGTAAGAATTATATCTGTGAAATGTACAGCTACAAGTATCTTAGATCTTCTCGGAAGAGAAAAGCTAGATTTGAATTCATCTCTGGCTACAGTTTTGCCTGCAAGTATTTCTGATAGAGTCATAATTTAGTGTTTTATCTATTACTAAAAATATCATAACATACTTTTCATCCACTTATCAAATATTTTAGTTTGACAGAAATGTAAAAAAACTGGAGTAAATATATTTTTCACTATACTATGCCTGATTATAATTAGAGATACATATGAATAAAAATTTTTGGCAAGAGCAATTAACGCTACATGACAAGCTTTGTTTCCTTGCTCCTATGGACTGATACGGTGATAGTGCCTATAGACAAGCCATGAAACGTGTTGCACCGCATATATACTGTATAAGTGAGTTTTATAGCGCAGATGGTCTGGTTCATTCAAAATTTCTTGCTGATAGTGTCCTACCTCATCAAGAAATAGAAAAACCTGTTATTATTCAGATATTTTGAAAAGATCCAGCTATGTTTGCAAAAGCTGCAAAAATTATTTCTGATCCAAAGTATAATGTTGCTTGAATAGATGTGAATATGTGATGTCCTGCTAAAAAAGTAGTGAGATCTGGACATGGATCAAGCTTACTGATTAATGAGCAAACAGCTTTTGATATAGTAAAAGCTTTAGATGAGGCAACTCACCTTCCTATTTCTGTTAAAACTCGGCTCAGTTTTGATGGAAATCAAGATTTGATTCATTTTGCTCAAGGCCTACAAACAGCTTGAGCTAAACTCGTAACTATTCATGGGAGAACGGCAAAACAGGCCTATACATGAAGTGCTGATTTTACCAATATATATGAGCTTCAAAAAAATATGGATATTCCTGTTGTTTGAAACGGTGATGTACAAAACTATGATGATGGTATGGCTAAAGTTCAAAATCTCTCAGGATTTATGATTGGTCGAAGGAGTTTTTGAAATCCTTGGTGTTTTATAGGCGAAAAACTCGCAGAGCAGCAGAGGGATATATACCCTCTGGGTACTTTTTCTGGCTGATGTTACCAACCAACGCTTTGAGAAATGCTTGAAGCTATGGAGTTTCATGCTGCTCAGCTTGTTGCAACTAAGGGGGAAAGAAAAGGCTCTCTAGAAATTAGAAAGCATCTGGTTCAATATATAAAATCTTTTCCCTGAGTGAAGGAATACCGAAAACGTCTCGTAACTACAGAATCAATAGAAATGACTCGAGAAACGATTGAAGAAATGAAAGTTAGATTTGCAGACGATCTAATAAAAAGACCTGGACTTGGAGAAATTACTCAGTGAGATTAAAGTTCTTTCCATCTAACAGCTACCATTACTGTATCTTCTAGCATTGTAGTTATGTGATCTGAATATGTAGTGCTAAAATATACATAATCACCTACACTTGATAGTTCAACTACTTCTCAAGTATCAGGAAATGTAATTTTAGCCTTTCATGATATTAGAATAGCGTAGGTTCTAATATCCTTTTTCGAACTGAATCATTCTTTTATAAATCACTTTTTTTCATTCACCCATTTTATACCTAAACTTCAATTGTAATAGTGTGATTTTTCTTGTATAAAGTTATCAATTACCCATCCTCTTGTTTCAGGTTTATCTTTTATTTCATCATTAAGATTTCAGTGTTCTATTTTATTCATAATTACGCTAAAAATTTCAATAAAATATTCTCAAGCTCTCGGTGCATATCTGCTGGATCAGAACTAACAAATTTTCAAAACTTCATGTTTTTATCAAAATTAAGTAGGTTAGTATAGAGCTCAGAGATTCTTTTATATTTTGATTTATGGGGTTTATTTATAAGAAATGTCCTATTTCAGAGTTTGAGTATATCACCTATTTCTTTAGGGGATTTTTTTTGTGATTTTAGGAGTTCTATATAGAGATAGAGCCTAAGGTTTCAAAGAATAGATTGGTATACTGCGTAGAGGTTAGAGGAATCTATAAGATTTCTGAGTTCCGAGAATACCTTCTTTCCATCTCTTCCTAGTAGCGTATCGATAAATACAAAGATTGATTCCTCAAACTCTGGCAATATGTATGTATCTATATCTCAAGATACTATATTATAATCCCCTCTATCACCTCATCACAATTTTCATAGGGGGGAGATTAAGAGTTTTTCTATTTCTGATATACATTTTTGTAAGCTTCATCACTTTAATACTATGAGCCTACGTAGAGCATTAGGTTCAATTTTTGTTTTATATTTTTGTGTAAGTATTTGCATAACTTGATCATCTCACGAAATATTAAATTCTTTCGTTTTAGCAAAATTCTGAAGTCCCTTCCATCATTTTTTTCTTTTATCAGGATGTATGCTTGAAAATACTACGAGCACTTCATCAGGTATATCTGCTAGGAGAGATAATATCTGCTGCTCTAAATCACTTGCTCCAGAGAATGCTTTTTCTCAAGAAAATGGAAAACCAGAAATTATAACCAGTCTTTTTTCTGCAAATAAACTTCGCGAAACGAGAGTTTCGCAGATAGTATGTTTAGTATTTCCATCAAGAGATGAGATATAGGTAATATTTTCTTCTCCATGTTTTTCCTTAAAACCATTTTTCCATCTTAAAACTTCCTCATGGATGAGGTAATCATTATTTCATGTAAAGAGATATATCATAATTACTGAAATATTTTTTTAAGTGTAGTATTATTTGATGCTTCTATGAGATGTATAATATCTCTCACTGCCATAAGTGAAGTCTTAAGCATTATCAAATCCTTTGGTCCTACTCGCTGTAATGATAGCCTAGTAAGTAGCATATCTAAATCAATTATATATTTGAGTTTATCACGAATTTTTCCTAGCAAGATAGTATCCTGCTTACAAGCTGATATAAATTTTTGTCTTCGTTTTATTTCTTTCATATCTTGCAATGGATGGAGGATTTGCTCTCTCAGGTATCTTTTTCCCATTGAGGTTTTACTTGAATCTAAAACTCATAAAAGTGTTCCCTTTGTTTTTGAATTCGTAGCGAAGTTATAAACTAAATCTAAGCTTTTTATGGTAGTATCATCCAAGTCCATATATCAAGAAAATGATTCATAACTGAGTTTATGTAAAAAACTCATATCATGCTTTTGGTTTTCAGTAACATACTCTATAAGTATAGCAGATGCATATTGAGCTAGTTTTTTATCCTCTATTCCATATGATTGTAGATTTTTAGTTCCGAAACTAGTAGTTAACTCGATATAGGCATTTTTAATATATTCTTTGTAATAAATATTAAGATTATACTTCTTTGTAAGGATATCATGTATTTCTTTGTTTCAATAGAGTGACTTTTCTAAAACAATCTCTGCTGGAGATATTTTGTAGAGCTGTGTTGCGCAGTTCTCAAAATCATCAAATTCGCTACATTGCCAAGAGTGATTTGAAAAATTAATAATAGATATTCCATATCAATGCTCAGACTTTACCAGTGACACAATTGTGTTACTACTCGCTCAATTTTCATATGTTTCTCATTCCAAGCCAATAGTTGCAGGGGTTACTACTCTGACAACTTGCCTTTCAACTATTCCTTTGGCTTGCGCTGAAGAGGTTTGCTCAGCTATAGCTACTTTATAACCTGCCTGTACTAAAAGTGGTAAGTATTTCTCTTTTGCATGAAACGGTATTCCTGCAAGTAGCACTGGATTTTCGGCATTTTTATTTCGGGATGTGAGAGCAATTCCTAATATTTTATGAGCAATTTGCGCGTCATCCTCAAACATCTCGTAAAAATCTCCCATTCTAAAAAATAATATAGCATCACTATAATGAGATTTCATATCATAATACTGCTGCATTGCAGGAGTTATAGTCATAGCGTTTTTCTTATAGATATATGGTTCTTACGTTTCATTTTTTTCTTATATTTCTCTGGTTCTATCTCTCTAGATATACTGAGTAAGAGAGCTAATCAAAAAGATAATGAGAGTAAGCTAGATCAACCATAACTAATAAAAGGAAGTGTTATTCATGTAAGTGGTACTATATTGAGATTTACTCAAATATTTATACAAGCTTGTAATAATATCCACGTTGTGATTCAAAAGGCAGCGTATTTTGCAAATAAGTCATTACTATACCTTGCTATTCTCATTCCTCTGTATCATATATACATGTACATATTCATAAGTATAAAGGCTCAAAGAAATCAAAGCTCTTCAACTATTACAGAAAATATAAAATCTCATTGTACTTCAGGCAGATATCCAAATTTTTGTATTGATTGTCCGAATCAAAGTCAAGAAAATCATCAGCTTCATATTGCTATGAGGGCTTGTTCTGTTTGGTAATTTATAGTTTTATTATTTATAGCTTCCTCATTATCAGCAAGGAAATTATCTATTCGATTGGTAATATATCAAAGATTATTAAGATTTTTTCAAGTTTCTTTATCATAATCCCCTGCTAGGTATACTCATCATGCAATAATGACTCATGCAACGAACATGAGGGACAGATATTTTACGTTGGCTCAGGCAAAGAAAAACATCATAAATGATATAGGGACTATTACAAGAATAGTTCAAAAATCAGGCTGCGCTCATACTAAGAGGAGTACCACTCAAAGCACTATAGCAAAGGGAACAAAACCATCATAAAATGTATGTAAGTATTGTTTATATTGCTTGAAAAATGCGGCAAGGTATACTATTAGGGCAAACTTTAAAAACTCCGTTGGCTGTATGTTAAAAGGAATTCAAGGAATAGATATCCATCAACGAGCTCACTTATACGCTTCTCAAAGTATAAGTACTATAATCAATAGTATAATAGCAACTCCAAATATATGACGAGAGTACTTTTCGTAATAGGTATATTTTATTTTTACCAGGGCTCATACTAACAGCATAGAAATTAGTACGTGAATTATGTTTCTGAGCACATAAAAATGATTATAGGCCGATTCAATATATCATGCAGCAGCCTGACTACTTGTTACTCTGAAAGATCCCCATACTGATACTGAGCTAATCATTATCATTCAAAATATGATCAGAATAAGCACGGTAAAGAACAGTTTGTAATCTACTGATTTCATTTTATAAGGCTAATTGACTAAGTATTTGAGAGACTTCTGGTGAAATTAAGCTAATGATATGTATCAAAAAAGTAGCCGCAAAGATAATAATAATTGGAGTAAAATCAAAGGCTCAAAATCTAGAAGGGATATATTTTCTTACAAAGCCATACATTGGATCAAGTATATCTCTCATAAACTGAGGTCTAAATCTTATTCAGGCAAGTGACAACCATGAAAGTACTACATCGAATACTACTATGTAGAATATAAGTTGTAAAAATATAACTATTGCGAGTAAAAAAATTGTCATAATACGTATGTTTAATTAGTAATTGAGTTATAAGCATCTTCTGCGGCTTGCTCTTGGGCTTTCTTTTTACTGGTTCAAGATCATTGTCAAATTCTCTTTTCTCATATATAGGCTCAAACAAGGAACTGCTTTTCATGGTCTGGGCCAGTGTCTTCTAACACTTCATAATGCGGAGTTATATCACTTCCAGCTTGAACATGTTCTTGTAATAGTGTTTTAAAATCTTTAAATCATTTATTATCTAATGAACTTCCAAGCGTA
Organism: Candidatus Altimarinota bacterium; assembly: GCA_034112165.1. GTDB lineage: Bacteria > Patescibacteriota > Gracilibacteria > BD1-5 > UBA6164 > JAACSU01. Next base: position 16,934 of record JAWUVV010000005.1, read on the forward strand.
GAATATATATTGTCTAAAATAAATTTTTTGGCTCTTTCAAATCAGGCATCTAGATACAGAGCTCAAATAAATGCCTCAACCGTATTTGCTAGAATATAATCATTATCTCTTCAACCTGACTTTTCTTCTCACTTTCATAAGTATAAATATTCTTGAAAATTAAGATTTTTTGCTACTTCTGCAAGATTCCTTCCTCTTACAAGAGCGCTTCTCATATCTGTCATTTCTCCTTCTTGTTTATCAGGAAAATTTATAAATAATTCGCTTGTGATTACGAGTTCAAGTACAGCGTCACCTAAAAACTCTAGTCTTTCGTTGTGTTGTGGTGCAAAATCATTTCGCTCATTTACGATGGATCTATGTATAAACGCTAGAATATAGAGCTTAACATCATTAGCAGAAACATTTAATTCATGGAGTAATGACTCTATTGAATTTTTACATATTTCGCTATCCACAGCTTTTCTTGTTACTACCAATTTCTAAAAATAAAAAAATAATATTCTAGATACAGAATATTATTTTTTACTATATTGTAAAGCGTATTTAATCGCAAAAGAGTTGTAATTTTGTTTTACTCTCAATATCCTTTTCTAAGTGGAAATCAATATTATTATAAAAACTGTTTAATATCCCATTTACGATATTTTTACTTGTGTCATCACCAAAGTATTTTGAAAGATCTATTGCCTCATTAATAGAGACTTTGGCTGGAATTTCTTCTGTAATCCAAAGCATTTCTGTAATAGCGATTGCTAATGCTAAGGTATTTGTTTTCTGCATAGTATCCAAATCAAACTTTGGAGCGTATTGAGATATAATATCTAATATATTTTGTTGTTTTAAAACTATGAGATCAAACATCTCTTTCATATAGGCTCTATCTGGCTCAAAATCAAATCGGTCATCAAAAAATGCCTCATTAAAAGCAATCTCATCAAAGTGATTGAATATTCTAGCATAGAGCTGCTGAACGAGATGTCTTCGAGTCTTTTTTCTTGATACTTTCATATAGAGGTGCGGATATATAAAATTTAAAGCGAAAAAAATCTCTCATTTCTACTGTTAGAAATAAGAGATTTTTATGAAACTATACTCGAGTAACTTTTTGTTTGCTTTTTTTAACAGCAGTAATTTGTTCTCCTTTGTATACTCCGTTTTCGTCAGCGAAGTGAGAGAGACCATTTCCCTGAGCATTAAGTGAAACTCTGTTGAAAAGTTTCTTAGCAGTAAGCTTAATCCAGTTCGTAGTTCTTTGTCTACTTCTGTGTTTTGAGTGTTTCTTTTTTGGACCAAAAGCCATAATAATTCATTTAATTTGTAAAGAACGTTTTGCGTTACCGCGGGATTATAGCAAGGAAATATTTGTTTGCAAGTTTTTTGTAGTAATTTTCTTGTATAAATATATTTTTCTATACAATATATATACATATCCAGAGAGAACATGAAGGTAGAGGCCTGATGATTGTTCCAGCAACCTAGTTTTGTCAAAGAAAAGAAGGTGCTAATTCCTCCCCTAGAAACTAGGGAAAGATGTAGAAAAAATTAATTAAAAATTTTTCAAAAGCTTTTCCATATGGAAGAGCTTTTTTCTATAACTGAATATGTATATTTTATTTCACAACTCACCACTGAATCTCCTCTCTTCCAGAATAGAAGAGGGCTACATAATTTTGCAGCTTTTTTCTCTTTTGAAAGAGAAAAAATTCAAGATAGAGTTGTTAGTTTTTTTAATCTATGAAACACTATATATCTGCAGAATCTGTTACTGCGGGTCACCCAGATAAAATCTGTGACCAAATATCTGACGCAATTCTTGACGCTTGTTTAGAGCAAGACCCTGATTCAAGAGTCGCTTGCGAATGTCTTGTGACAACAGGAACAATTATTGTAAGTGGAGAAATAACAACAAATGCTTGGGTAAATTTTCAAGATATTGCAAGAAACGTAGTAAGAGAAATTGGATATAATAGTTTAGAAGCTTGATTCTCTGCAGATGACGTTTCAGTACAAATACTTATTAATGCTCAGTCATTAGATATTGCTCAATGAGTTGATACTGGATGAGCTGGTGATCAGTGAATCATGTTTGGATACGCTACAAATGAAAATGAGGCATATATGCCTACTCCAATCTACTTAGCTCACCGACTCGCTAGAAAATTAGAAGAGGTCCGCAAAGATGGAACACTTCCTTATTTACAACCCGATGGAAAAACGCAAGTGAGTTGTGAATATGAAGATGGGAAGTTACGAAGAGTCGCTACAGTAGTTATTTCTAATCAACATTCTGCATATATTTCTATGGACGAACTCAGAGAATGAGTAAAAAAAGAAGTCATTCAGGCTGAAATTTGAGATCTCATAGATGAAAATACTATTTTTCATATTAATCCAACTGGAAAATTTGTAATATGAGGCCCAAAATGAGATGCTGGTCTTACTGGAAGAAAAATAATTATTGATACATACGGATGAATCGGGAGGCATGGAGGAGGAGCATTTTCTGGAAAAGATCCTTCTAAAGTGGATAGATCAGCTGCATATATTGCTCGCTATCTTGCTAAAAATATTGTAGCATCAGGAATTTGTGAAACGTGTGAAATACAACTTGCCTACGCTATAGGTGTTGTGGAGCCTGTAAGTATTTATGTTGATATGAAAAACCAAACAGCTTCAACTGAATCAGTAGTACAAGCTATATCAGATAATTTTGATTTATCTCAAGGATGAATCATCAAATTTTTAGATTTAAAGCGACCAATATTTCAAAAAACTGCAACATACTGACATTTCTGAAGAGATGATGTTAGTTGGGAGGAGCTTGGGAGTGTTGAAATATTTAAAAAATTAAATTAGTTTTCTTCACTCAAGCTACATAAATAGAGCCTTGCATTATCTTTAAAAATATTTACAATTTATGTAAATATTTTTTTATGTACTGGAAATGAATAAAATTTGCATCATTGAAGATGATATTGGAATTGCTGCATCATTAAAATTGTATTTAGAAAATTCAGATTTTGAGATTATAACGCATGAGTCAGGAAAATGAGCTACACAGTTAATACTCTCTCAGGCACCAGATTTGGTAATATTAGATATAAATTTACCAGTATATGATGGAATAGAAGTGTGTAAGCAAGTTCGAATTACCTCGCAAGTCCCTATAATAATGCTCACAGCAAGAGGATGAGAGATAGATAGAGTTACTTGACTTGAATCAGGAGCTGATGATTATATCGCAAAACCATTTTCTCCAAGAGAGCTCCTAGCTAGAATACAATCAATACTCAGACGTTCAAATTGATCCCAACAAGAGGAAAATTCTAATGTTATTAGTTTTCAAAACATAAAAATATTCAGAGATAAATCAGAGTTACAAGTCGATTGAAATATTGTTGGAGTAACTAAAAATGAGTATGATATAATGGAAAAGATATTTCTCGAAGATTGAAAACTCGTTTCTCGTGAAAGTCTTATGAAAGAAGTAATTTGATATGATAATTACGTATATGATAGAACTATTGATACACATATCAAAAACTTAAGAAAGAAATTATGATGATGAGAATTAATTCTCACAGTGCGATGAAAATGATATAGACTAAATAAATAATATGTCTCTCTCCCGAAAATTTGTAATATTACTCATATCCTGTGTCCTCTCTATTGCAATAGTAAATATTGCAGCTTTTTATGTGTTTTATAGCTCATATATTTCTCTCTATTTTTCAGAGAAGATAAGTGCGAGAGAATCCATTACCATAGAATATATTAACAATATTATAGAAAGGCAAACATTAGAAGATATAGATAATATATTCAACGATGTTGAAATAGAGTTTTTCGAGCTTCTTGATAATAATAAATGAGAAATTCCTCTCGCAAAGAAAGAAAATGTGAGTATTGTAGTTGAATATCTTGCTAAAAGTTGAGTATCCTCAAAATATATTGAAGAGGTTATTCCAGAAAATAATCTCGAAAAAATTCTTACTCTACTCAGAAATCCAGAAAGTCCAGAGTCAAAATTTATTAAGAGACTGTTTATATCTTTGGTACTTACAAATATTATTACGATACTATTACTCGCTTTTTTAGTGTTTTATTTTACTCGTAAGATAATATTACCTATAAAAAGAGCTACTACTCAAATAGCTAATCTGAAACCGTGAGAATCCAAGAACGTTATTAGATATGATAAAAAAGATGAAATTGGGCTTCTTATTAAATCAATAAACTGATTAAATACCAGGCTGAGTATCCAAGAAAAAATTAGAAGTAGATTACTCGCTGATATTTCTCATGAACTTAAAACTCCAATAACTTCTATTCAATGCTATTTGGAATGAATATCTGATTGAGTTATAGAGCTAAGTGAAAAAAATCTTAAATCTATCACGTGAGAAATGTGAAGGCTTACGCAATTGGTTAATCAAATAATGGAGTTTGAAAGATTTGAAAATTCAAAAATTGTGGTTGATAAGCAAATGCTAAACCCATACAACATAATCAGTTGAATAACTGAAACACAAAAAACTCAGTTATCAGAAAATAAGCAAACAATATCAGTAGAATGATCAAAAAATATAGAAGTATTTTTAGATAAAGATTTATTTACTCAGCTGGTTTATAATCTCATAGGAAATTTTAGAAAATATGCTTGAGTGAGTGCGCATCTTTCTATACTTATATCAGCGAAAGAAATTGTGTTTTCTGATAACTGACAATGAATTTCTACAAAAGAAATCCCATTTCTTTTTGAAAAATTCTACCAGTGAAAAAAGGAAAAAACTGGGAGTATAGAAGTACGTGGAATAGGAGTGTGACTCTCTATTGTTAAAAAAATAATCCACTCTCACTGATGGGATGCTACTGTTACGTCAGATAGTGGGAAGTGATTTAATTTTACTATCAAATTCTAACTTCACGTAATTTTCACACTACTACTCTGGATATTTTTCAAAAAAAAATATAATAAGTATAATTAAGGAATTCCGATTAGCTATCTGGTTAAGCCTTATAATCCTATATTTTTAACGCGGAGTTCTTTAATTTAATTATGAACATAAAATACTATATATATATATTCTGAATTCTTGCTTTTTTTCTGTGTAATCAAAGTGTTTTTTCTGCTTCTTGAAATATTGTGGAACCAACAACCATTAGAGAGATGCAAGAGAGTATTGATGAATTAGAGCAGAAAAAAAATCTTTTAGAGTTCAAGTGGAAAAACTTTAAGATTTGAAACTCATCACTATGAGAGCTACTCAAGAATAATCTTACAAACATTGAAAAATCAAATTTACTGATTCTTGTTGAAGAATATGACTCTCAAAATTCTTCTTGAGAAAGTATCTTAAAAATGATTATCGAAAGTAAATGAAATGATATTCCTCAAAGAAAGGTTCTTCTCTTATTAAAAAAAGAATTCTATAGCTCTTTACAACCATTTGTAGCTGATGGGAAATTAGAGGAATTAATGGATTATATTGGGACTGACTTATCTTTAAATCAAAAAAGTAAAGATGTAAATTCAGAAATATCAAAGATTCAAAGTTCAAAAGATGAGAGGGTTCAGATTTTACAAGAGAAGATAGAGGATAATAACAGAGTAATTAGAAAAAATATAGAGGATAAAATAACGACTGAAGTAAAAACAAAACTAGATGTTTTTACTTCTCAATGAAATTTTTCCCAGTTATCAAATTCTGCAAAGACTGACGTTTTTGAAAGAGTTATTAAAAAACTAGAGTATGAATCTATAAGACTCACTAATTTACAGAATACAACAAGTATTATTGAAGAAAAGATTATAGTTTTTAGAGTTGTAATAAACTTATTAAAGCAATATACAGAGTCTTGGTCTCAATAATATCTAGAACATAAAAAAGAGCTAAAAATATTTTTAGCTCTTTTTTATGTTCTTATTATTTTAATCTTTCTTTGATATAACTATTTAATTCTTCAATAGCAACTACTTCTTGCTGCATACTGTCTCTGTGACGAATGGTTACATTTCCTGCTTCATAATTGTCACTATCAATAGTAACGCAAAATGGAGTACCAATTTCATCCATTCTCGCGTACCTCTTCCCTACTGATCCAACCTCATCATATTCACAGACAAAGTCTTCTGATAGCTGAAAGTAAACTTGCTTTGCTAAATCTCAAATCTTTTTTACTATTGGGAGGACTCAAACTTTTATAGGAGCAACTTTTGGATTAAGTTTTAGATATGTTCTTTCTTCCTGAATAGTATAAGCATCACAAAGTGCTGCGAGTGTAATTCTTCCAAGCCCCATAGCTGGTTCTATAACATAGGGAAGGAACTTTTTATTATTTACTTGGTCAAAATATGCTAAATTTTGTTTAGAAGCTGTCATATGCGCTTTGAGATCATAGTCCGTTCTATTTGCGAGCGTTTCTATTTCCCCCCAACCAAATGGATATTTGTAATCAAAATCTCATGCTTGTTTACTGTAATGTGGAAGTTCTTCCTGCTTAATGGGAGTAAATCTAATATTTTCAGCACTGAGTCAGATTATTTCAGTGAAAAATTTTTCTGATTCTCATTTCCAAAGCGCAAATGCTTCATCATCTTCTCCTGGAGTTACAAAGTACTCTATTTCCATTTGCTCAAATTCACGTGTTCTAAATATGAAGTTTCCTGGAGTAATTTCATTTCTGAAACTCTTCCCTACCTGAGCAATACCAAATGGGAGTTTTCTTCTACTACTCCTCGCTACGTTTGCAAAGTCTACAAACTGTCCCTGGGCTGTTTCTGGTCTTAGGTATGCAAGCGCTGCACCATCTTCAGTGACTCAAAGATATGTTTTAAGCATGAGGTTAAACTTCTTAATTCCAGAGAAGTTAGTTGCTTTACAATCTGGACAAGAAATATTCATTTCTGTAACTATTTCATCGAGTCTACTCGTCTGTGTTTTATCTCCTGCATATCATATTGGTTCTGCTTCTCCTGCCTGAATTTTATTATCTATAAGCTTATCAGCTCTCCATCTAGCTTTACACTCCTTACAGTCCATAAGAGGGTCAGCAAATCATCCTACATGACCTGATGCCTCCCAAACTTTAGGATTCATAATCAGAGATGCATCTAAAAGGACCGTATCCATTCTCTTTTGAATAAATTCTTTGAGCCATAGGTTCTTAATATTTTCTTTGAGAAGAGACCCGTACGGTCCATAATCCCAACTATTAGCGAGTCCTCCGTATATTTCTGATCATGGATATACGAATCCCCTATTTTGACAGAGATTCACTATGTCTTTCATTTCTACTATATTTTCCATAATGTTTTAATTAGTTAAGTATTTTATTGTCAAAAAACCCCCAAGACTGAAATATATTCAATCTTTGGGGTCTAGTATTTTTAGACGGTTCCACCCAAATTTTTTACTTTTATCTCTTATAATACTTTCTAAACTCTGTTTCCATGAGAGTTGTAAGCAAAAATATTAATTTGAGAACTATAGAGATGATATTCAGTAAGATATCTTTGTCAAAAATATCTACGATAGTCTATTTGATTCCAAATATTGGTCATATATTTTCTTTATAACTTCATCAGTTTCAGAGTTCCATTTAATACAATTTTGTTTCGTATTTTTTAGTTCCCTTGCTTCTCTTTTTATTTTAGATATTTCTACTCAAATTGAGTAAAAGAAATCTGAGCTTATTGATGGGAATAACTTATTCATACTATCTGGAGTAGTATCTGGGCTAAATGCATTTCTCAAGATTGACGTTAAGGTTTTTCCAGTAGTTTCGTTTAATTGTATTCAAAAATCATTACTAAATTTTCATATAACTCAATGAAATCATGATAAAGCTGATATTTCCATTTGAGGTCTATCATTGATTCATATGGCTTCTCATGGATAAGCAATATAACTAGACTTAACTTTTGCTACTTTGGCTTGATGGATTCAAGACCTATTTACTATCGCTCAATATCAATATCATGGAGATTCTGGTCGCATATGGAGTCAGCTTATTTCTTCCATATACTCTAAAACTTCACTAAATTTATCTGGGCCTTTTAATAGATTATCTGCTAAATCAATATATTGCTTATCTTGCATTATTATTGATATGAGAGCCATTAAATCTGCATTTCAGGCACGTTCTCATATTCAAAATATGGTTCATTCTATTTTCTGTACCAATCATTGACTCGCAGCAACTATAGCATTTTGCTCTGCCTGAGATTTATCATTATGAGTATGTGCTGATAAAACTACATTGGGAAACTTTAGTTGTAGATGTTTTAATAGCTTAGTATATTGCTCTACATCGTAAAATCATAAGGTATCAGGAATGTTTAAGATTTGTGCTCACGCATTCAAGGCTTTTTCATATACCTCGATTAATAAATCCATATCCGTACGAGTGGCATCTTCTGCTGAAAATTGAGCTATACATCAAGTATTTCTTATTTGCTCAACTCTTATTGTTATATCTTTAAGTAATTGATCTGTAGTAAAAGAAAATGTATCCAAGTGTTGTTGAGACGTTCCTATAAAAGTATGTATTCACTTGTATTTTGCTCAATCAAGAGCTTCTAAGGCATTTTTGATATCTGATTCTACTAAGCGAGCTAGTCAAAATATTACTGATTCTCTTTCTCATACAACATTGGCTGTATGCTTTACTGCATCATATTCTGGATCTCACTGCATTGCTGGAAATCATACTTCTTGATGATGGATACCAAAATCTGAGAGTTTGACTGCTAATTCAGCTCTTTGTTTTTTTTGCCAGTAATTCCACCATGGGAGTGATTGTAATCCGTCTCTTTGTGTTACATCTCATAAAATTAATTCTGGTTTTTTGTCACTCCAAGGTATTAATTCCATTATATTATTATTCATCTATTCAAAATTTATGAATTAAAAAACTCCCTTCATTCCTGAAGAGAGTTTGTAAAAAGTGTGGTTAGATATCTACGCAACAAAAACTGTCCTCAGGTATGTTCCTAGGAGTAGCAGCAGAGTTGTAGTAAATAATTGTTTCATAGTTTTTGTAAGAAATAACTATATTCTATATATACGGAAAATAAGAAGTCTGTCAAATAAATTAACTGACTTCTTTTAATTTATACGCTATATTTTATAATGCTTCATCACTTATCAAGTTGTCTTTTTGTTTGATTTTAATTTCTTCTTCTTTTTCAATGGTTGAAGTTGCAATTTGAAATAGCCAACCTCTGCTCGCATTATCATTGTAGTTATAATATTTTTCATCTATGATTCCATACTCAAATGCAGTCATCATATAGTCCTCTTGCCAAGCAGAAGTAACTTGTGTTTTTTCAATTCATTGAGCTTTGAGAACAAGTTTCATAGCCTCCGTCATAGTAATATTATCAAATGGCCTGAATGTATCGTTAGCAGCGATATATTCAGCATCTAGAGCAGCTTCTATGTATTTACATGGCCATGTTGTAGTATCTACATCTGAGAACTCTCCTCTACATAGTTCTGGAACATTTCTTCACGATAGTTTCATAACTATTTTCATGACAGCTTGTCTTTGTATATTTGTGTCTAATTCATACAGGCTTACATTGGCACTTTGATCTACAATTATCCCCTTTTCTGCTAGATAATTAGCTGATTCGAGCTGTGATTTTATCTCATAAGACGCACTTACCTGTGAGATATAAAGTGTGAGTAATAATAAGCTTATTATTTTTTTCATAAAATTTTATTTATTAGTTAAGTTATTTTCATACTAAGAATAAATATAGTATATACAAACTCTCTCAAAAATTCTAATTGACTATGTTTTAATAGTTTTCAAAGTTGGAGTACGTTTTTCCTAAGACTAAAAATATCCATCCTCTCGACGCAATACTGTTATAATCTCAGTATTTTTCATCAATGAGTCCTATATAGAGCGCTGTTGATATGTAGTCCTCTTGCCATGAAGATGTTTCATATGATTTTTCAATCTCTCGAGCTTTAAAAATGAGTTTGAGAGCTTCTGTTTTGGTTATATTGTCATTTGGCCGAAATTTTTCATTTCAGGCAATATACTCATTATCAAGCGCTGACTCAATATATTTACAGCCCCAATCATCTTGTACATCTATAAATACTTCATTACAGTAGTCTTTTACTATTATTCCTGAAGCATTACTGATAACCTTCATTACTTCTTTTCGAGAAATATTGGCATCTAAATTATAACTTATTGGTGAGAGACTATGAGATTCAATGATTTTTTTACTTGCAAGAAATTCGGATGCTTTTCGTTCTCCAGAAACTTTTTCTATTCAAACGGGCACTCCAGCAGATCTATATCATTGAGATTTACAGCACTTTTCAGGAGTCGCGCTCTCACAGTTAATATCAGAAAAAAACTTAATCTCTAGAGCTTCATCTGTTTTTATAGCTTTCCATCAATCTTGTAACCAATTAGGCTTTTCTGAATTTCCTCTTGTAAACTCTCCACATAAATTTTCAGTTTCATTTACAACATATATTGATCAATGAGACAAGCTAAAAACTCCCAAATAAAATATTTGGGAGAACAATAGTACCGTTAATAGCCTAGATATCATAATCTGCTCCTAAGTTATCAAATAGTTCTTGGATTTCTGGAGGAAGCTCTGAGGAATCATAATTATTATCTCCACTTCCCGAGTCTTGGTACTTAAAATCACTATAACTTCTTGCGCTGTTTGAAAAAATCCATCATCGTACTGCGCTTTTATCGTAATCTAGGTAATTATCGTCTATAATTCCCAGTGTTTCAGCTTTTTGCTTATATCAATCTCTCCAATCAGCTGTATTATTTCTCTCTATGTTTTTTCCCTGCATGATCATCTTGAGCGCTTCAATTTGTGTCACGAGATCATTTGGTCTAAAGTTTGTATTTTTTGCAATGTATCATTCTTTTACTGCAGCTTCTGCATATTTGCATCCCCAATCATCTGTTGCTATATCTTGAAACGCTCATAAGCATCTATCAATCACTTCCTTTCAAGAAAGATTCATTAATATTTTTAACATCTCTCTCCTCGTGATATTATCATCTAGATTATATCAAGAAGGAGTAAATGAGTTATCATTTATAATTCATTTCTCTGCTATAAAATTTGCAGACTGAATATTATGATCGGTATACGCAAAACCAGAGCTAATACTTAGAACAATAATACTAGAAAATATAATAGATTTTTTCATTTTTTTTAAAGGTTTATTTGTAAATTATGAAGCGCATCAATTCTGTCCTGAAGAGGTGGGTGAGACATAAATAATTTTTTAAAACCAGAACTTGTTTGTGTACTTATTTGCATAGTTGCCATTTTTGTATTATTTTTTGGTGCGAGATCTTTCATTTTCTTGAGCGCTTCAAGTGATGCAATCATTTTTTGTTTTCCAACATATCGAGCACTTCCAGCATCTGCGTGGAACTCTCTCCATCTACTAAATGCCATTACTACTACTGAAGCAAGTATTCATAATACTATCTGTAAAAATATATATGTTCCCATGTATCCCCAAGGGCCTAATTTACCATCTGTTCTACTATCTATGATTTGTGCTATAATTCTTGCGAAAAATATCACAAAGGTATTCATTACTCATTGAATAAGGGTCATCGTAACCATATCCCCATTAAGTATATGAGCCATCTCATGAGCCACAACTCATTCTATTTCTTCTTCATTCATATAATGTAAGAGTCCAGTGGATACTGCCACGAGAGACTTATTTTTACTCGGTCATGTTGCAAAGGCATTTGGATCCTGAGCCTTGTAGATTCCTACTTCAGGCATTGTAATATTATGATTTTCTGAGATTATCTTAACTGTTTCGTATACGAGTTTTTCTTTTCATGTAAGCTGAGAAGCGTCTTCTAGAGTAAATGGAACTATTCCATAAGCTCTCTTAGCCATCCACCTTGATATTGAAAGAGAGAAAAATGCTCAAATAAATCAAAAAAGTGCTGCGTATATCAATAATCAAGTGTAACTTTGACCTGACATTTGAGATATATTTATCCCAAATATTCTTTCTATTGCAAACAGAGCAATAGAAAATAAGAATATTACTGCAATATTAGTAAGAACAAAAAGTCCTATTCTTTTAAAAATTCACATATTTTTTTTGTATTTTATAGATTATAAACTGTAACTATTTTATAGTCACATACTCATTTGTCAAAGCTCTGAGTGCGAAGATTGTGTAGATTTTTCTTTATCACTACTTATAAGATAGTTTTCAAGTATTTGTAAGTCATATTTAAAGTTATGTGCTATAAGCGTAATATTTGACTCTAAAAGCCTTTTTACAAATCTCTTTCACTCTGACAAATCTATTGTAGGACCTCTATGTAAGAAATTAATATAAAAAATCTGATTTTCGTCTAAAAGTATACTTATCCCTACTAATTTAGCTTCTCTCACATTGAGACTTGTTGTTTCGCTGTCAAATACTATCTCTGTATAGTTTTTATATATATTTTCCTCTAATTCTCTCAGTCACTCACTATCTCATATAATTTGCACTTTTTTTCATACAGATTCCCAATTTTCTTTTATTATTTCATCATCTTGCATCAGTGAAAAGAATTCTAATTCTTTGAAAAAACCACTAAGCTTTGGAGTAAATATATCTTTGGGGATAAATTCATGATTATGCAGGTCAAAATCTGCAAGTTCCATATCACAGTCTAGAGTTGCGAGTTTTTGTGATAGAAATGCCAGCTCCTTTCAAATTGTAAATTTTTCAAGCGTCTTTCATTTTAATATTTTTTGTGACTCTATAGAAATAGATAAGCCTCGCTCAATTCTCTCCTCAAGGAGAGATGAAGCTGCAAGGTCAACTATTTCATAGATTTTCTCTAGTGATCAAAATTCATTCAGGAGTACTTGAGCTTTTTTGGGTCAAATACCAGCAATTCATGGGATATTATCACTACTATCTCAGCAAATTGCGAGATAGTCTCGAACGCAGCTAGCTGAAACTCAGAACTTTTCAAATGTTTCATCAGGTCCAGAAATTTTCTTTCTCTGCGTATCATAAACTTTGACCTGCTCATTCACTAAAGCGTAGAGGTCTTTGTCTCAAGAAAGTATATAAATTTCATTTTGTGATTGCTTCGCGAGCCTTACAGCGAGCGTCCCAATAACATCATCTGCTTCATATCAAGAAATCTCGATAGTATCTATATTCATAGCCTTAACGAGCTCATCTATATCTGCCATCTGACTTCTCAGCGTGTCTGGCATTCGTTCTCTGGTTGCTTTATAATCTGCATATAAATCATGCCTAAAATTCTTTCCTTTTGCATCTTTGATAAATACTACATAATCCGGTTTTTCCTTTACCATTTGCCCTACAAAGAACTTAGCCATCCCAAACGTAGCGTTCACGACTCTTCCCTCTTTCGTACTAAATTCTGGCAGCGCAAAAAACATTCGGTAAATAAACGAATTTCAATCTATAAGGTATATTTTTTTAGACATTTTTAATACTTCCTCTTATTAAATAAATCCATCTCTACTCCGAAATGAGTTTTCATATCCTCCATAACTGATCAGAGTGAAAAATGATGTTGCTGAGAACCTGGAGCGAGTATACAGTAGGATGCAAGAATTGTTCCAAGTTGACAAGATGTTTTAATGTCGCGTCATTCTGTGATCCCGTAGAGTATTCATGCTCGCAGAGCATCACCTGCTCATGTTGTGTCATCAAATTCAGCTACTTGAATCGCAGGAATATGTATCATAGTACCGTCTTGAAATAGATGAAGCCCCTCAGCTCAATGTGTTACTATTACTATATCAAACATTGATAATATTTCTGATTCTGTCTTGGTAGTTTTAGCGAGTATCTGTGAAAACTCATTATGATTTGCTACAAGATGTGTTCCTAACCCTAATAAA
>JAWUVV010000006.1:0-7947 GCA_034112165.1 Candidatus Altimarinota bacterium
GCTCTGAGATATGTGTGTCATGAGATGGCAGAAAAATGCAGGTGAGCTGATAAGATTGTAGCGCTCGATGCGCGAGGATTTCTATTTGCCCCTATGATTGGACAAATACTTTGAATAGACGTTATTATGGCCCGTAAACCAGGTAAGCTTCCTGGGGAAGTGGTATCTATATCTTATGATCTAGAATATGGTTCAAATACGATTGAGATTCAAAAATACGATAAAGATTGAGAACTGAATATCTTAACCTGAGAAAAAGTAGCAATTGTAGATGATTTACTTGCAACGTGAGGTACAGCTATGGCTGCAATAAAGCTTGTAGAGAAACTATGAGGACAGATTCACCACGCAGCATTTGTTATTTGACTGGAGGAAGAATTTCTCCTTTGAAAAGATGAGAGGAAAGCTCTTCAAAAATATCCTCACTCAGCAGTAGTATCATATGATGATTAATTTACTAATTATATAATTATGAAAAAAACACTGATAGCCCATCCAAATTTTTTGGAGCTATGAAAAGAAATAGCCCAGAGTAGAGGAATGGATTTTCCTCAAGTTCGTTTTGGGGAGTTTCCAGACGAGTGGCCTAATCTATTTATTGAGGATATAAAGCAGAGTATTGAACATCAAGACGTTACGTATATCTGAGATTTTTCAAAGCCTGGTGATATGTTTATAAACTACGCAATGATGCGCTGAATCCTAGATTATTACGCTGGTAAACTCCGAGTGATCATGCCATACTTTCCAGTAGGAACTATGGAGCGAATCTCAGAGAAATGAGAGATAGCAACGGCAAAATATTTCGCAGATATTATGGGCCACTTGCCGCAGGGGAGAAATGGAAAGACGAGCATTCATACCTTTGATATCCATGCTCTGGTTGAGAGATTTCTCTTTGATAGTTTTAAGGTAAATCTAGAAACGCACAGCGCTATGTCTCACTTAGATGAAATAGCGAAATGAAAAACAATTGTATTTCCAGATGAAGGTGCGCAAAAGCGATTTGGAAATGATTTTCCAGATCATGAAATCATAATCCTCTCTAAAACAAGAGTTTGAGGAGAGCGCGTAATGACGCTTAAGGAGTGAGAAGCAATGTGAAAAGATGTACTTATAGTTGATGATCTCATCCAATCGTGAGGCACTATAGTGAGAGCTGCAGAATTTCTCAGATGACTCTGAGCGATATCGGTGAGCTGATATGCAACCCATGGAGTATTTCCATATGATTCACACGTGATGCTCGCAAAATCTCTAGATACGCTGTACGTTACAGATTCTATTCCTGAAAATACTCTCAGGGCACAGGGTATTGATAATATGGAAATTATTTCTCTGAGACCTGATTTTGAAAAGTTAATATTTGCTCAATAAATCACTAGGTATCATTTTACCTTAAATTATTGAACTTATAGAAAAATTGATATAATTATAGAGTAATATTTTTAATCTAATATATTTATGAAAGCATTTTATGTAGTTCTCTTGCTTGTGTTTATTACTTCATGTGCAAGTAACGCTATAGTTGAAGAGGCCCCAGAAGAAGTTACTCTCCAAACAACACAGGAATTAGAGGCAGCAATTCAGGAGCTCCCAGAAGAAATTATAGAGGAGTTAAGCGGATGAAATCAAGAAACTGAAATAGCTTCAGAATCAGAGGTAGTAGAACTTTCTACAAAATATGTCAATCCTGCTTGAGAAGTCGATGTAAATATAGAGTATGAACTTGCAGCAGACGACACTATCTCAGCTATCTTGGTGACATCTCCTAACTATGCTTGAATGGGAAAATACAACACTGATGTGCAGGCTGTAATTGGTATGAGTGTTGAGCAGGCATCTGAGTATTATATATCAGGGAGTTCACTCTTTACTCCAGCATTTCAAAAAGCTATGAAATCAAGTCTCTAAAGATATGAAATATTCACATGGATGTTTTGGTTCTTCTCTGAGCATTATTATTTCATCAGGACAAGATATTCAAGATACTATTCAGGAGTGTTTTGATATGGCTGATATATTTGAACAAAAATATTCTCGTTTTATAGACGGGAATTTTTTGTCTGTGCTGAATCAAAATAAATCAGCAGAAATAGACAGCGAGTTTATTTCTATTATAAAACTCTGTTTACAGGTTTCAAAGCTTTCGGGAGGATATTTTGATATTACTCTTTTGCCAGTGCTTGAAAATCTCGGGTATGGAATACATACTAAGAAACAAGAGGATTCACTCTGATATGAAAATATAATTCTTGGTGATAAAAATATTGAATTGAAAAACTGAGTTTCCATTGATATTTGAGCTGTTTGAAAATGATATATGGTTGATAAAATTTTTAATAAACTCAGTGAGCACTTGCAAGAATTTACTATTAATTTCGGAGGAGATATACGCGTAAAATGAAATCAAAGTATTGAACTTGAGGACCCAGCTGATGAAAAGAAATCGCTTGGGAGTATAGAAATCATAAACTGAGCTATAGCAAGTTCAGCTGGAAATAAAAGAGTTTTTTCGAACTCACATCATCTCATCAACGCAAAAACAAAGCAAAGCCAAAATGATAAGCTAGCTCTCTATGCGACCCACAAACTCTCAAGTTTTGCAGATATATTTTCTACAGCTTTATTTGTAACACCGCTGGAATTATCCCTGAAAATACTTGAACAAATTCCGTGACTGGAGGCAATGATTATTAGTCGTGATGGGACGATATATAAGAGCAGGTGATTTACAGCAGTTCTTAACATGCAAAAAACATGAATATAAAAAAAATAATGAAATTCGGAAAATATATTTCTATTGGAAGTATTATCCTCATACCAATCATCTGGATATTCTTAAAAGAATTCGAATTACTGACATTCAAACTTCTAGGACTTACGCTCTATACTTGGCTTTATGCTGTGAGTTGGTATGCGGTTGTATTTGTTATGGCTATCAGGCCCCTGGCTGATTTATTTCCAAAATATAAACCTCTCAGGCAATTATGCATCTTACGAAGGTGATTTTGAATTCTTTCGGCTATGGTAATTGTGACGCTTTTGTTTGATAAATGGATAGGGAGCTCAAATAGTTTTTACGCATTTTTCTCACTTTCTGCTTGGTCTTGGGGATATCCTCTTGTAGCAAGATTGAGTGAAATAACGGCGCTTATACTATTATGTACTTCTAATAATTTTTCTCAAAAGAAATTAAAGAAGAACTGGAAACGGATTCAAAGGACTAGCTATATCTATTTTGTGTCGTGATGAGTGCTTGCCCTGAGATATGGAGATGCCTATGGAGTGAAAATAAGCATGTTACTCGTAATATGATTATTTTTGAGTGTCTTTGTATATAAAAAGTATAAAAAACGAAGATAATGTATGGATTTTTTAAGGTTATTTCTTATAATTCGTATATATTAATTTTTAAGAAAAACGTTATGGAATTAACAGTTGATAATTTTGCAGCAGAAACAGCGAAAGGGCTGATTTTAGTAGATTTTTGGGCAGAATGGTGTGGACCATGTCAAGGTATGATGCCAACACTTGCAGAGCTAGAAAAGACAGGAGTTAAAGTAGGAAAGATAAATATTGAGGAGCAAGGAGATCTTGCTGCTGAGTACAGAGTTATGAGTATACCAACACTTATGTGGATGAAAGATGGTAAAATACAATGACAACCTATGATAGGAGCACAAACATTGGAAACATTAAAAGCTGAAGCAGATAAATATAAATAATATGAGAAGAAATATCCTTTTTCTAATATTTACAACAGTAATATTTTCATGAATATTACTGTTTATTTTATATTTACAATCTATAAATATTCCATTTTTTCCAGATGACTATAGTGTGATAGCATTTCTTATTGCATGTTTTAACATTTTATTTTGATGATCACTTTTAATTTCTATATTTTTCTGGTATAAACAACAACAAAATGATATTTATGATAAAGTGTTAGTTTTATTAAATGATATTCATGATTTATATTTTGAATTAAAAAAAATTGACGAAATTCAAGTGAGACAAAATTCTCCTGATATGAATGGATATAATATAATCCCCTTAGATGATGACCTAGATATCACATTGTATGAGATTGGATTATCTTGTGAACCTGAATTTAGAAAAATAGGACTGAAAATTTCAGAATTTCTTTCCTTTATTGTTTTATTTTGACATAATTTATCACCTAAACAAAAGGAATATTTAGTATCTCAAATTCAATCTAGTTTTGATTTACAGTACTTGTATAAATTATATATTCTGAGTTTTATATCTACTAAAATTTCTCATAGTCATGGTCAAGAAGGGAAAATTATTCCTTCAGAAGAAGGGAAAGTTATTGTTGATAGTCTTAAAAATAAATATCGTAAATACATAGATTTTTTATCTAGTAAATAATCCAAAAGGGATTATTTTTTTGGTTTTCTTGCTCTTGCCTCTACTCTCCCAGCTTTTCCATATGATGTAGCAGTTTTTGCTCACTTACGAGTGATATCTTTGTATTTTTCTTTGCCATTTTCTTCAAAGTTTTTATATCCGAGAATTCTAGATTTAGATACGACTTGATTAAGATAATCCTTATCATCTACTACTTGTATTTTTTGCTTAATAAGTTTTTCAACTTTTGAAAAATCTTCTTTTTCGTGGTCGATACACATAGTTATGGCAACTCATTTTTTCCCAGCTCTGGCAGTTCGACCAATACGGTGAACATAGGTTTCTGTTTCACTTGGGACATTCCAATTAATAACACAAGAGAGATCATTGATATCCAGCCCTCGCGACGCTATATCTGTTGCTACGAGTACTTTTATATCTCCATTTTTGAGCGCTTTGAGGGCATTTTGTCGTCCGTTTTGTGTTCTATCTTTATGGATACAATCTACTTTTATTCCTGCAGATTTTACATACTCCGTAACATAGGCAACATCATCTTTTTTCTTTACGAATACGAGAATAGAGGAGTATTCCTTTCGTCGTACCAACATTTGTAGGAGCTGTCTTCTATGAGAGGTTTTGATATGATAGACCTGCTGGGTGATTGCCTCAAGGGTTGGTTTTTTAGATTTGATATCGATTTTTTCAGGGCAGTGGAGGAGTGAATCTGCCAGCTCTTGAATCGGTTTTGGCATTGTAGCAGAAAACAGGAGTGTTTGTTTCTCTTTTGGGACTCTTTTAAGTACTTTTTTTACGTCAGAGAGAAAGCCTAAATCAAGCATCCTATCTGCCTCATCGAGCGTGAGTATTTTCACGTAGGAGAGTTTTACCTTTGATTGACTGATGAGGTCCTCCAGTCTCCCCGGAGTAGCAACGAGAATATCTACTCATTTTTCAATAGCCTTTATTTGATGAAAATCATTGACTCCACCACATACCACGGTATGTTTCATATTTGTATCGCTACAATATATGCTGCAAGCTTCTCAGATTTGAACTGCCAGCTCACGAGTTGGAGCGATAATGAGCGCTTCTATTTTTCGTTTGATTGGACCATCAGGCAAATCTTTTGCAACTCTCGCCTCATAAAGATTTTGCAAAATAGGCAATACAAATGCAAGTGTTTTCCCACTCCCGGTCTGCGCGCAACCTAAAATATCCTTTCCTGTATTAGCGAGAGGAATCACCTTTTCCTGTATTTCAGTTGGAGTATCAAAGCCCTCTCGAGCAAGGGTTTTCAGGATTGGTCAGATGAGTCAGAGTTCTTCGAATTTCATAGATGTTTTATTGATGAATATTTATGGCTGCATTATAGAGTTTAGTGTATAGAAAGCAAAGGGAATACTCTCGTTTGATTTTTTATGATTATAATGTACATTACAGATATAGACTCTTTCTAATAAAACTATAACTACATCATAAAATGGAAAACTCTTGGATATTTTTTGCCTTAGCCTGAATGATAGCTTTAGGGCTGTGAGACTGGTTTAAGCAAATGGTTCTAGCAAAGTGAGGAAAAAAAGAAATATTTCTCTTTTGGTGTTTTGTGCTGTATTGTTTTTTTATAATAATAAACTTTTTCATAAAGGGAACATATTACTTTCCTTGAGAACTTATAATCTCAGGAACCATAATAGGTTTTCTTAACTCATTTATTCCTATCAGTATTTTAGCTGCATTCCAGTATCTTAATAGGTCATTTGCGCTTGTAACACTCAGAATTACGAGTTCTTTTTTGATACTTTTTGTCGGTATATTTATACTTTGAGATAATCTTTCTCTCTATAATATTTTATGATTTATCCTAGGAATTGGAGCAATTTTCCTACTTTCTGGTTATAGATTTGGGAGCTGACTCAAGCTTCACTGGAAAGGTTTGCTTGGATTAGTCGTTGCTATTACAGGTATCGTGCTGAGTAATAGTTATTTTAAATATATTGTAGCAGATGTGGATATCAATAACTTTATGCTCATTCAGTTTAATGTGAGTTTTTTCTTTATAATTTGTTATATGTTCTTACGAGGAAAGTTTGCTGATATGAGTATGGAGCAGACTAAAATAGTTCTTCCATATGCTTTTTATTCTGCCATAGTATTTATTCCGCAATTTTTATATTTCCTCCCAAATATATATCTTCTCTGACCACTCAGTCTTTCGTATAAAATGCTGTCATATTCTCTCATTGTCCCAATACTCCTTTCTGTGATATTTCTCTGAGAGCCTGTAAATAAAACCAGAATCTTCGCATTTGGACTCACAATTATTAGTATTTTCTTATTTTTAGTGTAGATTATGAAAAAACCAGTATTCATTTTTATCTGTTGAAACATGGCTAGTGGAAAATCGACTATTAGTTTCGAAATACAAAGTAGATTTCCAGAATTAAACTATGTAAACTCAGATTTAGTGAGAGAGTACTTTAGGAAAAGTTATCCGTACTACAATGATCTTGATGAATCATTGCCAACAGAAAAGTGCACTACTTTAAATAAGATAGTGAGTCCTCTAAGAATAGATATATTAAAGCTGTTTATTTGAGTTCAAGAACCAATTCTATTTAACAAGTCATGATTAACCTATGAGAGTAGAAAAGCTATTCTAGATATGCTGCCGAGTGATCAATATACTAAAATACTCATTCAGACTCAAATAGATGAAGCTGAGTTAAGGAAAAGAATTCAGGAGCGTGATACAACATATGAAACATCAAGAAACTGGCTACAGTTTCATGATGAAATGAGAGCTAAGCTCTATGAAGAAGTTGACCAATGAGAGTCAGAATATGTACTCATATATGATCAAACAAATTTAAATGAAATTATAGAATTAATTGAAAAATACATATAAATCATGAAAAAAATCTATAAAGATAAAATACTAAATATAGAGGGAAGTGATAGTTTTGATAATACATTTTTATTTGAATATATGCTTCCTTCTTCTCAAGAATCCTCTCCCCCAACCCCTCTCCAAGAGAGGGGAGTAGAACATGATGATCTATATGGGAGTTTAGTGCAAGCAAATCATAGATTACCATATAATAAATCACTCAGCGAAGCAAGAAAAGAATTGAAACAAAATCTAACTTTTCATGAAAAGAAGTTTTGGACTGAGATTTGCAAACCATTACAAGATATATATAAAACACGTATTTTGCAGCAAAGAATTATTTGAAATTTTATTGTAGATTTTTTCATTTCAGGGTGCAATCTTGTAATCGAAATCGATGGTGGGAGTCATTTTGATGATCAAGGGAAAGTATATGATATAGAAAGAACAGAGATATTAGAGTGATACGGACTAAAAGTATTACGATATACAAATAAACAAGTTATAGAAGATGCCCAGATGATTTTTGATGAGATTAAAAATATAATCCAAGAACAAAGTCCCCCCTCTCTTGGAGAGGGGGTTAGGGGGAGAGGAAATATAGAAATTATCTACATGCGTGACCTACTAGAACAAAAGAAAAATCTCGAAATACTTGAAAAAGTAAAAGAAAAACCAGC
>JAWUVV010000007.1:0-11210 GCA_034112165.1 Candidatus Altimarinota bacterium
TGAGCTCTTGTGGAACTCTTCTATATGGTCCTGGCATATCTATATAGTTACAAAATATTACAGTATTATAGAAGTATATTTCAGCTTAAAATATATCCTAATTCTACTTAACACCCTGTCCGAATATTGGGGTACCTAACAGATAGAATCATATACTAAAGCAAACTATGATAATTTATAGAGCAATTTAAAGACTTCTCTTTATACTTAATCGAACATATAGCAGAAGTAATGGAACAAAGCCAAAACTATGAAGAACTATCTCTATTATTTAAGTTCATATTCAAAGAAACACCTAAGTATGATGAAATAGTTAATCGAACAGCTCCTATATATCCCCTCTTCTCTTTAAATAGCAAAAAAGAACCTCAATTAAATTGAAGTTCTTCTGATAATCTTAAATGGCAGGCCCACAAGGAATCGAACCTTGGTCGCAGGATTTGGAATCCTGAATTCTAGCCGCTGAACTACAGGCCTATATAATTAAATTTCTGAATATAATACATTTTACAAGGCTTAATTTGTATGTAATTTTCAGAAATTTAATTGTAATTACTATATACTATATCTTTTAAAAGATGTAACTTTTGTTTCTCCTAGGAAAGCAGAGACTTTCATATTAGGATCTATAACAAATGCTTGTTCTAGTAGAGAAATTTCCCCCTTGAATTTACCCATTTTACCAGAAATAATTTTCAGAAGAACTTCATCTGGTTTACTTCCCATATTTGGGTCATTTTTCATGATATCAAGTTGGATTTGTTTCTCTTTATCAACAACTTCCTCTGAAATATCATCAGAAGAAAGATATTCAGGATTTGCAGCAGTAACATGCATAGAAACTTGTTGAAGCTTTGCAGCATCACCACCTTCGTCTGCAACTACTACAGCAGCCAATTTCCCATTCGAATGAACATATTGGGCAACTACTCCACCTTCTATAATTTCATAATTTTTAATTTGAAGATTTTCACCCATTTCTAGAGCGTAATCAGATTCAAGTAAGTTTTGAGCATCAGCTTTAGAATCAGCACCATTATCTTTCAGATAGTTAGCTATTACTTGAAGCATAGCTTTAAAGTTATCTGAAATAGCAAGAAAATCAGTTTCACAAGAAACAGAAACTACATATGCCTTGCCATCTTCGCAGATAATTTTAATACCACCTTCTAGAGCTTCTCTATCAGCTTTTTTAGCAGCTTTTGCAAGACCTTTTTTTCTTAGTCCTTCAATCGCAGCTTCAATATCTCCATCAGTTTCAGTGAGTGCTTTTTTACACTCCATCATACCAATACCAGTTCGAGCTCTGAGCTCTTTTATGAGTTCCATTGTAACAGCCATATTTTTAATTTTTAGTTATATAAAACCTGACTTCTTTCTTACACAAAAGAAGCAGGAGTTTTGTCTAGTACTATTTTTTTACTGTTTTAGAAATTTTTTCTTCTACACTATCTAAGATATCTATTTTCACCACTTTTCCCATATATGCTTGGTATGCAAAATATCCTGATGCAGCAAGGTATACTAGAGTAAGGAGTCTTGCAAAGAAAGGGTTTAGAAGTGCGAATAAAATTACCACTCCTACAGCCATAAGCGCAGCGTATTTTATATGATGTAACGCTTTTTTCTTATCCGTTTTTCCAAGGAAATACATAGCTACTGGTCAAACAAAAAAAGGAAAGTAACTCAGAGCATGTACTACGTTAGAGTCATCAAGAACTCATAGAGCACCTATTACTTCTTTTGTAGTCTTTTTAGTAGTCTTTGGCATAGTGTTTTATATAAAAAGAATAAATTACTTACAGAGTATATACTTACTCTGGAAAAAATCTATATTATTTTTCCTGAGTTGTAACTGTTTCATCTTTTTTTTCTGGAGCTACTTTAGCTGGATTCGCTTTTGCAGCTGGATCTTTCTTTTCTATAGCTTTTTTAGGAGCAACTGCTTTTGTAACTTTTGCAGTTTTAATTCCTTCCAAGATTGCTCATGCTAGGTAATCTAGTGATTTAACAGAGTTTGTGTTAGCAGGTATAGCGTCAGTAAGATTATATGGATTTCCGTTTGTATTAGCTATTGCGTAACATGGAAGACCCAGTGAGTTAGCCTCTTTAACAGCTTGTGACTCATATACTCCATCAACTACAAATATTACATCTGGAGTTTTTTTCATCTCTTTTACTCATTTAAACGCTTTATCAAGCTTTTCAAGTTCAAGCATTTTACCTGCTTTTTCTTTTTTTGTAAGCATATCCATACCAGTACCTTCACTATCTTTAATAAGCTGGAGGTATGTTGCTATTCTTTTTTTGATAGTCTTAAAGTTAGTAAGAAGACCAGGAACCCATTTTTCACTTACGTAAAAGTTTCCAGTATCAACAGCAAGTTTTACGAATGCATCTCTTGCTTGAAGTTTAGTAGAAACGAAAAGTACTTTCTTTCCATCAGCTTTATATTGAGCAATTGCCGCAGTAACTTCCTGTAATCTTGTTACTGTTTGAGTAAGATCAATAATATGAACCCCATTATTTGAACCGTAAATATACGATTTCATTTGTGGATTCCAGTAGTTTGTTTTATTTCCGATATGGAGAAGGTTATCAAACATCTCCGTTAATATTTTTTTATCCATGATATAGTTTAGTTATTATACAAATCTCTAAAATGAGATTTTAAATGGATTATAGTTGCCTCATTAATATAAGTTCACAGCCATAATCTCGGGATTATTTAGTTTCTTCTTCTTTCTTTGGAGCTGCTTTTTTAGCCGGAGCTTTTTTTGGAGCTGCTTTTTTAGCTACCTCAGCGTCAATTTTATCTTCTTCAGTAGGGCCTTCTTTTTTAGCTGGTTTTGCATCTTCTTTTGCACCTTCTGGAGCTGGAGTAAGAGCTTTTAATGATAGACCAATTCTCTTTTTATGTGGTTCAAAGTTTATAATTTTAGCTTCAACTTCTTCTCCAACCTTAACATGTTCTCTAATATCTTTTACAACACCGTGTGAGATTTCTGAAAGATGGATAAGACCTTGAATACCTCCATCGAGATCCATAAACGCACCAAATTGAGAGATTCTTGAAATTGGAGCTTTAATAGTATCACCTGTTTTAACTTTCTTAGATAGAACATCCCATGGATTTGGTTTCAGTTGTTTAATAGAAAGTGAGATTTTTTCGCTATCAAGACCGATAACTTTAACTTTAACTTTCATACCAACCTTAGCAAATTTACCTGGGTTATTAACATGTCCCCAATCAATTTCTGAAACGTGGACTAGACCTTCAAGGCCTTCAAATGTAACGAAGAGACCGTATGAGAGTATACCTGATACAACTCATTCAACGATATCCCCTTCTTTAAGTGTTTCAAGAGCTTTTGTTCTTTGTTCTTCCATTGCAGCTTTTTCAGAGAAGATGATTTTCTTTCCTCCGTCATCTACATTGATAACTCTAACTTGGAAATCAACAGTGAGAAGACCGTTAAGATGTTCAAGTATTTTTTCTGGATCTGCTCCTTCAACTCTAGGATAGTGAAGTGGAGTAAGTTGAGATACTGGTATAAACCCTTTGAGTCCATCAATATCAACAAGGAGACCACCCTTATTAGCTTCGCTTGCTCTCACAGTCATAACTTCACCTGTTTCAAAGTTTGAGTTAAGTGCGTTGAGAGATTTAATTTGATTCGCTCTTTTCAGAGAGAGAATAAGAAGACCTCTTTCAACTGAGTCACCAAGTACCATAACATCAATTGGTTGACCAGCGTCAAGCGCGTCAAAATCAACACTATTACCAAGCTCCTTAGAGATAACTAGACCAGTAAACTGGTTATTAACATTAACAAGAATGTTTTTCTTTTCGATTTTTTCAATCGTTCCAGTAATTACATCACCCTCTTTTGGGTATTGTATTTCTGGAGATTTTTCAAATAACTCTTGAAAAAGAGTCATATCAGCTTTAGTAGCCATATACTTTGAAAGTTAAAAAATAAAGTAGTGAAATCCTTACTCGATGAGCGCAATCATCTTGACTGATTAGAGTCACAGATCAAGTTTAGATTGAAGGCTTAATTTCTTTCTAAACATAATCCCGAGAATTTCTCTTAAAAATTAGGTAGTAAAAATTTGAAATAAATTTCCACTATTAAACTTTCAAGACGCAATTATCCTAAAATTGCTAAAAGATTATATAGATTTTTGCGTAAATGCAAGAAATATTAGAGATTTTTATTTCTGGGTTTGGGAAACTTTATAGTAAAGAGAATCTCATTTATCTCTCTGCTTTATCTACGACAAAATATCAGGCATACTTGTATCATTACGTCATTCGTAAGTCAGAAAGTAGAGTCTCAAGCTAAAATATCAAAATAATCGCTTGCTTCTTGTGACCTAGCTAAAACTTTTTCTATAGTTCACAATTCATAGCCTTTTTTATTTTATCTCAAATGTAGTGTTTGAAGGTTCTCGATGTCTTAGATTAGTATGCTCTATACTGCTTATTCTCAATATCAATGAGTGTTTGTTCTTGCGCAGAGAGAATCTCCTTCTCAAAGTTTTCCCAAATGATATTTTCTCAATTCTTTTTGTCTTTTTTTAATGACAGAAGAAGTGGGATTATGTATTTCCCTTGCTGAATCAAGACAACTCAGCGAAACTCAACCATATTCATGCGAATCTTCACTTTAAAATGTGGGTATTTAAGAGTAATAGTATGAGTATTCCTTAATTTTTGTACAAAATCTTCTTCACTAAAATATTTGGAAAGTTTTCCAAGATATTTTTTACTAAATGTTTTTGAAATAATTATTTTCATAGCTGAGTATCTAACGCATCAAAGATAGAGCTAGACGTTACTTTTCATTTTTTTTCTAAATTCTCAGATTCTTCTGGAGAAAAATCTGAGAATTCTATTTCTAAATAATTTCTTTTAAATCGTATTTCTCAAGTATGAATAGTCTCTACCATAAACATATTCAGGAGATTTGTTGGATTTGTACCAATAGATTTTGCGAAATCCATAAATTGTTTCTTCAATTCTTGTTCCACAGAGACTGACATAGTGGTTTTCATAAATACTGTATTATATTAATATATAACATATTATATTATTTTACATTAAAAATGCAATATTTTGTCAAAAAAATAATCCTACTCTATTCCGGTAGGATTTTGAAGAAAAAATGGGGTGCCCGAAGGGTCTCGAACCCTCGACCTCCAGAGTCACAACCTGGCGTTCTAACCAACTGAACTACGGGCACCGCATGATGATTTTTACAATTGTAAAAATACATAAAAATTTGCTCCTATCTCTAAAAGCTTGGGAATTATATAAAATATAGCTCCCAAGTCAAAAGTTTTTATCTCGTTTTTTGGCTTTTTAAAGGAGATTGTGATACTATCATAATGAGACAAATTATCCCTTCATATTACCTATGGATATCATATCAAATAGTGAAATACTCCTACGGCTTTTAGTAACGCTTGTTATTGCATTTTTACTTGGACTCGAGAGAGAGTTAAAACATCAGCCTGCCTGAGTAAGAACGCATGTACTTATATGAGTTGGTTCATGCCTTCTAATGATACTTTCAATTCTAGTACCTGAAATGTATAACTCAAATATAAATGATCCTGGGAGAATTGCAGCGCAAGTTGTATCGTGAATCTGATTTTTATGAGCCTGAGCTATTATTAAGCTTTGAGTAGACACAAGAGGGCTCACAACCGCTGCAAATATATGGGTTACTGCTGCTATTGGGCTTGTAATTGGGGCATGACTCTATTTTGCTGCTTTTGCTGCAGCTGCCATTATCTTTATAGATCTTATACTTATCACAGAATTTAAAAAACGATATATCACTCCAAGTCGATATTGTACTATTGAGCTCTGGTTTCCTCAAAAAGATGATGAAGCTCAAAGAATCTATAAAGAAATAAAAGACCTTCCACTCACCGTTCTATCAAAACACATAAAAGAAGATAAAAAAAATGTACATCTGAAAGTTATTGCAAAAATTAGAAAAGACGAAGACCTGTTTAAAATAAAAAATATTCTCAAAGCCCTTACGAAATTTGAAAAGATATCAGTAAGTGAGAGTGTGAAGGGATAGTTTCAGAGAAATAATAAATAAGCAGCTCAATTGAGCTGCTTATTTATTTTGTCACCTGTTTCACAAAACTTTCTACAATAATTTGATAACTCTTTGATTGCTTCATAATAAACCTTTCATCCAGATCTCTTAGCTCATGAACGAGCGTGTTTCGAAATTTATGAAGTTCCCAGATTTCTTGAATATCCTTAATTTCTTTAGGATTTGATTTGAGTATCTCACCAAAAGTCCCGTCATATCAGAGCTTTTTAAGTGTGTGGTGGTAGATCTTATCATACTCTATTACTTGCTGTTTTGGAGAAAGTTTTCCAGCCTTAGAGACAAAGCAGACTAACTCTTTACATACTTTTTTATCTATAGATTTTTTACTCTCCCAACGAAAAAGCCATTTCATTATTTTTATCATTTTATTTTTTATATATCAAATCAAATAATAAGCGTTGCATCATAATCACCAAAGTTCTCAAACTTTGGTGTGAGATAGTCGTGAATCAGGAGTCATGGTGAGCTTGAAGATACTTTCTTTCTTGTGATTTCGTGAAACTCAATAACTGGAAATACTACTTTTTCTCAAGCCTTCATTACTATAGCTTCATCTGGCTCTCTAAATGTGCTATCGTGCGTCGCTGCAAATACCACCTGCCTTCTTAGACATTCATAGACTCAATGATTTCTATCCTCTTCGTGCTCAAATATATATCGTCTATCTGTAGGGGTTAATTCCACTACTTCTTTTATTCACTGAATTTGTAAGAGTATTTGTTTTTCTTTCTGTGTAGCTTGCTGGAGAGTTTCAGTAATCCCCCTACTTCACTGCGTTTCGTCTTCCCTCTTAATAAGGGGGACAGTATTATGGTCAGAACTTGGGGGATTTTGAGGCTGCATTATTTGCTCTAGAATTCTAATTTCTTTTCTTTCTGCGTCAGTATAGTTATGAAGCGCATTGATGATTTTATATACTTTTTCGATATTTGGAATGTTTTGAGCCATTAAGTCTCAAGAAGCTCACGCACTACTTCTTGCAAAAAAAGTACCGTAATCAAATATATAATGTAGAATATGATTTTTTGAAAAAGCTGTATCTCGAATGTTTTTATAATGAATCGACATATGAAACTTTGAAAAAAGTGTATTTCTCACTTTTACAATAATCTTTTCATTAGACACAACAAAGTATGATTTTACCCAAAAAAAATATACAAGTCAAAAAATAAACATTGCTCATAATAACAATACTCAAAAATACAGTGTCAAACTCCATTCTAGCATATACCTTCCTATCAAGAAAGTAGCTAATGCAAAAAGAGAAAATCGAGAGAAAAACTTTATCAGCACTGTTACAAAATGTTGATGTGTTTTATAGAGAACGTTGTCTGTGTAGTGTTGCATGGATTTTAAAGTGAAATAATCTTCTGCGCTAATTCCTCGAGTTTACTGAGAACCTTTACGTTTACAATTTTACCATCCTCAAAATCACTGCTATACGAGTATGGAGTTGGCATAATATTTGTAGTTGCATATTCAAACTGGAGTGCGTTACATAAATCCTGACTTGCCATATAGCAGTTTGGTCAACCAGCATTTACAATTACTCATACTAATTTTCATTTCAAAGTATCTCCTGCAATATCAATAAAGTTCTTGAGTACTCCACTCATTGAGTATTGATATACTGGCATACCAAATATTATCACGTCAGAGTCCCCCATCAGCCCAGCAACATCCTGAACTTGTTTCGAGTACTCCTCAAATGGTCTCCCATCACAAAAATCCATTTTCACGTTTTTTAAATCAACGTAGTGCACATGTATTCCAAGCGCATCACACTTTTCTGCAAAAGCCCGACACACTATCGCAGTATGACTCCCCTCTCTGAGTGAACTTTGTATGACTGTTATTTTTTTCATGTTTATATATTTATAGGGTTATTCACATCTTCTTCCCATTTACTAGGATTCAGCATAATATATTCTCGCGTTTTATCAAGCTGCTGTTCATTTTTTATTATTACATCATAAAATGATTTTTGCCACGCAAATTCCTGCCCCTCTATACATTCTTTTTGGATTCTTGATGTGATTCTTCATTTAAATCCTCGCACCATTCGTGATAACGTAGGGAACGATTGCATCGTTCCGGTGTCTTCTAGAATTATTTTATTCTTCTGTTCCGGTGCAACGTTCTGTTCCGGTGCAACGTTCTGTTCCGGTGCGATGCCATCGCACCCTACAGCATTATGTATCACAATTATTATGTGAATATGGTTTGGCATTACGATATATTCATCGATTTCTATATTATTTCTTATATTATTTTGTATTTCTTCATCCACGATATTTCACATTTCTGAATTGATTATTTTTGAGTCCTGAATCTCTCAAAAATAATCAATTCTTCCTTTTGTACAAATGGTCACGAAATAATATCATATGGATGAATAATCAAATCACTCTAATCGTAATTTCTTTCTTCATTCATATGTAAAATTCATTACCATGTTTTGTTTTATTATTTCGTAGGGGACGATTGCATCGTTCTGGTGTCTTTTAGAATTATTATGTTGTTTTTTGGGATTATTTCGTTATATATTTCGGTACAACATCTTGTCACGGTGCGATGCGATCGCACCCTACTTTACTTATACACCATCTCATAATATACCATCTCTCACTTCTCCCTTGCCTCTACGCACTTCCCTATCCTCACAAACATCTTCTTCAAAAACTTATCTTCTACATCTTCCAGACTATAAAAACCAAAACTCTTAATTTCAGATTCTTGCAATTTAATATTTACTATTTCTTCCTCACTCAATACTCCTCCATCAAACACAAACATATAACTATCATCTGATTCTCGCTGATACTCTAAACACAACAATTCTCATACCTGCTTCTCTAATCATAATTCTTCTAAAACTTCCCTCTTGCAAGCCTCTCTTGGTGATTCATTTTCCTCTATAATACCACCTGGGATTTCCCAGTCCTCTTTATACGTAGGTTCAAGCAATAGTATTTTTCATTCCCCATCAAAAAATATAGCTCATGCTGCTCATCGTTTACTTGGACAGTTCATAATTCTTAAATTAAAGCTGTTATTTTCTAAGCATAAACCCCTCAATTCCCCTTATCAGGGGATGAAAAGCACACCTAAATATCAAATACTTTCATGTGTCCCCCCTGACAAGGGGGCTAGAGTGTTTGTTATTAGATTGCTCCTGCTGCTCATCGTTTACTTGGATAGTTCATCTTAAATCATTATTACTTTCAAATAATTCCTACACAATAACCATATTGAGGGGCATCACTCAATGTACTTTCTGGGTATTTCATTGCATACCCATAACAACTCTTAACTTTCAAAAGAGCTTCACTTCAATTAGGAACTTGAGCATTTAAATCATACATATATTTTCAACTCAATCAGAAAACATTTAGTGCTCAGAAAAACAAAGCTATAATAACCAAAACACGTAATATTTTTTTCATAGACTATTTCTTCAATAAATTAACAAACGCTTCACTTGGGAGTGATACTTTCCCGAATTGTTTCATTTTCTTTTTCCCTTTCTTTTGTTTATCAAGGAGTTTATTCTTTCGTGACACATCTCACCCATAGAGTCCTGCTGTTACATCCTTACGGTATGCTGAGAGAGTTTCTCGGGCAACGACTGATGCTCAGATAGATGCCTGAATAGGTATTGCGAACTGGGCTCTTGGGACAACATCCTTGAGATTTTTAACTATTTTCCCTCCGATATATCTCGCTTGATCTCGGTGACACATAAGAGAGAGTGCAGCGACTCGCTCCCCTGCTATGAGTATATCGAGTTTCACGAGGTCATCCTCTGTGTATTTTACGAATTCATAGTTGAGAGAACCGTATCCACTAGAGAGTGATTTCATCTCGTCATAAAAGTCCCCGATAAGCTCTGACATAGGAAGCTCATAGGTGAGCATCGTTCGAGTCACGTCGATAAACTGCTGATTTTTAAAGATACCTCTTCGTTCCTGACAGAGTGTCATTAAAGCTCCTACATAATCCTTTGGAGTGATGATTTCAATTTTTGCTATTGGCTCAGCAATAGATTCACGGGTCTCTCGTGGTGGAAGATCTTCTGGATTTGATACTTTGATAAGCGTTTTTGTTTTTCCTTCGTGCTCTATAAGTTCTGGCAAGAGTCGAGAATATTCTGACATTTTATCTCCGTACATTCGAACATGGTAGGTTACCTGAGGAGAGGTCATAATAACATCCATATTAAACTCTCTGAAAAGTCTCTCTTTTACAATATCAAGATGGAGCAGTCATAAAAACCCGCATCTAAATCACTGACCAAGAGCGGTTGAAGACTCCGCTTCTGTTTGGAGCGCTGAATCATTGAGAACGAGTTTCTCCATTGCGTCAGCAAGTCCAGGGTATTCATCCGTTGCCATTGGGAAAACTCACGCATAGATAAATGGAGTCACTGGTTTAAATCACTCAATCGCGCTTGCATCCTCTGGTTTATCCTTTGGTCCTGATACATTCTCAGCCTTCCAAAGAGTATCTCAGACCTTTGCGTCACGGATAGACTTGAGTCACGTAACCACGTATCAAACAGAGCCATTATCTATCACTTCACTACTTGTATAACTTGGAGCAAAATATCCAACATCGAGCGCTTCAATCTTTTTTCCTGTATTGAGAAAGTGGAGTGTATCTCATTTTTTAATCTGCCCTGAAAATACTTTTACGTACGATACAACACCTCTATAACTATCATACTGACTGTCAAATACGAGCGCTTTAAGCTCTTGTTTTTCTACGTCAAGCTCTCCTTTATACACAACAGGTTGAGGAATTCTCTCCATTACAGCGTCGAGAATAGCTTCAACGTTTTCACCAGTTTTTGCGGATACAGGAATGATGTCTGCTTTATCACAGCCAAGCAGGTTCATAATTTCTTCTGAAACTCTCTCAGGATCTGCAGCTGGGAGATCGATTTTATTGAGAACTGGAATTATTTCTAAATCATTCTCAATTGCGAGATATACATTTGAGAGTGTTTGCGCTTCGATTCCTTGAGATGCATCAACTACCAAAAGACATCACTCTACCGATGCGAGT
>JAWUVV010000008.1:0-27795 GCA_034112165.1 Candidatus Altimarinota bacterium
ACAGATATCGGTAGATTTGAGAAAGAAATACATATCTCTCATGATATAGATTATGAAACACTGTTAAAAACTATAGCGCTGCAAGATACTACGAGAATAGCACCGCTCTACATAAAAAAACCAAATATTAGTTAACAAAACCACAATGTCAGTACAACTAGAAAACCTGAGAACAGGTGAAAAAGTAGATATTGTCTTGCGTAGACACTGGATTGCATTCGTATTTTTAGGAATATATGCTTTATGAGGGGTGATACTCACGTTTATTTTGATAGGAACCCTTTGACTTGTTGCAAGCTGCGTCCTGATACTCTCTATTTTTTGGATGTATTACTTACTGTTCCTCTATGTGAATTGGATTAACTATGAATTGGATGTATTTATACTTACAAACAACAGAATCGTTTGCGTAGAGCAAAAGACCTTTCTTAATAGGGCAGTGTGAGAGACCACGCTTGATAAAGTCCAAGAAGTGTCCATAGAGACAAAATGACTCCTCGCGAATCTCTTTGATTTTGGAACTCTGAAAATAATGACATCATGATCATCTCCTAGTTTCGATATGACCTTTTCACCTCACCCGATGAAGAGCTCACGTTATATCAATAATCTGGTTGATAGATATAGAGATTCACTCTATGGATGAGGATCAACAGAACAAAAAATGGAAAAACTATGACAGGTCGAAAGTATGCAAACTGAGGAACGAGCGAGAATTATGTGAAAAGAAGGAATTGATATAGAAGTGTAGTTCATATATAACTCTTACCTGAATCCTTACTGCTTCGCTTCAAGTTTAGAATAGTCGTACAAGTACTCCTTTCTTCACTTGTCTTAGTAAGAGCAAGGGGCTACATTTTAATAAAAATTATTGAGTTAATATTGCAGCTTCTTTCCCTTTTTAAGGGAGAGAATTCAAGAGAGAGTTATTCTAAAAACATAGCATCTCAAAAACTAAAAAATCTATAGTGAGAGTCTACTGCGTGCCGGTAGACTCTTTTTCTATTTTCATCTCAGATGAAACTTGATACTAACATGAGGAGTGTAGATTTAGGAAGGTGGAAGTTCGTGATAAGACTCTCAACAAATCTCCAGTCATATCCAGGATAGATAAAAATACTCGTATCTCTAGTCCCATATTCTAAAATTCACTCCATGTTTGTAAAACTCTCAAGCGTTCGCACTGAAGTAGTTCCAACAGCAATTATTCTCTTTCACTTAGATTTATAGTCATTAAGTCGCTCAGACACCTGTGAAGAAATATATATTTTCTCAGAGTGCATATCATGGTCCTCTATGTTTTCTACCTCTACATTTAAAAATGTACCAAGACCGACATGCAGACAAACCTTTTCTATTATCACTCCATTATTTTCTAATTTTTTCATGAGCTCAGGAGTGAAGTGAAGCCCCGCAGTTGGTGCTGCTACACTTCATGATTTTTCACTATCATTATATACCGTCTGATATCTTTCACTTTCACTCTCACTATTTTTGATATATGGTGGAAGCGGAGTTTCACCAATGATATCAATAGTGTCTAAAAATTCTTTTCCTGAGAGATTGAATTGTACTATTCTTCATTTTGGTGAGGGTGAGATGATAGTAGCCTCGAGTCCGGACTCCTTAGAGTCCGGACTCATAAATCGCACCTGGGCTCAAGGCTTGAGTTTCTTTCCTGGATATACGAGACAATCCCAGGTATTTTCAGAAATTTGAGTATGGAGAAATATCTCGCAGCCCTTTTCAGTTCATGTAATTAGTCCCTTTAAGCGAGCCTTGATAACGCGCGTTTCATTTACTACGAGGACATCATTTTCTCAGAGCATATCTACTATATTTGAGAATACTTTATCGTCTAGGGTTTCATTTTTTCTATTGAAATGAAGGAGCCGAGCTGAGTCTCTTGGCTCTGCGGGTGTTTGCGCTATGAGATTTTCAGGGAGGCGATAATCGAAGTCAGTAAGTTTCATAAAAAATAGCTAGAAATAATTTCTAGCTATTGTAGTGAAAATTCTCTGAAGTAAAGAAAACTTAATCCTGTGGGTTTTCCTTAAAATACTCTTCAAAGGTCATATCTCTTTCAAGAGTAGCATTTTCTGGAATTTCTTTCCATTCTTGATTACGAATTCTATATGTAGCATATACATCTATCCCAGCAAATAGGTTTTCAGGACTATTGAGAGAAATACTACTATCTGTAAATAAACTCATATCACTGAGAAATCGTTGTATTCTTGGTACTTGTTGAGTAGGATCCGTTCTACTAGGAAGAGTATCTTGAAATAGATGTTGTAACGGTTCACTTATATCTCACTCTCCAGGAATTCTCTCTAATGATGCAATAAGACTCTGTGCAACTAGAGGAAGGTCTCATGAACTTGGGAATAGCCCTTCTATTCTTTCCTGTGTTATTCAAACAAAAATACCTTCTCCTGTGTGTTCAAGAAAAAACTCTCTTGCTTGCTGAATCCTCTGTGCTGCTATTTCTTCTGGTTCTGGCTGATCTTCATTATCATCTGGATTTCACTCTGTATCTATACCTATAGCTGGACCAAACTCAAGTAGTGCGGCAAGTATTTGGAGTATGAAATTATCACTTTCCTTCCACCTTTCTATGAGGCTTTGTCTTTCTTCTGGGTCAGTTGGAAGATCATCTATATCTGGATTTTCATCTTCCTCTCACGTTTGAGTATCTCATGATTCTATTAATGCTAGCACTCTCTCTAAAGACTCTTGGGACATACTCTGAATTTCTCCTAGATTATTTTCAAGCCGCTCATCTCAGGGTTGAGTATTTCTTTCCTCAATGTACTCTCTCATAGATTCTTGCGTGATTTCTCCTAATGTTATTCCCTGAAAAAAACCTACTCCTTCTTGAATATTCATAAAAATACTATTATGTTCCCCACCTTGAGCTACGCTGAGTGTGTTGTTTCGTAATCCATCATCGGGTCATGCTGTTTGAGAAAAAACATTACCTATACTTCCTAATTTTTCTATATATTCAGTTGCAATAGTTTCTAAATTTGTGGCTGAAAAATCTTCCTGTTCTCAAATGGTTTGTAATATACTTACACTGAGAGCTGCCGAAATATTTTCTTGTGCAACAGGAGATACATCAACAGCTTGCATGAGTCCCTCTGATCAGAAAAGTTCTCTCTGGGTTATTTCTGTAATGAGATTTCCAAGTCGGTCAGCTCACTCAGGAATTCACTCCATACCCGATATGATTTCTCAGAGAGTATATGACTCTTCTTGCTGTTGTTGTATGAATTCATGAAAAGACTCTCATAATACTTGTTGTCCTCACATTTCTCCTCGAGGATCTAGAGTAGCATCCAGAGTAGCTTTTAATTCTCATAACTCTTGTTGCGTGAGGTAGATAATCCCTTCAGTATCTTCATTGAATTGCTCTTTTAAGAGAGCTTTATCCTCTGGAGTGAGACGAGAATCATCTATTTGATCCCAAGAGTTATCCTGAGAGAGATCTACTTGGATGGGAGTTTCAAATGACATAAGAAAAGTATAAAAATATATACTACAATTGTAGCATATATTTTTTTATATTCATACTATCAATGTTTGACAAATTGTATTATTTATTTGACATATATAAAATTTAGTGTAATATTATATTGTACAAATTATTTTTTAAGTATTTATCTATGGTTAATCTTGATTTAAAAATAGGAGATGTTAATGATTCAAATAATGGCCTCATTTGAGGTTTATGAAAAGATGTATGAAGTTTAGTGTCAAAATCAGCATGAGCAGTATGAAATGTATTTACTCCAAGCCTTGCAAATATAGCACAAAATACATCAAAACTTACAAGAAATCCATGGAAAACACTGACTACTTGAAGTTCTTGGGGTAAGTTTTTCAAGACATTTCCAGCAGCGGCAGCTGATTTAACTGCAAAAACTATGAGTCTTCCATTTAGAACACTTGAATGAGCTTTAACTCATTGAGTAGCAAATAATGTTGAGAGATTAGTATCTACTGGGAAAGGTATTACAACAGACGCTGCAAGAAACTGGTTTCATAATGGATGACAAGCAAATGGGTTCATGAGAGGTATGTGACATCTCGTTGGTGGTGCTTGAGATCTTGTGGGGTCTGCAGCAAAATTATCAGTATTTATTCCAGAATGGACAATTAAAAAAGTTAATAATGTTGCTATTCGTCCCTTGATTTCTACTACTGAGTGATGGGCTAAAAACCAAAGACTTGATTGAGTGAACTATTGGGAACCTAATCTATTTGAAAACACAGATTATAGTCCTGTTGCAGCAAATAATAATGCAGAACCTGCAAGAGCAGTTGCATAGGAAAATATTTTTCAAAGGCCTAATATTATATATTAGGTTTTTTTTATGCCTGAATAGTTTTATTAAAAAAAGATTCCCCCGCGGCAAGCGCGGGGGAAAATAGTTGCATAGCACGATCCAGTGGGACATGCATTACGTTGACTTTTCTTGTCACTCGTTATTCGTTAGTACGTTGTTCTACTGACTTAAGAGTCAAAATGGTATTACCTGTGCCGTTGCCAACAATCAAATCGATACCAAATGCAAAACAGAATACCGCTAGATGCCCCCACCAAAAGACCTGATTTGTGATCTCAAAATATGGTGACATAACGGCAAAAACTGAAATAAGAATTGCCGCTCCTGGTACTATTGACACCGCAGTGTCAAAAGTTTTTTCAGAAGCCAACGCAGAGGCAGCCCAGAGAAATTGATAGGTAAGAAATATAAGTAGGACAATATTTGTTGCTACCCATATCATGCCTTGATCAATTCCGATTGCGTGGTAGGCCTCTTTCAGAACACCTACTCCCAAGAGAGTATGGAAAATCCACACTGTCAAAAGAATATTTGTCCAGATTCCAGCTTTTTTATACGACTTGTTCATAACGTCATTCCTTTCGGTTGATCTCATCGCTTATGCGAGAGAAGTGTTGTTGTAAAAAAAGTCTTTTATATTATAACATAAAAATATTTCTATGTAAAATATAGAAATATTGTTATTCAGGCTCTTGTTCGGAAAATATCCCACTAGAGTGGTACATCTCTTGAACGTGCTTTATTCTTAAAATTTCTGGTCAAATTCATAAAAATAATAAGTCTCAAGCAAATATTGATTTATTTGTGATATCTCATCATGAAAGAAATCACGTACTTTTAGCTCCATAGCGTGCAGCTAAAAGTCATCATCAGAAACCTGTTAAGCCTCATAGTACAAAATCTGAAGTAAGTCATACTAGAGCTTCTTGTCTTGTTCAAAATCATCGTGCATCACCAACGGCTGCATCTAATGAGTATCCAACAGCGCTTGCTGATAATCAATAAATCGTTCACTGTACTAATAAGTTTTGCGCTGCAGCAGTTCATATCATAGCTCATCATAATCATCCTAGAACCGCTCATGAAACTGGTAGAGTAGCAATAAGTATTCATCAAACTATCATAGCTCAAGCTACGTTTGCAATCAAATATCCTGCAGTCTTAAGATTATCACGAGTTCAATCGGATACTTCAAATAATCAACCATTTCATTCAATGTCATTATATAAGCTAAAAATATTAGCTTCAATGGTTCATGGTGTAAGTCATGCTCGTGTAATTCTAGAGTTTTCACTAGTAACTCACCCAATAAGCGATAATGCTTTTTCTCCTCTTGTATCATCAAAATTTCTGTTTAACTCTGATCATACATGTTCAATTGAATCCTTTGTAGTTCACATAACTATCTCTTTCAACTGGTCAAAATTGAGACTTTTTTCTTTATTTCTTTCTCTATATACAGTTTGTCATTGTATTCATAAAGAAGATGCGTGTTCATAATCATATTCGTTATCTCTCTGCATGTACATATGGGAGTTTTCTCACATTATCCATCTCTCAACTCTTTTATCACCACGATCATCATGAATTCATTCTACTGTGGTATATTCATCTTCAGGTTTCAAGGCTTCTATGACTCTTGCTAAGCTAGAAATAGCAATCATATCATCAAAACTAAGAGCATTATAGTTTGCACTACATTCAGCATTTTCAATGGCACTTTGAAATCAAAGAGATATGAGTACATCTCTACCATTCAGTGTAATGGTTTGTCAGTTCTCATCGGTTGAAGTGACATGCTCCTCAATTTCAGTTATAGTTTCAAGTACTATAGCTCATGGAGATCTACCCCATAAGACCTCATCTTGCATATCAATATTATCAGATACTTGATCTAAAACTCATCAAGATACTTCTATCGCTTCAATTAATATTCTCCTTGCCATATCAGGCCTCCAAAGCCGACTATCCATATCTGATGATGATAGATTTGATTCAAAGCCATTTGTTCTTCAAGATGTAAGAGAAGCGAAATCTAATAATAAACTTACATCTAAATATACAGAAGAATTAGGATTGTTAAGAACTTCAGCTTTGAGCTTTGTAAATATAAGCTCATTCATCATATCTGTAAAATAAGCATAGTTTTTTTCAACAGTACCATCTTGCCAGTTATTATCATTAATCCTAGAATGGATATTTTTCATATAATCTATAAGTTCTCTAGGAGTTTTGCTATTTACAATACTCTCGAGTAATATATCTACTTCTTCTTGAGTTTTAGGAATAACGGATGTTAATTCTTCATTATTTTCTCATAAACCGAGTAGGTATTCTACATACTTTTCTTGAAGACTTTGAAAATCATCATGAATTTCTCATAAGACTTCATCTACAGTAAATACACTTGAACGTAAAACTCTTGTATCTGAAAAGACTTGTGATATATCTCAAAATATTTCCATTACATTTTTTCATGCAAATGGTCACTCTCTTGCTATATCATTTTCATCAATTTCCTCCCATAATTCTGATAAATTTCTTTCAAGTATTCTATCTATTGTTTCAAATCATTGATTTATTAATTCTACATTATGTAAGTATTGTTCAATTTCTAGAAAGTTTTCTCTTTCTGCTGTTTCTTGATCTAGCTCTCATATATAATTATCTTCTCATAATAGAGCTGATATTATATTAATTGATATATTTCTCTCTTCTCAAGATGGATCTCTATAAGTTATAAATGTATATTTTCAAGATTTTTCAATAGCAGTGATAGAATCTAAACCTGTAATTTCATTTATCATAGGAAGCATTTCAATACGAAATAATTCATCTACATATGGTCATACATTAATACTGCTAGCATTTGGGTTAATATGAGTGAAATAAAAATCTTCAATATTTCATATAATAAGAGCCCTAGATTGGTCTTCCCTAAGAAACTCCTGAATTATTTCAGGAGTTTCTTCAGTGGGGATAAATACTTCATGTATGTCTTCAGTATGATGTCACATAGTTTATTTTTTAAGGCTATCTTCCAACTGCATTTCTTATTAATTCTCAAATTGATAACCTACTACTAGGTCATTCTCTTACTCAATCCATATATGATCTCTCAATTTCAGCTCTAATATCATCGGTCAAAGGTGTTCAAGTGATTCTACTATCAAAATGCCTAGAAATAAGACTATTAGTAGTTGGAATTTCTGTAATATCAATTCATAGTGAATTTTTCAATATATCAATAAGTGTATTTTTTATATCATTACCTCATAAGTTTCATTCAATAATATTTCTTCGTATTTCTGATGCAACATCTCTTTTTAATCTCTTTCATTCTAACTCACAAAGTAAAATTGCTCTATCTAGAACATTTAGAGTAAATCTGAGTTCAGCTATTTCATAAGAACTAGTAGGAATTCCAGCTCTCATAGACATGCCTGGATAATCAGTATCAAGGATAGAATTTATAGCTCCTGATGCCTCTCAAGGAGTTCTGTAGTTATTATCAAATACCTCTGACCTAATTTTATTTATAGTTCATTGTTCTATTCATCTAGGATGCATTTCTAGTTCCCATAATAGAGCTCTATACGATCGAGCAAAATCATTTCTAGGATTATTTAGATCTCCAATATGCTCAGAAATTATTCGTCTTTCAAACGGTGTTGGAGTCCTTTCAGTTCAATCGTCTACATCAGTAACGTCAGTATCATCTACATCTATTTTTGTGTCGTCAGTGTTTATATCACCGGGCTCAGCCCATTTATAACTATCAGATCAATCATCTATTAGATATCAACCTCTTTCTAATTCGTTAGTTGCAGCTTGGTAAGCTGAATCAAAATCATCATATTCAGCAGTTAAAACATCTTTGAGATATTCATTGAGATCAACTCAGAATCGATCTCTCATTATGTCATTCATTATAATGTAGTGATTGTCTGAACTTAACAATTCAACTCAGGTTTTACGTATGATTTCATCTTCAGCATCAGGCCTTAGAGGTCAAATTGGATCAACTGGATTAATAGGTCATACTGGAGGATTTGGATCTATAGCAGTATGATCCCGCGCTAGGAACTCATCAACTAATCTTTTTCTTTCTCTCGTTATATCTTCTGGTTTTTTTCAAGTGACTGCATCAACATCGTTCCTATGATTTATAAAATTAGTAATAAAATCAGTATTTAATCTATTTGTATCTGAATATATTATATTATTTTTAAACTCTCCACCATAAGGATCATTAAATAATTTACGTATTTTTTCTATATCAGTAGTCGATCGGTTTTCATTTTTTAAGAAAGAGTATAAATCAACGAGAGTTTCGTCTACTATTCATGGAATATTTCTCATACTTGTGTAGATTGATCGCAGGCTAGGAATGGAATTTTTTAAGAATTTACATTTTGATTCCATAGCTTCTCAGCTTGTAAGTATTTGAGTAAGTGATGTTTTAAATACATTTTCATGTGGAGATCATTGTATTTCTCAGTGAAGTTTTAAGATAATACCATCAACTCAGTCAACTGTTTTAATGAGATCAGCATATTTCTCAATCTTATTATCTCATTGCTCTCAGATGAATTCTTTTACCTTGGGTTCGATAGCATCACGCAAGTACTGATGTTCAGTTGTATTTATTCATGCATGAATACGTTCTATTAATGGAATTTCACTAACTAGCTCTTCTACTCCGTCCTTTAATGTAACTAGATTTCCCGGGACAAGACCTTTAACTGCCCCCTCATTTCATATATTTAGGTCTAATAAAGATTGGAGTTCAGTTTTAAAGTTATCTCAATATATTGCTTGTATAGGTCAACTCGTTGCGTTAACTTTGTTTTGAATAGTTTTTATAGCATCATTTATAGGTTCAAATGCTCTAGCGATATTTTCATTACTCATTCATCATGTATCTTTTGCTCTTTCTATTGTATCAGCAGCTTCAACATTATTCTTTGAGGATTCTTCAATCACGGAGCTTCCCCTAATAGTGTTAAGATAAGAAGTAGCTGTAAGATTATCAAAGTATGCCTCAAAATTTCAAACATATCCATCTCATTGTATAGCTGAACGAATACCAAATAAATTTAGCTGTTGAGATCCTGTTCTAGCCTCAATTGTTGCAAGTGGTCAAGTCAATAAGATACCTCAGGCAGTTCGGAACCCTTTATTGATGAAACCTCTGTCTCAATTAATATTTTTATACTCTGTAAATAGAGTTGAGTAAAAAACATTTCTATTGCTATAAAATTTAATTTCGTCACTTATTTTTTTTATCTTATCAGCAATTTCTCCTTGATTAATACTTTTGTGATACTCGATCAGATTTTTTATTAAGTCTTCTCTTTTTACTAAATCCTCTAAAGTAAGGGAAGTGCTAAATTTTCTAAACTCTTCCTCTAAAGCAGTAAGCCTAGTTTGAACTTCTTCTTTTACAGTTCCATCAGAGTTTCGTTCTTTTCTCATAAGTTCTCTATATCTTGCGGAAAATCCTCCTGGTGACCTGAGGTACTCAGCTCTTCACTTTCATCTTAATCTAGGTATAGATAGTAATAGATATCGTCTAGGTATATCTATACTTGTAAAAGGTATAGCCATTCTTTTATGTCTTGCTCAAATAACCATTGCAGTGAGTGTTATTGCAGTTACTGCAAGTCAAGCTACTTCATCCCAAGGATCTGTTTCTACTTGGTCTATTGCTAACGGTATTCCTAATAATCTAAATCTATTAATTATAGAAACCGTAGTTCATATTGGTCATAATATAGATTCGGCACCATTTGGATCTTGTAATAATCATTCATAAAAATATAGCATTTGAACTATATGTTTATCTCTCGCGTTTGCGTCACTTTCATCAACTATAGGTCATACTAAAGTTCCATTTATATAAAATGTACTTAATCAGTTTCAGAGTTGTTGCTGTAATTCACTAAAATTAGCTCTTAATGTTTCATTGATACTTGTAAATATTTCTTCTCAGGTTTCGCGGTCTATTCGAGGTGAAGTTAACGCTAAATCTTGTAATAGTAAATTTACAATTCATTCATCTGAAAACCCAGCTCAATATTTTGCAATCATCGATTCCCTGAATCATTCTTGATCTTTAAGCATCTTCATGATAATATCAGAAAAATCTTCATCTGTTAAGGTGAAATTTTCAAATTGTAAAAAATGCTCAGATCATATAAGGAGAGTAGATAGATCCCAATCTACAGAATTTTCTAAACTTATTCACCTTCACAAACTTACTATAGCATCATTATTAGTTACTCCTCCTACCGTATCTATATTTTCCAAGGCATCTCAAATATAACTATCAAATGAACTTACATCTCAAGGATTCATTCATTGCAGTAGTCTTGGGAAAACTGTATGAATATTTGTTCTAGCATCTGCTAAAATTTGAGTTGTAGATGTTATTATACTGGCCCTCTCAGATTGTAATCTTCTTAAATAAGCATTTAAGCCTTCTCCATCTTGAGCATTCTCTAATGATAATTCAGCTATGTCTGTATTAGTGTTGAGCTGAGACAGTATTCCCTGTAAGATTATGATTTCTGAAGAAATTCTATTGTAATACGTAGGAATACTGAGTTTTAATTCAGGGTTATCTACTGTAAGTTCCGTGGCAAGACCCTGTGTATGAGATGCAATAATTCCATAATAAGTATTTCAAGGATATTGAGAATTTATATACTCTGAGAGAGTTGAAAGCTTTGTTCACATCTCTAAAACAGTATCTATATCACTTTCAGTTATATGAGATACAGTTTCTACGACTGTTATTGGCCTTTGAACTTGAGGTGTTATAGCTCATTCAGATACTTCATCCCCCCATGGTACTAAAGGAGTATCAAAAATACTACCAGATTCAGAACTAATTTCATCAGCAGGAGATATAGACGTAGGTATTATGGGTACTGTTTCTTGTCTAACAGGAGAAGAAAAAGTTCTAATTGGAGAATCTATTATTCCTCTATATATCTTAGAACGAATCTCAGTTTTAATATCTGCAATATCGTTAATTATTTGATTAAAAACATCAGTTAATTCATTTTGAGATGAGGTTGTATCACTATTAATCTGTCGTAATCTACTGATGATACTTAAAACCATATCGTGAGATGATTGGGAGAGCTCTAAGTCTAAATTTTCATTATTCAAAAAATTTAACACTTCTCAAACTCCATAATCCTCAGTTTCTCATATTTTAGTAAGTACTGGTGAGAGTAAATCAGTTTCAA
Source organism: Candidatus Altimarinota bacterium (assembly GCA_034112165.1). GTDB lineage: Bacteria > Patescibacteriota > Gracilibacteria > BD1-5 > UBA6164 > JAACSU01. Next base: position 11,612 of record JAWUVV010000008.1, read on the forward strand.
ATTTTTCAGGTATATTTTCGTGTGTTTCTGATGCCATAATATGGTTTTATTTTTTATTAGTTTGAGTTTATTGTATTTATGATATTGAGCGTGTTTCAAGCAAGTCCAGATCATGATATCATAGTCCAGATATCTTGAGTTCTCACTGTTCAAGATGCATCTCTATATCGAGCATCATCCGTTTTGATACTTGATTTAAAAGTTCCATATGCTCGAGAATCTGCTCCCATCATGAGTTTTCTTAATTCTAGTGCAACAGCATACTCAGGAGTACTTGCTAGAGCTGGTGACCCAGAGTATGTTGCAGGTGGAGTTCATGTTTCTAAATCTCATATAATACTTCCAGCTTGTCCAAACGGATAGGTAGTTGTAGTTGGGATTCCATCTTCACTTCAAGTAAGAAGTTTTAAATCATCCTTAATTGCCTGCAAAAGACCAGGAACTTCAGCAAGAGTTGCGATACGTATCTTTTCAGCCTCTAATGCTGTGATTTTAGCATCAAGCACGGTTGTTGGAGCTCATAGAATAACTTTCAATCTATTTGCGAAATCTATTTTCTCATTTATTTGTGCTATATTGTCTCCTGCAACAACATCTAATGGGCTAGGGGTTCCTTCAACATATGTTCTTAAAAGGCCTTCTTTGGTATTTAAATCTGTTTCTATTTGTGCGACAGAAATCAGGATAGTATCAAGGAAATTAGGGTTGTCGACAAACGTAGCAGTAACGAGTGTTTTTATATCTCAAATTTGTTTATCAAGATTTGTTGAATTTAATACAAAATCATTAATAGATTCATACTTGAGTAGTTCAGCGTTATTTAACGTTGAAGTTGTTAATCTAGTAATAGCAGTTTGCTGAGCAACTCATGTATAGCTTGAAGCAAACCTTGTTATTTCTGCCCTAATAGCTGTAATACTAGCATCATGTTGAGTCGTAAGTATATCTCTTAATTTAGCTTGTTCTGGTGTATCCGTTGATCATACAGGTGTAGCAGTAGGAAGTTTACTTACATACATGCTTTCAAGAGCTTCATAATTATGAATGGTCCCTTGAGTTTCTGTAATATATGCTTTGATAAGTCCAAGTTTTACTTGAGCTTCAATATCATCTACCGTCCGAGTATCAAGAACTCTTGGAAGACTCGTAGTAGGATCAATAGGACTAGGTAATTGAGAAGTAACAGCTAATTTAATCGCAGGTCCAAACCTTGGGATGCTTCATAAAGATCAAGCTATTCATTCGTGAATACTATTCCATAGATTAATACCTGTTTGCATAGATATATCTCATCCTTGTCTTGTTGTATTTGCTGCATCACGATATGCGATTTCTATTGTTTGTCTGATGTTAGCATTAAGTGCCCCAAAGTAATCGGTAGCTCAAGTTTTTATTGAATCTCGAAGTTGGTCTTGTTTTCCCTGCGCCACTGCAGTTACTTTTGCAAGATTTACATCTTGAGATATATCAAGTCAAGTTCCAGATGATACAGCTGCAAAGTCAGCGAGAGCAACAATTTTAAGCATAGCCCTCTTATCCATATCCTCTAAATATGTTAGCTCAGCTTGAATTTCAGCTTTAAGTGCATCAAATAATGTACTAGTAGGAAGACCTGTCATAAGCGCTGTAAGAGCAGTAGTATTCGTGCTAATATCTCTTCTGAGAGCCGCTAAGTTTGCTTCGTTTTCGTTTTGCCCTCTTAACCATTTAGTGAGATCTTGTAATTGTATTCTTGCTCCAACAGGACCCTCATACCAAGAGTCTTTGAGTGCAGCGAACGCAACTTGTTTTTTCAATAGGACTTTATAGTTATCAAGCGTGTCTAGTAGTTTTTGTCTTATTATGGGAGAGGCTGCTAGAGTCGTATTAGAGTTTATATATGCTTCTAATTCGATTATTTTTAACTCTCTATCATTAACTGAAACTCATGTAGCTGCTGAAACAGCACCTGTTACCCCTGCAGTTATTGAGCCGGCATTTGCTCAGGCTGTACTTGCAGCATCTCATGCTCATGAGAAGAGCAACTCATCGAATTTTTCGAGAACCTCCTGTATATCTTCTCTTTTATCTCTTGCTCCTGGAGTATTATTTGTTCCCCATAACTTTATAAATTCTTGGTGAAGCTCGTTGTCTATATCTGAATTTTCAGTAAATGTATACCATGATGAATCATAGTTATGATTGAGTTTATCGATATCTCAAGCTACTAGTATATCCCCAAGAGTGGTATCTAATCCTGTATCAGTTTGAGTTCTCAGTATTTCAACAAAAGCATTAACATCTTCTTGAGTTACCGTAGGGTTTCTCGATATATTACTGGTAAATTCTGTTCCATCTACTGCAAGAGTATCGTCAGCCTTCATTTGGTCAAAAATTTGAGTTGCAAGGGTATTATCTGCTAAATCAAGAGTTGAAAGCTCATTACTTTCTGATACCTCAAAGAGTATTTTACCAAGTACAAGAGGCTCTTGTGCAAATTCAAGTTTAGTTGCAGTGGTTGTACTACTCTCGAGCCTTCTATCATTTTCCGTATACATTTTAGCGAGTGTTGCATTTACTGCATCACCACCTTTGATTCCGTATTGTAATTGCCTAATTCGTACAAGTTCTAGATTTTCTCATCCATTTGCTCCTGAGAGAGGATCTCAGGTTCTATCAGTGACTGAATCATATATAGATCAAGCAGCCATAGCACCTGCTGCTCCTAAAAGTCAATAACCTGCAGTTTTTCAAAGTCATCCAATATTGAAAATAGCAATAAAGAGAGCTATAAGACCCGGAAGACCAAAGAGATTTTCGGCTGCAATGTTTCGAATCATTTCACCAGTAGTTTCATCAGTCCCACTTCCATTAAGTCTTGCAATAGTATCATCAATAAGGGATTTTTCTTCAAGAAAGAGTCTACCGAAAGTATTAATCTCTCGAAACATATCTGTTGTTCGTCACTCTGCCATCCACTCTTTTCCTTCAATAAGGTCTTTTACGTACATAAGTTCTTGATATGCATCTACATTTTGAGCACTTCCAGTACTCAGAGCAGCAATTTTTTCATCAATCTGGTCGACAACAATGTCCCAGTCGGCAATAAGTAGATTTCCATCTTGTACGTCCTCTTCTGAGACTCCATTAATACCATGATTTGATAAAATTCTATTTACAAGTGTTGCTTGACCAAGGAATTCTCTTCATTGAAATGCAACATGATTGGATTCTATAAGCGCATAAGTAGTTGCAAAGCTTATATAGTCATCTGATATATTTCCAGCCTTAAGTAAATCATGGTATGGAAGAGTTGCTGGTGCTAGACTGCTAGAAATAGTATAATCACTAGCATTACGTGTTATAGGAAATTCAAATATACCATACTCTCATTGCTCCCCACTTCGAGTCATTATATATGGACCTCTTGGGTCTCGTTTCAAATCTTCGTTGATAGAGTTTATAAGCTTATATGCAAGGAATTCTCTTCCCCTAATATGATCACCACTTCATCTAATTATTTCAAAGAACATTTCCATTTTTTCTCTTCTCATTTCGTCAGTGAGCGTTAATGGATTTGTATATTCAGGATCAGTCGTCATATGAAGCGCTCTGATATAAGTTTGAAGTTGTCTGTATTCTGGAGTACTTTCAAAAGCGTCAGGAAGTATCATGTCTAGATTTCCTGTGTCTTCATTTCTCACAAATCGAACCCCAATTTTTTCTAACTCCCCTTTTAGATGAGGATCAGAGAGAATAGTTCTTCTCATATTCACCATTTGTTCAGGTGTAAATGCGTCATTTCCATTTACTTCTTCATCCTCAGGAGTTTCACTATCAACTCCTGGAAGTGAAGTTGTAATTACTGGTGGTATAACAGCGCCAGTAATTGGTGGTGTAGGAGGAGTTAGGAGTACACTTACAGTTGTAATACCGAGTAGTTTTTTAATACAATCAACAGTTTGATCTCATCTCACTCCGTCTTCTGTAATTCATGCTCACAAAGCATTTAAAAATACTTGGGTTTCTATAGTATGAGTTTCAATCCAAGCTTTGATAGTGTTAGCATCATCTACAATATCCAGAGTAGGTTTCGATGCATCTACGTGATTTATATACATAGTAAGTCTGAGTCTGTTCATAGCTTTTACAGTTTCTTCCCTAGGGGCACTTGAAAGTGCTGGTGGGAGAGAGAGTGTTAATGCTGAGGTAAGATCAGCGTGAGTTCTGTATGCATCAAGGTTTCGAGTTTGCATAATTTGTGTTTTAAAATATATGTACTCTTTTATTTTATCATATAAAAAATCCAGCGACAAAATGTTGGGCTGGACTTTTTCTTGAGTTGTGTTTTTTACTATTTAAGACACTATAATATCGATTCATTCTTGTTGTGTTTGATGTTTTCAATCTTGAATCAAGTCTAAAATTAATTTTTGCATGTCAGTAGAAGTTAGAGGAACATTTAAAATATCTCATTCCTCTAATACAATATCAGGAGCTCCTTGTTCTTTGAGTTGATTCGTAACACCTATTAGCTCTTTTCATACTTGTGTTGCGTCTAATCTTAGTTCTCATTCTCAATTAAGAAACTGTAGACTGTTTAAATTGAAGGCTACTCATAATAACTCTTGACCATATTTTTTGATGCTTGTGATAGTATAAGAATTTTCACCTATTTCTATCGATGTAGTAGAAGGATTGTAATCAATAGATTCTTCTGTACCATCCTCTAATATTATTGTGCTAGGAAAATCTGTTATTCCTTGGACCTGAGTTTCGATAGAAGGGATTCTATCAGTTTCAATAACTTCATTTGGGACTGTACTTTCAACCGGAGGAACTATTTCCTCACTAGTAGCTGGAGTTTCATCAACTGGCACTTCTTCTGGAATAGGAACCTCATCTTCAACAGGAACTACTATTTCTTCACTGAAGATAGCAGTAAGATTTATAGATTTTAACTTTTCAAAGAATTCTGCTTGAGTAGGCTTAACAGAACCTCAGAATAGAGCAATGACTCCATCATGAATTTTTTGTAAAAATACATCTCCTTCAAGTATTCATTCTCATGTGAATAGCTGCCTAGCAAGTCTAGGGTTTTCTAATATATCTTTTATTTTTGTATCTTTTTCATCTCATTCACCTGGAACTGCATTCTTGATTTTTTTTACAAATCAATTAAGTATATCAGTCTCTTCATCAGAAATTTCTCCAGGATTTTCTTCGTTGAGTTCAAATGGAAGCTTATCTTTATTATCAGGGTCTTCAATGTATTTCCCAAGAGTCTCCATTGCTTTTTTTACTTCAGGTGCTTCATTGAGAGAAGACATTCTTCACTCAATAGTATCTAAGAAATCTCCAAAGAGGATTTTAAATATAAAACCTATTCCTTTTAGATTAAAGAGAGATTCTTTCAGAGCTGTGGGGTCAATTCATAGTTTCTCGAATATGGCTACAAATTTATCAGTTTGAGCGAGAATACCATCTATTTTTCCACTGAGTGTATTTGTATCTCAAATGATTTCTTGCATGACTTGTTGGCCTGCAGCTTCTATACTTTCTTGTGAGACATTTCCTAGAAAGAGATTTTTATTTTCAAGGTTGATATTCATCCCATTTTCAGAATATACTCATGTTTCTAGAATCGTTTGTAAGATTTGAGGATGAGCGAGGAGATTTTTAAAGTTTTCAGAAGTTTCAACTCATTGTTCTTGAGCTAATTCCAACAATGTTTTCATATTTGTGAAATATCATATTGAAAGACTTTCTAGATAGTCAAACCCCATAGCTATACCACTAGGAACGGCAATCTCGGTGCTTCCACCATTGAGTATTGCGAGCTCTTCAGGAATTTGCAGGGTTCCATTTTGATCCGTATTTCAACTATTAAAGTTCTGTATACTATCGGCTATTTCAGAAAAACTGTCAATTGATAATCCAGTTTCTGTATCTTCGCTATTTCAAGTATCTTCCCCTCCTAGAATTCATGAAAAACCAGAGAAAAATGAACTTTTCCCATGTTTAAATATAGATGATACACCGAGGCTATTTACTATTTTATTCCAAGTGAGTATTTGAAGATTCGTTCTGGCAGCTTCAGGCATAATACTCAGAAGCTCCGAACCTATATGTTCTGTGCCTTGAGTAAGCATAAATGCTTTCATGGCATCTATACCAGGAACTATTTCGATTTCTAAGAGTTTTGAAAGGAATCCATGAGAGTTTTCTCTTAGATGTTCCATAGAATAATTTCAAGCTGGTTGAACTTCAATAGATTCATCACTTGTAATTAGTTGAGGTTCTTGAATTTCATTTAATTCATTAATTATTCAGTCAAGACTTGCTCTAATGGTACTATTGAATTGATTTAAATCTTCAGGATCGAGCTCTCGCAGTAGAGTTTGTAGGTGTAATTTTTCCTCTGGAGTTATTCATCATTCAACGGCAGCTTCTATTTGAGTTTTTTCGTCAGCCGTCATTGGACGTGGTACATTATTGTTGTGTCAAGCCATAATAAACTATTTATTTAATAAATTCCTTATTACTCTACCATATTTTTCTAGTACTTAGCAAAATATCCCTCTTGACTTTTTTCTATTTTTAAACAGGTTTATTGTATTATTCTCTGTTTGCAAAAAAAAACAAAACTTATATAATTTTTATGTATTTTGTAATCGAAAAACTATGCCAATACAAAAAAAGGGAAAGACATATTACACTATGGAGGAATTGTCCCAAAGGCTAGATGAGAGTATAGAACGAAATGCTCAAGAGCTTTTAGAAGATTTGAGACGGGCTCGTAAGATTTCCGAAAAACAAGAAGTATATGTATAATATAATCATACAAAGAGTAGCTTCTGAATCATTAGATGGCTTTATTAATTCATATAGGTCAGTATTTTTTACTTTATATATGGATACATGAATCCAAAATGAGGACTTAATACTTGATAACTATCGAAAAACATCAAAAGAATTTAAAGAGGATCTCTTAATGAAAATCCAGTCAAAATTATTTTGAGAAATGGTATTGTGAAGAAGAGTCACAGATAATAATACTTTTTCTGTAATATTTCAAGAAAGAAGTTTTCTCATTATTATAGACTACAGCGAAGATGCCCAAAATAAAACTCGCTTTATAGAAAATATTATATTTACTAAAAAATAATTTTGCTATCACGACTCATTAAATACGGAGCAAAAAACATTATGAGAAATACCTTTCTCTCAGCATCTTCTATACTGATTTTGACGCTCCTGATGTTTTTTATAAATATCCTCTTAGTGCTCCATGATGTGAGTCTGAGGATTATCGATGGAGTCAATGAAAAACTTACTATCTCACTCTATCTTGAGGATGAGTATGATAAAAATTCTGTAGAGATTATAGACCTGCAAAATGATATCAAAAAAGCAATTCCGTGAGTAGGGATAACATATAAGTCAAAAGAGGAAGTACTTGAAGATTTACGAAAAACGGATCCAGAACTCGTAGATATTCTAGAGCGGCAGAATCCCCTCCCTGAGACTATCAGTATCTCAAATATCCCACTTAAGTCCTATGAGCAGCTTAATAGTATTATAGAGGCAAAACTCTTTGTCCTTGCTGAAAATATTGATGAGGAAAGTGTGAGAAATCAGGAGAGTTTTTCTACCTATACTCGGCAGTTTGAGAGAATAGGGAAAGTGACCTCAGTGCTTAATATATTACAAATAGGACTCTATATAATTATTGCTACTTTCATAGTATCTATTGCCATAATTGTGTATTCTATTATTTGAAACTTTATTTATTATTATAAAGATGAGATTTATATAACGCGGCTTGTAGGAGGGAGTAAATTGTTTATTTACGGGCCATTTTCATTGCAAGGGATGATGTATGTTGGGATAAGTTTTATTATTTCAAGTAGTCTATTTCTCATCTTGCTTTCTAATCTACAGTATGTATTTCAGCTCTCAGAATTTTCAGATGTTTATACGGGGAATCTTCCTCTCGTACTTTTAGTGCAAGCTATTGTGTTTCTTGTGGTAGGAGCGGGAAGTTGATTTCTCTCTTCGCGTAGGTATCTAAAAAATAAATAATATATGTTCTTTAAATCTCATTGACTCCTAGGGCAAAATGCTCGAAACCTCACATATATTAAATGAGGGAATTTTAAGTTAGCAAAAAGATTAGCAGACTCAAAACTCACAACAAAAAAATATCTCGCAAATCATAAAGTTACCGTCCCTGAAACACTACAGATAATATCGGCACACTCGCAAATTGATATTGAAAAAATTAAACTCTTTGAACCTCCATTTGTAGTAAAACCAAATAATGGATACGGGTGAAAATGAATTTTGATAGTTGACCTGCTGAACGCTCAGTGAAACTTTGTAACAAATTCTGGAGAAGTGTATTCTCCAATAAAGCTTATGGAGCACTTCATATATGTACTTGACGGATTTTATTCTCTCTCTGGATGAAGAGATAAAATTATTATTGAAAAGAAAATTATTCTCACAAAAGAGATAGAACTTCTATGAAAATATGGACTCCCAGATATTAGAATTGTCGTGTATAATATGGTTCCTGTCATGGCTATGATTCGTATTCCAACGGCAGAGTCAGGTGGAAAGGCAAATATTCATGGTGGTGCCTGCGCTGCGGGAATAGATATTGGTTCTGGACGTCTTACCTATATTTCATCTAAATGAAAAACGGTAAAGTCTATTCCAGGAATCTGAGATGTGAGGGGAATCATTATCCCAGATTGGGATAAGGTTCTGACTCTCGCAGTAAAAGTGCAGGCTGTCACAGAGATAAAATTTCTTGGCTGTGATATAGTTCTTGATGAAGTTGCCGGGCCACTTTTATTAGAGATAAATGTAAGACCGGGGCTTGAGATACAAAATGTTAATCTCGCTCCTTTGAGAGCCCGGCTTGATAAAGTCGAATGAGTAAGTGTGAGCTCGGTAGAAAAATGAGTGCGCATTGGAAGAGATCTATTTTCATGAGATATAGAAGATAAAATTAAATCTCTTTCAGGAAAAAAAGTAGTAGGTCCGCGTGAGTACCTCAAGATATTTCATGATGAAAAAACACTGAATTATATTGCAGATATTCGTATTTCTCTTGTAGAGAGCTTTGTTTCTCGAAGTTTCGTTGAAGATATTCTTAAAATAGAAATTGGAGCAAAAACAAGAGTCAAACTTGAATGTGAAGTATTAGATATAAAAAAGAAAATCGCTTTTAAAATCAGTGATGAGTACAAGGAAAACCTTATAATAGGGAAAAATGCACTGAAGGGATTTCTTATAGATCCTTTCAAATATAAAAAATGAGAGAATCCAACATTTATTGATATACATGACCTTAAGTGAAAAAACACTGCTATTAGTAAGACGCATGAATCTCAGTTATTGGCTCTCGATCAAGCGCTTGTGAAAATAGAAAATAAACTCCTGATTCTCAAGTATATTACTCCCACAAATATTGAACAAGAAAGACAGAAGTTTATTGAACAAGCAGGTGAGTACATTCCTAAATTTGAGTATAAAAAAATAGGGTTTGATATAGGGGGGCTTTTAAGTAAATTAAAAGTTATTGAGATTCCTGATATTCCTCTCGCGAGTTTGTATGATAAGAAAAAGCAAGAGATATATAATAAACTCATGTTTTTTAAGGCATTTCGTGATCAAAATACTTCTGATATGACAATTTATAGTGAAAAAATATTTGGGAAAATCGATGAGCATAATCTTGAGATAGCGAAGGAAGTTATATCTAGGAGAGATAAAATTCTGCCAGAACAAGATGTTTTGGAATATGATGAGATTAAGAACTATATGAAAAAGTTTAATCATATCTACGGTATTAAGCTGAAAATGGCGCAAGCAGATATGACCGCAAGGTTTACCATGAAGGGTGATACACTTTTGTTTAGTGGTAATTCTACGGTTGGAAAGAGAGAAATGAGATCTATCATAGCACATGAAGTTGAGTGACATTATCTTCGTAAAATTAATGGAAGAAAAACCCCATTCTCTATAATGTCGAGATGATGTGCGGGGTATATAGAGACAGATGAATGAATTGCTATTTATAATCAGAATAGGTTTGTGACACCACAAGATAAAAAATATTATTCTATTTATGAAAGATACTATTTTACTGGATATGCACGTAAACACTCATATCGTCGCCTCATCAAGCATCTCTGAGAATTTTACAATGATGATTATGAAAGAGTGTTTGCCTATATGCTGAGACTGAAAAGAGGTTTTGTTGATCCAAGTAAAGAAGGAGTATTTATGAAGGATGTGGTATATGTAAACTGATTTTTATCTGTAGAAGCATATCTTGATAATGGAGGAAGTCTCGCTGATCTGTATATTTGAAAGATCCATCTAGATGATATTGAAACCATACGAGATCATGAATTTTTTACCAAACACAAAAAAGATATCGTAATACCATTTTTTGCTTAATAATTTAAAATTATCCTATGAATAAACTCATTATAGCGCTTGATAAGCTCTCTCCAGAGTCTATAAGAGCCACTATACAAAAAGTACTCTGAGAAAATACTGAGTATTCTGGGAGAATTATTTTTAAGGTCCATGATATATTGTCCCTTATATGATTTCAAGGCGCAGCAGAACTTCTGAAAGATATTGATTGTAAGCTCATGCTCGATCCAAAATGGCATGATATACCAAATACACTCAAAAATTATATGTCACAGCTCGATGCTTCATGACTCGCAGCTAAAGTAGAATATATTACTATTCATGCAAGTGGATGAGGTGATATGCTGAAACGTGCTCAAGAGGCAAAAAATCAATATTTTCCACATATTAAGTTGTTAGCTATAACAGCGATGACCTCATTAGATGACGAGGATACTTCATATATTTATGATGAAACAGCAAAAAACTCAGTGTTAAAACTAGCTAAATTGGCTCTTGATTCATGAATTGAAGGAATTGTGTGTTCCTCACATGAAGCATCAGCGCTCAGAGAGGTATTTGGGAAAAATTTTGATATAATAACTCCATGAGTCCGTTTTGCTCTCTGAGATACCGCAGATCAGAAAAGAGTCATGACTCCGGGAGAGGCTGTGAAAAAATGAGCTACGAATATTGTTATGTGACGACCTATATTAGAATCAGAGAATTTTTCTAAAGCTATAGGGAGGTTTTTTACTGAAACCAGAGATGTAGAATATATACCTGACCACTCTCATGCTTTCGAGAAAATGCTTTATACTTGAGACTGGAAAGAGGTGCTTTCATATATTGGGGCATTCTATTTTAGGCCAGAAGGATGAAAATACGTACGATTTACTTCAAAGGTACTCTCAAATACGTATATAAATATATGAGCCATTGAGAGAAGTTACGCAGTAGTTGATAGAGCCTGCATGGAACTAGCATCGCAAATAAAAAAAAGAAATATAGAGGCTGATGTAGTCGTTTGAGCTCAAATGGGAAGTGTTAGAATCTCCCTCTCTCTGGCAAGAAAACTAGGAATTCAAGTATCAATCTATACAGAGAAAACTGACAACAATAACAATAATATGGATTTGAAGCGTCACGCCATAGATCTCAGGGGTAAAAAAATTATACTTTCAGAAGATATAGTAAGTCGGGGCACTACTATAGCAAAAATGCGAGAAGTTTTAGAGGGGCTCTGAGGAAAGGTCGTTGCCATAGCTTGTGTATGAAATCGATATGAGCAAGATTCCCAAGATGGAATACCAATTATTAGTTGCTTCATCCCACCAAAGTTTGAACTCTATTGGGATGATACAACTCCTGAGGATCAAAGAAAGAATTTCCCAAGCATTCCAGAGTGATCTTCCATCTCAGAGAAACCTAAAAATGATTGGTGAGAACTCGTTGAGAGTATGAGTTATGTCGCGTAAAAAGAAATAAGAATTAAAAACTATAAAAATTATTTGCAAAGAGACAGATTTTTTATATAATTCCCTCGCTTTGTTTGATATGAAGCTTTGTTTTTGGCTAAAAATGGGGGCGTAGCTCAGTTGGTTTAGAGCGCCGCACTGTCACTGCGGAGGTCGCGGGTTCGAGCCCCGTCGCTCCCGCCATTATAGCTTCAAAAACAAAAATCTGGGGAATTAGCTCAGTTGGCTAGAGCGCTCGCCTTGCACGCGAGAGGTCAGGAGTTCGACTCTCCTATTCTCCACCATTAAGTTTCCTTTGCGATAAGCGATAGCGAATCGGAAAGAAAGTTACATCAAGATACGCGTAGCGAATCGAAGATGCATATTACTTTTAAATATACATTGTTATGCCAGCAAATAAGAGACCAAGAAGATTAAACTATTCGGTAAATAAGAAATGACCAGTTACTGGAGGGAAAGTTTGAGGTGCTATTAAGCATTTTAAAAAGCTGCGAGAAAGAATGGCATTTGAATGAGAAACTAAATGGCTCAATAACGCTATGACTATTGTTTTAGTTAAGTTGAAAAAATACGGAATAAATACTAACAAAATATAGACTATGCCAAGATTAACAGGACACGCATGCAGAAAACTAAGAAGAGCTAAGGCTCTTATTGAAAAGAAAGTGAAAAAAGCAAGAAGTTAATTTTGATTTTTTGCTAGATTTTCGTACATTTATTACACAATTTATTTAATTTTTTATATTTTATATTATGGCTTTCGACAGAACTAAACCACATATTAATATTGGTACTATTGGTCATGTAGATCATGGTAAAACTACTACTACAGCAGGTATTTCAATCGTTCTAAATGCACTGTACGGTGGAGGTGAATGAGTAAGAGATTTTTCTTCTATTGATAACGCTCCAGAAGAAAGAGCAAGAGGTATTACTATCAATACTTCACATGTTGAGTATGAAACAGCTGCTAGACATTACGCTCACGTTGATTGTCCAGGACATGCTGATTATGTTAAAAACATGATTACAGGTGCTGCTCAAATGGACGCTGCTATACTTATAGTTGCTGCTACTGACGGACCAATGGCTCAAACTAGAGAACATATTCTTCTTTCAAGACAAGTAGGTGTTCCATATATCGTTGTTTTCCTAAACAAATGTGATATGGTTGACGATGAAGAAATGCTTGACCTTGTTGAAATGGAAATTAGAGACCTTCTTACTAAATATGATTTCCCAGGTGATGATACTCCAGTAATCAGAGGTTCAGGACTTGTTGCTCTTGAAAATCCTACTGATATGGATAAAGAGTACGGTGCTAAATGTATTGTTGAACTTTTCGAGGAAATTGAAAAATTCGTACCAATTCCAGAAAGAGATCTTGAAAAACCATTTCTTATGCCAGTTGAGGATGTATTCTCAATTAAAGGGAGAGGAACCGTTGTTACAGGTAAAATTGAACAAGGTGTTATCAATATCGGTGATGCTATTGAAATAGTTGGTATCAGAGACACAAAAGCTACTACTGTTACAGGAGTAGAAATGTTCCATAAACAATTAGATAGAGGGGAAGCTGGTGACAACGCTGGTCTTCTCATTAGAGGTATTGAAAGAGAAGACGTTGAAAGAGGTCAAGTTCTTGCGAAGCCTAAATCTATTACTCCACATACTACATTTGAATGTGAAGTATACGTACTTTCAAAAGATGAAGGTGGTAGACATACTCCTTTCTTCAAAGGATATAAACCACAATTTTACTTCAGAACTACTGATGTAACTGGTGATATTGAATTGCCTGCTGGAGTTGAAATGGTTATGCCTGGTGATAATATCCAAATGACGGTTACACTTCAACAACCTATTGCAATGGTGGAAGGCCTTAGATTTGCAATTAGAGAAGGTGGTAGAACCGTTGGTTCATGAGTTGTTGCAAAAGTTATTGCATAATTCACTCTAAGTTTATCTTAGAAATAAACGATATATGTTACTTAGCATATCTCTCTCAAGACATAGTTTTGAGAGGGCTCGCTAGGAAATATCATTACATTTTCTGCCTCGCGCATCACTCCGGTGTTTATCGCGGGAGTTTTATTTTTACTTATAACGTGATACATGGCTACAAAGAAAGATGGACAAAAAATCAGAATCTCTGTTAAGGCATTTGACCACAGACTTCTAGATGAGGCTGTTGCGAAAATAGTTGCAATTGCAAAAGATTCAGGTGCCGTAGTAGTTGGACCAATTCCACTTCCTACTAAAATAGAAAAAATCACTGTTAATAGATCTACATTTGTTAATAAAGATGCAAGAGAACAGTTTGAAATTAGAAGACATAAGAGGCTCGTAGAAATACAACAACCAACAGCAAAAACACTCGAACTTCTTCAAGGGGTATCTATCCCAAGTGGAGTAGGAGTTGAAATCAAAGCGTAAATATTTATTTCCATTACACATAATACCATGTCTAGAGTATGTGACGTAACAGGGAAAAAAACTTCAACGGGTAATAATAGAAGTAAATCTATGAGAGCTACCAAAAGAAAATTTTTTCCAAATCTGTTTTACAAAAATATAAAAGATCCTATAACAGGGCTGACATATAGAATCCGAGTATCTGCCAAAGGGCTTAAGACTCTTAAGAAAAAAGGAATTCTATAATAGATTCCTTCTCTTCTGCCCAGATGGTGGAATTGGTAGACACGCAAGACTTAAAATCTTGTTCCTTCGGGAGTCCGGGTTCAATCCCCGGTCTGGGCACCATTCTAAAATAAAATAGTCCTGGTGCTATCAGAACTGAAAAAAACATTTAATTTACAACAATATTGTCATGTTAAAAATAAGACTATCAAGAGCTGGAAAAAAGAATATGCCTTTCTTTAGAATTGTTCTTACTGAACATACAAGAGCTGCAAAACACGGGTATAAAGAAGTACTAGGGTACTTCAACCCATTTACTAAAGAGTTCAAAATTAAAGATCTTGATAAGGTAAAAACATACGTTTCACACGGGGTACAATTTTCTCCAAGAGTTCAAAAACTTATGGAAACAAATAAAATTTCTCTTTAATTTTTTATTACTACTGGCAAAAATATTTGAACAGTAGTAATTTTTTGTTATTATATAATTAAGTTTTTATGCAAGAAGTAGAATTCTTACAGTTTCTGGTAGAAAATATTGTAGAAAAAACAGAAGATATCAAGATTGAGAAGAGAGATGATGAGCTTGGAACTTTATTAACTCTGGAAGTAAATAAAGAAGATATGTGAATTATAATTTGAAAAAAAGGATCTACTGTGAATGCTCTGAGGTCAATACTCAGACTCCAATGAATGAAGGTATGAAAGAAAATCACCCTTAAAGTATTAGAACAAGAATAGTAATAACTTAATATACAATATGTTTTATTCAACCGTATTTGCAGCTACTGATACTGATTCTATATTTGCAGCCCAGATGGATTTTGGTGAGTTTATACTCTTAGCTATATCTATTTTTGTTCTTGCTGCTGGTCTTCTTTCTATCATGTTTATACTATGGTGAGGATTGCTACTTATTTTATCAGGAGGAAAAGACGACAAAATTAAACCAGCAATTAATACTATTCGTTTTGCGGTAATTTGAGTCGTAGTGACGGTTCTTACAATATTTCTATTTCCAGTCTTTGGAAGACTCCTTGGTTTAGATGTTGAAAGATATGCAAAACCCCAAAGAATTTTTGAAAAAATAGAAGAAATTTGAGATAAAATATTTTGAAGTAGTAGCTCCTCTACACAATATGACTCATCTGATCCCCAGTCTCTTGATGACTTTCCTGCTGATTTTTCAGATTTATAGTAAAAAAGCTTCCAATTTATTGGAAGCTTTTTTATCTATATGATTTTATTTTCAGATGGAATAATTGAATTTTCTACAAATATTTCACTCTCTCAATTAAGAGGCTCTAAGTTTTTATCAGATAGAAATAGTAATCAACTATTGAAAAAAGTTGTAATATCAAAATAGAATTCTTCTACTATACCATCTTCTCACTCATACATAAGTATATTATATACATGGTTTTGAGGTGCATTTACTACATAGAGGACCTCTGCATCTCAGAAAAATTGTATTTCATCTCAATTATTATGTTCCATGTCATTAAAAATGGGCTAATGTAAAATAAGTGTGCTGGAATTTAGTATTTTTCCCTCAAATTTCTGTTATAAATCCAAAGGGAGACGAAAGAAACAAGTCTCTCTTTTTTGAGTCATCTGTGATTGAAGATATGACCAGATAATACTCAATTA
>JAWUVV010000009.1:0-27796 GCA_034112165.1 Candidatus Altimarinota bacterium
AGCTATACATCTTTGGATTTATTATTACAATAACGAGAGAATACACACGACTCTGAAAATGAGTCCAAAAGAATTTAAGGAAAAGCATAATCAGCGAAATCTGTCTAAACTAACTGTGTCCAATAATAGGGGTACCTAACATACTATGGATGATGCTACAATGATGGGAAATGATGAAGCTATGTCATGAAGTTCAACTCATACTATGGATGATGGAACAGTAATGAAAGATAACGAAATGCATATGGAAAAGATGCATGAGGATGATGATATAGAGGATCACGATGCAGATACTCATGGAGACCACGAATAGTAATCTTCATTAGAGTCATTTAAGCTGTGCTTAATAATATAAGAAAGGATTCATACCTTATGAATCCTTTCTTTTGAACATTTTTAATTTTTCTTTACCAGAAAGGCAGGAGAATAGAGGTTTCTCATGACATCCACATTCGATTTTTGTCCTCGATGTAATATGTAATTGTATATCATTAATTCTCTCTTCTATATCATTAAAAGTAAATGGTTTTTCTAAAAAATCATCTGCTCATATCACAAAACTATCTGTTTTTGTCCCTGTTTTTGTCTGTCCAGACATAACTATAACAGGAGCATTAATCTTTCTAGTTAGGCGTAAATGCTCTATTAAATCGAGTCAATTTCAATCTCATAGGTTTATATCCATCAAGAAAATATCTGCTGTAAAGTCTGATAGTTTCAAGAATTCCTCGCGACTATTATATACTTGTGCTCCATATCATTTTTTTATAAACGATTTTTTTAGGTGCCGCGTTAGTTCTTTGTTATCATCAATTATCTCAATATACATAGAGTATAAAACCTATAGAGTAAAGCTATATTATACAATAACTTAGTATGCTTTACAACTATCTAATGCATTTAGGTCAACAAAATTAATAGTATTTTAAGATAAATTTACTGGAGACAATATCACTCTCAGACAATAGTTTTTAATAGTAACTCTTTTCATAGCTTTTTTCTGAGATTACAGATCGTGACATTCATTGTATTTTCAGGTACTGAAAATTTTGGAGAGCCTTTCCAAAACATTTTTTGTAAGTCAGATTTCGATATACATTTTTTTTGATGTAACATTAAATGCTCTAGAATTTGTTTTTCTTTTTTTGATAAAGTTGTCTCCTTTCATTTTATATAGATTTTTCTGTTCGCAGTTTCAAACACTATATTATTATACGTGAGGGTACTAGAACTGAATGACGGGTACTGTTTTCTCATATTACTTCTAATCCTTGCTAAAAGCTCTTCAAATTCAAATGGTTTCATAAGATAATCATCAGCTCCTGCATCAAGTCACTCGACCTTAAGAGATATCTCCGTATGTCATGATATAAATATAGTAGGGATATTTTGAGTAATTTCTGATTGCTTGAGAGATTTTACTATCTCAATTCAGTTTCCATCTCAAAGAGATATATCAATAAGAAATAAATCAATTTCAGCGAGATTACTCTGAGATAGAAAATGAGTGAAACTTTCTATAAGAGTCACCTCATATCCATTTCTTTCAAGTTTAATTTTGAGATGTTTTGATAAAATCTTTTCGTCATCAATTACCATTATGTGCATTAAAATATTTTTATTCAACTATATGTTATTCTAATAATACTGTAATAATATGTTTTTCAATCTTTTTAATACTTTTAGCTAGTAAATTTAATATAGATTTAATGTAGGGGATATTAAATTGTGTGATAAGTTGTATTTTTCCAACAATATTATAAAATCCATTTTACTTCAACAGAAAAGGTAGAACAAATGCTAGAAGTTATAATTTTTATTGTGATTACTTTTTCTGTAGTAGCAGGATTTGTAATTTACAGAAATAATATTTTTGATGAGGAAACAAAAAACTTTTTACTCATGCCCTGGATAGTCTCATCCTTTTTAGCTTTCCTCGACGGAATAAATATTATTTTTTCAGAGCAGGGAAGTTGGATTGAAATATTCGGAGGAACATTAATGTTTTTTGGCCCACTTTGGATTTCAATTTCAATTGTAACGCAGGGATTGGAAATCCATGGTAAAACTAAGAAAGGAGTTTTTCTTTGGTACAAAATTATATCAGAATACAAAGAATCTCCTGCACAGGGTATTGTTGTAATGATTGGATTAATGACTCTGACATCTCTTATAACTGTAGATTTGCTCTCTAGTTTTGGAGGGAAGTATTGGGTAGAATTCATATTTGCAGTCATCACTGTAATTTTAGATATAGTAGTAGTTATTGCTCTTATCTCCGAGATTCTGAAGTATTCTAGTTCATTCGAGAAGATTTCTTGGAGTCTCTGGATATTTGGAGCATTTGCTACATTTATATGGAACCTATTTGAGGATTCGAAGTGGTACTCTATTGGCTCGCTTCTACTTTTAGAGAGCGCATTAGTATCGTTAACAGTATTGATATTCATTGTGTTGAAACAAAGACAGTGATGAGTATCATACAAAAAGTATTTAAGCCCCACATTTTAGTGGGGCTTAAAAAAACACTAATATTTGTAACGAATATGTAACGTAATAGGAGTAAATTATTTATATTATATTCCTAAATCTTTTACATGAGCACATCATATGAAATTATAGATCCTTCAAATCTATCAGAAGTAGATTTAATTAGGATATGTTCTATAGAAGCAGATATGTGGGCAAGAGAAGAAGGCTTATGAACATACATGTACTGCGAAGGTTGTAAGAAAACCTATTCAAAGCAAAATATATATGCTCAAAGAGTAAACAAGACTCTTTATTCTCAAACAGTTTTTGAGATTGAAGAGGTCACAGAGAAAAAGTTATTGAAGTGCCAGTGTTGTAATCAAGATGTATCTCCAGTTTTTAATTCAAGTGAATACTTAGAAGATATTCGTGAAAGGTTTTCTTCCTGAGCTATGCTGCTTCTTATGCAAGATGATTCTTGAATCGTTTGATTTATGGATGGACATATTTCAGATTATGACACAATTTTTAGAAGAGATCTTTCATATAGGTATCCTGAAGACAGAAAAATTGAAATAGCTCAGGCAATATCAAGCGTTTTGGAATGAGAACTTCCAGATAAAATGTTTAGTTGTTCTTCAATGTGAACAACAGAACCCTATATGCATTTTAAACATATATATGGCTTACTTCATAACTTCTTTTGAAATTTTCCTGAAAAACATGAAGAGAGAGTATGAATATCAGAACTTAATAGTGGTGGATCTTTAGATAGGATATACAAAAGTTTAGGGTCTGAAAAGATTTGAATCTACCAATGAGAGCAAAATTATATAACAGAATCTTATTCTAGCTGATTATTTATTCAAAAAAAATTAGGGAAAGTTTATAAATGAGCTTTTGGAAGTTCTTTTAGAGATTTCTTGCGAAATAGAAAAAATCAAACATATAACCAAAATCATAAAATAGCAGCTAATTAAAACAATTTGATAAATAAGTAAAAATAAACAAACTACTTAAGATTATATTTTATAATTTTTTGTATGATCCTTGCTTTAACATTATATTCTATAAATGCAATATTACTGTTTTTCTTAGGTGTTTCTTTTTTTAAAAGATATTTTAACCTAGGTGGATGGTTTTTTTTGATTTTTTCTTTTTCAACAGCTCAATGGTTTCTTTTTTTTATAATGAGTTTTTCATTTACTCAAGATTTATATAATTTGGAACTTTTTATTAAACTTACGTACTTTTTATCTATATCAAGCCTATATAGTTTTTTACTGTTTCTTATATACTTTGATAAAAAAAGAGGGAAAATCTTTTCAAAGGTTTCAGCTCTGTTTTGTGTATCGTTTATAGTTATATGATATGTATATATTGGAACATCAACTATAATTGATGGCTTGTATTTTAATGAAATACAAAAAGATTGGTATGAGAAAGAAGGTATATTATATAGCATACATTTAATATTAAATCTGTTATTTATTCCATTAGCAATATCCCTATCTTGGTATAGATTGAAGCGACTCTGAATAATTGATAGAAAAAGATTACAATACATTTTATGAGGAATTATATTATTTATCATATTAACAATTTTTTCTCTCTTAGTACTTCCATTGTTTTGAATTTTTTCTATGGAAAAGTTTATAGGAATATTTTTCCTTCCTTTTATATTTTCAGTTTTTTATTCTACGAGAAGGTATGATTTTTTGAGTTTAAAAATCACATTTATTCATAGTATAATATTTATTTATTCTGTGATATGTAGTTATTTAGTTATTAAGACATTCGATAATTATTCAGAGATACTCTTTTCTAATAATTTCAAAAGCTATTGGTGAATATCATGAGAATTATTTTTTATAGAATTTATTGTATGAATCATATTATTCTTTCTGATAATTTCAGTATTAAAGAATAAAGTACTGTCTTATTTTCAAGAAGGAAAATTTTTTGATTTATTAGAAGAAATAAAAGCTAAACTACCATTTATTACGAGCTTAGAAAAGGTAAATGAATATCTCAAAAAAGAATTTCAAAGTAAGTTTAGTATTACACATGTTCACCTGCAAGATAATACATTAAACTATAATTCCATAATTCTTGATTACTTTAATACAGATAATTCTAGAATGTACTTTATGAATGATATTGTATTTATTGAAGAAAATAAAAATAAATTATGAAATTATAATATACTTACATTTAAAAAGATAAAAGCATATATTATCTTTCCTTTAAGAGACACTCAGTGAAAGACTGTATGAATCTTTGAAATATGAAATAAGTCGTTAAAGGACCCTTATTATACATCAGAAATATTAGATTTATATAAGTTTACCCACTATATTAGAGGACATTTAAAGTACCTTTCTGTATATAAAAGGATGCAAGATCTTTCTATAAATCTCGATAAAAAAGTAGATGAAAAAACGATTGAGTTTAATAATCTTTTAAATAAACAAAAGGAATTTATAGCGTACGTATGACATGAAATTAAAAATCCCATAACAAATACATTATTTTTGTCGGATTCAATTAGGCAAGATATAAATTGAAAGGTAGATAAAGGTGTACAGGAAGATGCAGGAATACTATATGATGAGTTGGTAAAAGTATCTAAGTTGGTAAAATATATCTTTTCAGCTGAAAAATTTGATTTAGATAAAACTAAGCTATATAGAAGTACTCTCAATATTTCCAAATTTATGCAATGAGAATTAGATTATTTTCAGCATAACTATAAAAATATTAACTTTACTTGAAGTATACAAGAATGAATTATTTATGAAATTGATGAAATACAGTTTAGGCAAGTAATACAAAACTTAATAAATAATGCTATTAAATTTATTAATAGAGATAACCCTAAAATACAGATTTCCCTAGGAAACAAGTGAAAAAATATTATAGTAACTATAGAGGATAATTGAGAGTGATTTTCTAAAAATGATTCTGAGAGTATTTTTGATAAATATATTACGGGTTCTTGAAATGCAACAGGTTTAGGGATGGGATTATATTTGTGTAAAAAAATTATTGAACTACATGACTGAGACATCTCTGTTTCTCAATCGGATGACTTAGGGTGAGCTAAATTTACAATACGTTTATAAAGTATGAATATACTTATTATAGAAGATGATATAATACTTTGAAATAATTTAAAAAAGTGTTTCAAGCAAAATAATTTTGCAAATATTGTGACAGTATTACATTCACTTAAAGATTTTTTATGTAATTCATCTATTATATACTATGACATTATACTGTTAGATATTTGTTTATGAGAGGATAATTTTCATGGTATTGATATATTAAAACATATTCGTAGAAAAGACCAAGAAATCCCAATTATTATGATGAGTAGTTATAATCAGTACAGTTTATTAGAGGACGCTTTTAGATTGGGTGCGCATGATTATATTATCAAACCTTTTCGTAGTAGGGAGCTACAAATACGAATCCAAAGATGGTTTATAAATTATATATTTTTAGAGTACTACTCTATAAGTAAAATTATAAATTATATGGATTTATATTATAACTTAGATACTTGTGAATTTCACTTCTGAACTAAAAAAATTATGCTTTCCAAGTCTAGTAAATATATTCTCTTAGTATTGCTCATTCATAAAGAAAAACTAGTGACAAGTGAATATCTCATAGGGAAGATTTGGGGTGATACTACCTTAGAAAGAAATGTAAGAATTAAAATATTAAGGCTTAAAAAATATTTAGAATTATTAGAAATAAGCCACTGGATTGTAACAATAAGGTGAGAATGATATATGTTGAAAAGTAACTAATGTGTTTAGTCAGATATTTTACTTATTTGCTTGATAACTTTTTTTTCTAACTCTGGAGACCTATTCTTATCTTTTTTATATCAGATTAATGGACCAAAATCTAGTTTTTTAGAATCATCTTTAATTGAATCTAGAGCCTCAGATATATTTAAAAGTATACGTTTTTCTCAGAATTTTTTTATAAATTTTGATACCATTAATTTCTCTAGTACTTTGGTCCTGACTCATGTGATATATACTTTTACGTTATTTTCTTTTAGTTGCCTTATGAGGTTTCATAGCATTTGTTCAGCTGACGAATCTATATTATTTACCCATTCAAAATCTAATATAATGTATGATATTTTTTTCTTATCGGCAATATAATTAAGAATACTAGATTCAAAATATCAGGCATTTGCAAAATAAAGACTCCCGTCAAATCTATAGACACCAATATCTTTACTAGTTTTTAATCAAAAGAGATCAACGTCCCTATAATTACCATCTTTATAAAGTGATAGTTCAGTAACTTTAGGCCTCATAGATCTATATATAAAAAATATAAGTGAGAGTAATACTCATATTAAGACTCAAATCTCTATATTAGGTGCAAATATAAGAGTTGTTATAAAAGTTATATATCATATCAGGGCGTCATGTTTTTCAATCTTCCATGCTCTATGAAGTGGAGCAAAACGAATCATATTTACAACAGCTAAGATGATTATTGCTGCAAGGGTAGCTACGGGGAGATATGAAAGTACAGGGGTAAAAAATAATAATGTTACTCATACCATTGCTCATGTAACTACAGATGTTAGTCATGTTCTAGCTCACGCTTTGAGATTTACGGCAGTTTTACTGAGACTTCATGCTACTCCATACCCTCAAAATAAACTTGATGTAATATTTGCAAGTCATTGACCTATAAGTTCTCGATTTGGACTGAGTGGTTTCTTAGTCGCATATGATACATACTTTGCTACAGATATAGATTGAGTAAATCAGATGAGGCTTATAATAATAGAAAATATAAATAATCTTAAAATATCTTGAAAACTAGCTTCTCACATGCTAATATATAAAAAATCAAGTGATATTATAGGAAGTTGACTTGGTATACTTCCAACAATTAATCAATCATAGACAAGAGAGTAATCTAATAAGTATGAAAAAGATATACTAAATATTAACAAAAAAAGAACCTTTGGTAACTTTGGGAGTATTTTTCAAAAACATACAAGAAACAGTATTGATAAAAATCAACATATCATTGTGGCAATATGCGCTTCTGAGATAATACTACCTGATAGGTAATAAATATTAGTTATATAACTATCTCACCTTTCAGGACTTACTCAAAATATTTTAGCAAGCTGTGATGTAATGGTTAAAATTGCTGCAGCATTTGTGAAACCAATTATTACTGGATGAGATAAGAAATCTACAATAACTCACATACGTAAACATCATATGAGTATATAAATGAATCATATAAATAAGGCAAGTAACGATGCGTAGGCAATATATCAAGAGGTTCAACTAAAGGCAATGGGAGCAAGCGCTGTTGCTGTCATGAGTGATACAATAGTAATGGGTCATGTAGACATTTGAGGCGAGGATCCAAATAGGGCAGCAATTATAACAGGAATAAAAGCAGTATATAAACCGACTTCAATTGGTAATCAGGCTAGCTGCGCATAGGCCATAGATTGTGGAATCAGTATGAAAGATACACTTAAGCCCGCAATTATATCCTTTTTTAAGACATTTTTATCTTTTAATTCTGCAATCCATTCTAGAAATGGAAATATTTTTTGAATCATGGAAAAAATATAAACTATATTAGTTATATTTTAACACGTTTTATAATAATATACTAATATTACTCTATATTAAATATAATATTATTATAAATATTAGATACATTTTTAGAGAAGAATGGTCTCAAATTTATTTCTGCATTACTAATTTTTGGATTATTTAACAAATAACTCTCGGCCTCTTTTTTAGGCATGCCTCTAATCTGTTGTTTGAGGGAGTCAATAAAGTTGTTGTTTTTATGTAAAAAGTCGTGTACATATATGGCTTCCATTTCGAAAGTTGACTTCATTGAAAACGGAGAAAAGTTTATGTAGATGATTTCTGACATTCGGAGTGAATTTTCATCTATGTAACTTATCTTTTCTATTCCTCTAAGCTTTTTCTCATTTAATAGTGTTTTTAATTTTTGAATAACATTTTCTCTATTATATGTGTAAACATACCCAGTGATATTTCACTCTATTTTAAAATTTTCTTTTATATCTCACGGCTTAACTCAAGATTCGATATTTATTTCCAAATTATTATACGTGATACTTTGAGCTCAGGGGAGTATATCTATAGAAGTGTTATTTTCTTTATTATCTGATAATATGTTATTTTTTATAGATACAATAACTTCATTTTCTATCTTTTTTGTAAATAAATCTATAGCTCTATCAATATCTTCCTGAGAAATAATTTTTTGAAATACGTTACTTCATCAACTAAAGTTAGAACTTGTAATTCAGTATATTTCGGCTTGTAGAGATTCATCAAGTCAGGGAATGGTTAGGTCAATATCTTTTTTGATATTTCATCTTTCTCATATATAAGATCAATTAGAGTCTTTTATTTCAGATTTGACGTTTATTTTTGCTGTCCCAGGCGTTATATTTCAAAAATTATCTTGAACGGCAGGAGGTATTTTTACCCAACTCTCAGTGCGAAAAATAATACCTTCTTTTGTTATAAATCTAGTATTTGGAACAAGCGTCTGATCAGAAGTGATTTTATTGAAAACCTCAACTTCTCATCTTGCAATATTATTATTTTCTAATATTTTTGTGGCTGCATAGGTATCAGAACTGTATAAAGTCTTAGTTACCTGATCAATTTTGATATATCTATTATTTCATAAGATGCTATCAGGTATATTTTCGGTAAATACAAAATTGTGAGCTTCTTTTTTGATGATTATTTCAGGTTTAATATAGATATAACTCTTACTTATAGCAAAGTAGTATATAAATAGGAAAACAGTTATACTTGTTATAAGTCAGAGCATAAAAATAGTGACTCAAACTTTTTCATATGAAGCCCTTGAATACTTTCAAAGAGTGTGGAATTTCTTATGAGTTTGTATACTCTGAAAAATCTCAGATTTATATCATGATACCTGAAACTTTAAATATTCCCAAAACGTATAGTTATGTCCCAAAAGCGATGTAGTAGAAGCCTTCTCAATAAAACTTTTACTCTTGATTACTGAGTATTCTATTCAAATTTGTTTTCATATCTTTTTTCAAATTTTATCACTCGTAGCTATAATAAGCCTTCTATTTAGAGCTTTCGATTTTATGATTTTGAGTGATATATAATTATGCAGAATCGGGTGTCAAAGAGGGAAATCTAGTATAATGTCATTCCCTTTTTCAAGATTCATTTTATCAACTATATCGACTATCGTATCATCTATTTTTATATGAATCATATTTTTTAAAAAAAAGTAACTATAAGTTGATATATCTTTACAAAAAAGATATTCACTATACACTGAAAATCAAATTACAATACTACTTTCTTATAGTAAAATGAAACTTTTAGATGAGCTTATCGAGCTTATAGATACTGCAATAGATATTAATGCAGATAACATACTAACTCAATGAAATATAATCGCTACTGGTTATAAAGAAGATATTGATATGTATAGAAATACATTGGAAAAATGACATGAATGGGTAGGAGAGTATAAACAAGAATTAATAGATAAGACAAATCTAAAAACGTTAAGAATAAAATATACAAATAATAGTGGATATTTTATAGAAATTGCAAAGAATCAAATATCAAATATTCCAGAAGATTTTATCCATAAACAAACACTCGTTTCAGCTCACAGGTATACAACAGCAAGATTGCAGGAATTTCAGTCCAAAATAGATATTGCAAATACAACATTACATGAATTAGAATATAGCTGTTTTGTGGAAATACGTAACAGTATAATGATACACTTTTCAAGCTTATATAATATAAGTAGAAAAATAGAAACATTAGACTTTTTTTCTAATGCTGCATATATATCACTTGAAAATAATTATATAACTCCAGAGATATCCTTAGATTATTCACTGAAAATTATTTGATGAAGACACCCTGTAATGGAGAGTGTGGTAAGTGATTTTATTAGTAATGATGTAACCCTTACTAAGAGTGAATATGTACATATTATTACTTGACCCAATATGTGAGGAAAATCGACGTTTTTACGTCAAAACGCACTATTGATATTGTTATCACACATGTGACTTGATATACCAGCTAGGAGTGCCAGTATTCCAATTACAGATCGAATATTTTCTAGGGTTTGATCGTGAGACAACTTATTCTTAGGTCAATCAACATTTATGGTTGAAATGCAGGAAATAGCTTATATATTACGAAACTCCACCCAGAAGAGCTTTGTTATTATAGATGAAATTGGACGTGGAACGAGTACTTATGACGGCATGAGTCTTGCCTGGTCTATTTTGAAGTATAATCATGACCAAATAAAAGCTAAAACATTATTTGCGACTCATTACCATGAAATTATAGACTATTCTTGAGATCTTAGTGGAGCAGAGAATTATAGTGTTGCAGTATGAGAAAATGACAAGAGCATAGTCTTCCTGAGAAAAATTATACCTTGAGGTATAAAAAAGAGTTATTGAATTGAGGTAGCTAGGTTGGCATGAATTCCTGAACAGGTATTGAAAAATGCCAACATAACACTTCAAAAATTATATAAAAGTGACTCTTTTCATCAGTTATCATTATCAGCAACTCAAGAAATTACGACTCATGATGAAACTAAAAATCTTGAGAACCTAGATAAGTATGAGAGCATATTAAGTAATTTTGAAGAAATAGACATTAATAATATTACCCCAGTTCAAGCATTAACTTATTTACAAGAATTTAAAGAGCAGGTTAAAAAAACAAAATAATCAACCTAAAAACTTATAAAAACTTGTAGCATCAAGAGAGATATGTAATATATTTGTCAATATTTACATATTTATTTTTCATGCTATGAACTTTATAACGAAAAACCTAGGTTGGATTTTATTGCTTTTATTCTTTATCTTCATGTTATTTATTATTTCATCAAATGATCCACAAAGAGTAAACCTTACTGGAACAGGGGATACAAACACATGAACTACTCTCTCTGGTGAGACTGATAAAAACTTAGATGATCTTATTAAACTTATAGATAGTGAAAAAATTAATGAAGCAGAAGTAGGAGAAGAAGAAACACAAGAACCAAATGATCAGGAAGAAGTTTCACAAGATGATGAAGAGGAAAAATGATTCTTTGCTAAGTTATTTGGTAGAGATGACGAAGATGAAGAAATAATTGAAAATCAAGAGGATACTACAAAGATCGGATCGAAAGTAAATGAAGATGTATCACAAATAAATACTAATACTAATAGTTATGTGAGTCAGTCAGAAAGTAATCAAATTTCAAATACTGCAAATATTATAAAATCTACATCTAATACTCAGCAAGAAATATATACTGATACAATTATTACGTATCCAGGAACAGATTTAATAACTGCAGTTGGAAATACGTATGAGATTTGAGTTGGAATGTTGAAACTCAATAATAAATCATTTAATACGACTCTTGGATATATGAAAAAATGAGTTGTAGTAAAACAATTAACGAAAGAAAATTCTTATGGATGTTTTCAAATACGTGTTGTTTCAACTGGCAGTATATGATACGTATGTAAAAAATATTTAACGAATGTAAGCGTTTCAATTCCAAAAGATACAAGTGAGACGACTATCCAAGAGGATACAATTATCCCTGTTGTTTTTACAGCAATTGGTTCTTATTATAAAATAGCTATGGAATCTCCAGCTTTCTTTGATGATTCATTTGAGAGATTTACCCTTGCAAAATGAGACTTCCTGAGACAAGTGTCTCATTGAGATTCTAAAACAGGCTGTGTGGGGATGAAAGTTATAGGTACGAGTACAGAGGAACATGATGGAAAAATAATTGATATATGTTCTGCTGATTTAGTGGTAGCTGTTAAATAGGCATCACAAAGTTGCTAATATAGATATATATATATACTAGGGGAAATATATTTTTCTATACAATTTATGTCATCAAAAAAGACCCTTATTCTTCATGACACTTTTCTTTATAAATGATGAGGAGAAAGACTTATCTTAATGATGGGAAAGGCCCTAAAATCAGATATTGCTTCTGGTTTTTTCAGTTCAGGGAGTTTTGATCTCAGAAAAGAATGATTTGAGTGAAAAATGATTCCAGTTTCATCTGAGATTTTCACAAAGTGATTTCGTCATATAAAGCTAAAACTAAGCTTTTTGCTTTCAACAAAATTCATCAAAGAGTATGATAGTGTGATTTTTAGTTGAGATAGTATCTCAGCAGTGAGAAACTGTGATTGAAATACTAAAAAAATATATTACTGTCATACACCACCTCGTTATATCTACGATCTTCATAGTTTATATCTAAAAAAAGTACCCTTTTATTTGAGGCCCCTTTTTAAACTTGCGTGCTTTGTTTTTAAGTTCTTATATGAAAGAGATATATCAAAAATGAATTTAATACTGACAAACTCAGTGAATACTCAAAAAAGAATAAAAAAGTATCTAGGATATGATTCACAAGTATTGTACCCACCAGTGGACACGCAGCGATTTATAGATATGTGAAATAAGGGGTATTTTCTGAGCTTTGCAAGGCTTGCAGATGCTAAGAGGGTCGATAGAATTGTTGAGGCTTTTAGAAAACTTCCAAACGAAAAACTCATTGTAATATATGGAAAAAATGATCCACAAAGAGATAAAATTTTTTCATTAGCTCAGTGATATTCAAATATAGAGCTTATTACATTAGAAAATAATGATTTGTTATATGATTATATTTGAAATGCGCGAGCAACTATCTATATACCTATAGACGAAGACTTTTGAATGAGTCCAGTTGAATCTATGTCTGCTGGAAAACCAGTACTCTGAGTGAATGAGGGCTGACTCAAAGAAACTATAATCCACAAAGAAACTTGATTTTTGATTCCACAGTGAGCAAATATAAATGATATAATTAAAGCCGTTGAATACTTAACTCCTGAAATGTGTTCATTTATGAAACACTCATGCGAAGCTCGAGCTAGAAAGTTTTGACTCGCAGCCTTTGAAAAAAAACTTATTGAATATATATAGTAAAAAGAGCTAGATAACTAGCTCTTTTTACACATGGAATATGTTATTATGCCATTGCTTCTAATGCCTCTTTTTCTGTATCAACAGTTGGGATAATTGTAGTGATACCTACAAGTTCTAGAACATCTTTTACTCCTTCATCACAGTTTGATATATACATTTCTCCATCATTTTCTTCAAGATTTGAGAATACATCTGCTATGTATCAGATAGATTTAGAATTAAGATATTTTAAACCCGTGAGGTTAAAGAGAATATTTTTATCAGAAAAATCTCAAATTTGCTCATAAACACTTGTAAATGTTTTGTCAGCATTTGTTTCATCAAGCTCTCCAGTAAAGTCAAATATTGTTACTGATCCTTCTTGTCTTTTGTTAATTTCGATAAGCGTTTCCATCTGGATAAAAATTATTGGTAAATACATAGATACAAGTATTATAACGTAAATTATTTTCTAGTGCAAATTTTAACACATAAAATCTTTCCAATGCCATTCACATACACCATAGATGGTCTCAGGCAGCTTAATATAGATATACCAAAGCCGAGTATTATATTTCTTTATTGAGACCTCTGAGCATGAAAGACTACACTTAGCTCAGTAATCATTCAAAAACTTCTTAATTCCAGTAAAGAAATAACATCCCCAACATATGTCTATTATAACAAATATGATGACATATATCATTTTGATCTCTATAGGCTAGAATCCTATGATCAATTTGTATCTATTGGATGAGAGGAAATTCTAGATAATAATGTCTGAATTATACTTGTAGAGTGGCCAGAGCGTATTGAAAAACACTACAAGGCAGATATAGAAATTTACCTCGCAAAAACCAGTGATGATGATACGAGAAAAATAGATATTATTTATAAAAAAAAGGCTTCGTAGTCTTTTTTTATTCTTCTATACCTCTTACGACTTCTCTGAACCTAAAGTATTCTGTAATTCTCAGACCAGTAAATCTTCAGAGTATAAAATTAAATGGAATAAGTATGATAAGGAGTTCCGGATACGCTGTAAGGAAAATTAAAAAAGTTGTAAAATTGAATAGTCAAAAGCAGATAAGTGATACTATTATGGTTCAAGAGAATCATTTTTTATATTCACTAAATTCTTTTGAAGCTATGATGGTAATAAACTTTTCAGCTACAACGAAAAATAGAATAATATAAATAATGTTATCAAGGTATATGTTTATAATATTCATCTCATCAAAAATAAGAAATAGTCACATAAATACTAGAAAGTTAATAATAGTTATAAATGTTACTTTTGGAGTGTGGAGTAATGTATACTTACTAATAAGCTTTGAGAGAGAGATATTTAAAATAAGTAAAAATATTAGAAGCCCAAGTGTAAAAGGGACTCACAGTTTAATATATAAGATTCATATAAATACGGGTATTATTGATCCAAGGGTAGATAAACCTACAAAATGCTTCGCAACTCACACTATAGTGATAAATATAGGCAATAAGAGAATAATATAAATGTCTGATACATTTACTCCGTTATTTGAGAGTTTACTAATAAATCGTGAGATAAAAAAGTAAGACTCAATAGGATTTACATCTGTAAGAAGCGTATATTCATAACTGTTTTTACTTATTTGCTCTAATAGAGAGTCTATGTTTTGAGGATTTTTTAAAACCTGAGTTCTTACAGATTCATCAACAATAAAACCTGTATTAATAAAGGTTTTTCAGGAGATACTATTTGTTATATAATTTTTTAATACAGAAGTATTATATGATGTTAATAGAACTACATTAAGTGAAGCAGATTCAATAGAGCGAGTATTAAGACGGGAAAGAACTGAAAAGATAAATTCTTTTTCTCACCAGAGCGCAATATAATCAGACTTTTCTGAAAATGAGAGCCGGTATGTTGTGAGGTTTTTTAGTATTTCATCCCCTGAGAGAGAGTCTTCGCTGTAATCTCATAAAGAATATACTAATACTCATTGATCCTGAGCAGCATTAATAAAATTTTCTTTTTCATTAGTATCTACATTAGCTCAAACTATAACAGGAATACTTTTTTGATATACAAATATATTTTGACTTGATCTATAGACTAGTTTTCTTTCCCCTGGAATTTCCTCTCAGTCTTCTCATACTTTTCATTCTACATTTGTGAAGATTTGTAATTGTATTGCCTTCATTCAAAAAGAATCAAAGGTAACTTCTAGTTTCGGTCATGTTTGAGGAGACTGAGAAAAAATTTCCCACTCATACTCTAATTCGAATTCTGAGAAGCTCTGAGAAAGAGTTTCTCAAAGATTCGTAATATCAATTTCTAAAGTATCCTCAACGTATATTTTATCTGGTATATTTACCTTATATTCTGCGATAGTTTCCTCCAATTGACTCACCTGAGCAGCCCAGAGATTATTGGTAGTAAGAGTAATAATAAGGAAAATAAATATTTTTTGTAGTAGAGGCATATTATTTGCGTGTTAGTATAATAACAAAAGTTTTGAGCAAGATTTTAAAATCTAATAAAAAACTCCAATTTTCAATATAAAATATATCAAGTTTTGCCTCAAGTGCAAAGTTATTCTTTTCTCTTCCATTTACTTGAGCCATACCAGTAAGTCCTGGTTTTACGGTTAGGAGTCTCTGTTGATATTGCTCGTACTTTTCGACCTCTCTAGGTTGGTGAGGTCTAGGTCATACAAGGCTCATTTCTCATTTTATTATATTCAAGAGCTGTGGAATCTCATCAAGGGATCGTTTTTCAAGGAAGGTTCAAATTTTTGTTTTTCTTGGGTCCTGTGAAATTTTATATAAAGGTCACGTACGCGAGCTTCATTTTTTTATGAGCTGCTTTTCATAATTGATAGCTGGGTCGTCTATATTTGTAGTTCCATAGCTTTCTTTTATACAATATTTCCATTGTAAGTACCTAAATTTATAGCAATTAAATATTTTTCAATTTTGTCCTATGCGTCTATTTTTATAAATAATAGGGGCTTTTGGGTCATCAATTTTTATAAGTAATCCTATAATAAGCCAAATAGGTAAGAATAATATGAGTATGGAGATACTTATGAACATATCAAAAATTCTTTTTCCAACTCTTCCCCAGTTATCCAAAGGGGTATTTTCTATTTCAATTACAGGAGTTCTATTTATCAGAGAGAGGGAAGTATTTGTTTTTGTAACGTCAAAATTATTAGTAACATATCTGTACCTAATTCAATATATTCTAGAGTGTTCCCATATGTTATATAAATCTTTTTTAGAGAAATCGCTATCTACATAGAGTATTTCATCACAAGTATACTGAGATATATACGTGAGGGTTTGATCAATACCTCATATATATTTCATAGTATAATCTGAATTTTTTTGATTATTTGAATACCCAATAATATTATAGATTTTAGAACTCCCAATATCGAGAAGTAATTCAGATATAGATCCTATAGATTTATTACTTATAAGTAGGAGATTTCTTTTTGGGATTTTTCATTTTTGTAGTAAATACGTGTGTAATATATTAAGGAGAATTCTTGTAAATACACTTCACGTAATTCAGAGTATAGCAGTAAATACAATTATGAGTCTCGGGATTTCAGCTCCAGAATAAATAATTCAATTTCACAAGTATACTCCTACAGAAAAGAAGAGAAACCAATAGATAGCATATCGCATAATATCTAGTATCTCTTGAATTTTAGAATGAGTGATTTTGAGGTTGTAAAGTTTATGACTTGCAAAAAGTAATATGTAGAGCATGGCTCATATTAAAGCAAAGCCATGAAGATAACCATTATCTATAGTTTGAAGGGGGAGTGGTATAAGCTCAGAGCTAATACGTATCTCTTTCGCTATAAAAAACGAAAAATAGATTACTAAAAAGTCAAGAGGTATTTTTATTATGGAAAACGTGAGTTCGTGCTGTTTCATGCTTGGCTTAAAGTTTTGCAAAGAGTTATATTTTTCGTAGTATACCAAAGTAATTATACTTCTCAAGATAAAAAAAGAATTATGTCCCACAAAAATAGTAAAAAAGATAGAGTAAAATGAGTTTTTCTATCAAATATTATATCAGTAATCAACGATATGATATTTGTGTACAAGAATTTTCTCCATTGGAATATTTCAAAAGTACTTATATCTCTATGGTGTTTTATTCTTTGAATTATTATATCTCTGCCCATATTTATTATAGCAATTATTGTTTGATTATTTGATCCAATTGATTGGTCCGAGATAGCCGCGTATGTACTCTCTTGAAGTGATGTATCATACCAGCTGATTTGAGGGATTGCTTTGCATCCATACAATCTCGTATTTATGGTCTTTTTAATACTTGTATGAGTATGTCTATTCCTGTTATGATCTAGTTACTGATTATTTTTGAAATCTGAATTATCACTTGCATATGTGAAATGAAAAAAACTTAAATACTCTAAAAACTACTATTTTAATAGAGCATATATTGTTAGACATATCTGAATCATGTGTTGGAGTTTTACCTACTTATTAGCTCCAATTATAATTTGGGTTGGTCTCGTGTTCTTTACGTATCTCTTTTATAATATTGGATTTATTTGATTTAATGGTTTATCTCTATGGATGTGATTTTATACTGCTATTTTGATTGCGCTAGAAATATACCTTATATATAGAATAATATTTTGATATGTGTTATTAGCAGATGATTCTAAAAAGAAGGATCTTCAAAATTCATTATACTACGTAAAAAAGTCTATTGAAATCACAAAGTGAAAGAGCTTTTTCAAATTTGTAGTGTTTTATGTTTTTTTTGTGTTACTCATAGCTCCTACAACACTTTTGGATGATTATCTTGAAGAGCAGGGATGAATGATGAGGAATACTATGCTCTATAACAGCTGACTCATAGAGAACTTAGAGCCAGAGGAACTGCAACGTTATGAATATATTAGTAGGGAATATAGTCACCTAAATCTTGAGCAGTTAGAATCAAGACTCGATTCATTAGCTACGCTTCGATTTATATTGTATTTTGTAAGCTATTTACTCCTTTCTGGAATATTTGTATTACTCTTGACGTCGTTTTATAGGAGAGTTCTTTTGTTAAAGTAATTTATATAATAGTTTGATAGTGTGAGGGTATTAATATTTTGAGATATATATGGAAGACTTTGAAGAAAAGCCTTTATAAAGGAGTTTGCGTCATTGAAGGAAAAACACCAAGCTGATGCTACTATAGTAAATATTGAAAATATTACTTCAGGTAGGTGACCAGCAACAGTTCATGCTCAAATGATAGAAAATATGTGAGTAGATCTCATGACCTGATGAGATCATATATTTGATAATATGCCGGATATTGGGACCTATTTTTGAAAAGAAGATTGTAAACTTATTCGTCCTGCAAATTTTATAGTTTCTCAGAAATTTCCTCTTCCATGAGATGGATATAGAATTATTAAAACTGGATCTTGAACGAGGATCCTAGTAGTGCAACTACTGTGAGAAGTATTTATGAATCATAAAGTAGAAAATCCCTTTCATAAAATCACTGAAATATTAGATCAGGTGCCTGAATCAGATTATGACTCATGTATTGTTGAGTTCCACAGAGAGACAACAGCAGAGCTCTATGGAATGGCAAACTATATAGATGGGAGGGTATCGTTGGTATATGGAACTCATACTCATATCCAAACAAATGACGCACATATATTAGCGTGAGGTACGTGAATAATTACTGATATATGAATGAATGGACCTTTTGAGTCAGTAATATGAGCAACATTTGAGTCGGTTGAAAAGAGATTTTTATCATGAATTTCAAGAGGGAAAATATTACAACAGTTACAATGAAAGTATATTATTAACGCGCTTATAGTAGAAATAGATGATGCATCTTGAAAATGTAATCATATTGAAAATATATCATTTACTTGAAACCTCTCATAACATTATGAAAAGAAGAGTTATCTTACTGATTATATTAGCCATTACTATACTTTCAGGAATGAGTTTTGTTTCATTGCTTTGGTATTTTGATCCATATGCTTATAAAATCCTAGCAGTTATGCTATTAAGTTTTTGTTTTACATGATTTTTCTGAGGAATCATAACTTTGACTTTATATTTTATTAAAAAGATATATTTTCGAGGAGATGTGGGTATGTTCCATGTGTTATCAAGCATGAGACAGTGATTGTTAGTATGTGCTATGATTCTGGGAACCATCTATGTTTTATGATTATGAATTCCCATTTTGTTACCTATAATACTAATAATAGCTGTAGGCGTATTTTTTGAATTATTTATACAAAACTTGTAAATGAAAAGACTTTATAAAATAATTTCCTTACTACTAATATTAAGTATTAGTTACTCAATAGCATCAGCAATTTCAGATTCTTGACTCATTCTGAGGAATTTTAAAGCTCTAGAGAGAGAAATGATTTTTGAAAGTGATAGAGTCCTTTTGGATGAGGAAGATAAAAACATTATTTCTACGTATAATAGATTAGGAATTTATGAGAATATTGGTTCTAAAGTCCGCTCAAAAAGAGAATACCTTGAGAGTCAAAATGAAAAAATAACTTGAAGAGTAAATTCACTCAAGCAGTCAGTAGAGCAATTAGACGATGAGATACAGGATTTAGTATGAGAAGTAAACAAAGTAAACAGCCAAATTATAGAGACGAAATCTCAAGTTGAACTCAATATAAAGTCTATAGACCTTCTCAAAGAAAAGGTATCACAGAGTACTGATGTTCTTTTAGAGTATATGGTATATTTATATAAAAAATGAGAATTTGTATCCTCAAATAATGATATTGATAATTTAAAATCAATTTTACTTTCAGAAGAAAAAATAGATGAATTAGTAAATGACTTGTATTTTAAGGGACTCATTCAGGTGTCAGGTCAGCAACTTATTGAGAAACATAGAAAATTTATTTCTACTTTGTATGTGAAAAAAATAGAACTTAATAAACAAGAAGACGTACTACGTATGCTCAGAAAAAAATGAATCTTGGAAAAAAGTATTCTTGATGATAAGAAGCAAGCAAAGCAGAGATTACTGGATGTTACGAAATGACAAGAAGAACTGTATAGAAAATATATTAACGATAAACTAGCAATTGAAAAAGATGTAAAGATAAAGGAGTTGCAAGAGCAGATTAAATTAAATAATACAAAGAAGAAACTTTTAGAGAAATATAGCTGCGAGTTTGTTGCTATCACAGAAAAAGATAGAAATCCAGATGAGCTTTTAGAGCTTTCAGAGCAATGTCAGGATATTAATAAGATAATTTATGCCGAGTCGAGATTGACAGGTACTATAGTATGAAATAACCCATTTGAGTGGCCGGTAAGTCCTGCTCTATGAATCAGCGCATATTATAGAGATGTGGAATATAAAGATAGTTTTGGTACTGATCATGATGCAATAGATATCGTGACTCCTCAAGGAACAGAGATTACAGCACCAATGGACGGATATGTTATATTTTTACAACCACCAGTCAATACCTGATATGCGTATGTTGCGCTCAAACATTCAGATTGACTTGTATCTCTTTATGGTCATATAAATCAGTCAAAAGTGAAAAAGTATGATTTTGTGAAAAAAGGAGAAGTATTTGCACTCTCTTGAGGAGAATATGGAACAGCTGGAGCATGAGTACTTTCCACATGACCACATCTACATTTTGTAGTATATGCTGATAAGGAATATTCAGACCCTCTTGAATATCTAAATATATCGTACTTATCCTATGCTTCACTCCCTGAAAAATATAACTATAAGTATCTTGCAGACTTTAAAGCGAGACGTGGGTATGACTTTAAAAGTACTAAAAATAGCTGAAAATGAGTATTTAGAATTGAGTGAGAAACAGAAGTTGAAAGGCAGAGATTTCTTTTAAATACGTACGCGGTAGGGGCATTTAGAAATTGGGATATATGGGTAGATGAATCAATTGCTCAATGAATAGATCCAACATTTGTAATGTGTATCGGACTGGCAGAAACCACTCTGTGAAAATATATGAAAACGGCAAATAATATCTGAAATGTATGAAATACTGATTCTGGTTCTACTATAACATTTCCTACCCCTCGTTCATGAATCCAAGCTATGGCAAG
The DNA here is from genome assembly GCA_034112165.1 of Candidatus Altimarinota bacterium. GTDB lineage: Bacteria > Patescibacteriota > Gracilibacteria > BD1-5 > UBA6164 > JAACSU01. The sequence continues at coordinate 21,675 of JAWUVV010000009.1, forward strand.
AGCATTTAATAATAAATTTTTAGGTTGATATACTGAGATTCAAGAACTAAGTCGTTATGGAAATAAAACATGACTTATCTATGCTTCTAGCGAGTTTAACTGGCATAATAATATTATTAAGTGTATGAGTCATGTAAAAGGAAGTTATATACCTGATAATTATAAATTCAGATTAAGGTAATGTATAATATAAAAGATACTTCTGTCTATAGATATGGAGTATTTTTTTATTGGCTTTATTGCTAGTTATGGAAATATAAGATATTATAAAAGTATATATTTTTGAATCAATACGCTTATGTTACGAACACTTTCTTTTCTATTTTTTGCACTCCTGCCTCATAGTCTTTGAGCTGTCGTATCTTCTGGAAATCCTGAATCGGCGAAAACCTCAGGAGAAGTAATTCTTTGATTTTTTTCTGGTGAATTTTTATTGAACTTAGCTATCAATATATTTTTGGTTGTCGTAGTTATTGCTCTCACCTTTATTGCATCAAAATTTATACAATCTAAACTGTTTAAATATCTAGAAGCTGCAAATATTTGAGATGAAGCAAGTAAAGAGGAGATAATCGGAGTTATAAGTAGGACGATGAATATTTTTGTTCTTATAACATGATTTTCTATTTCTTTATGAATACTTTGAGTAGATTTAGGTATATTTATGGGATGAATCTGATTTGGTATTTGATTTACACTCAAAACATTTCTTACAAACTTTATTTCTTGAATCATAATAGTATCACAGGGAAGTTATCATATATGAGATCTAATTGAAATAGGAGCCCAGCGTGGAAGAATTACTAAGATTCAAGCTCTGTTTACTGAAATTGAAGAATTGGATGGTACTATATTTAATATTCCAAATATACGGTTTTTTGAAGAAAATGTTCGAAACTTTCATACAAATGATAAACGTAGAATTGATGTTGAAGTAGTAGTTTGATATGAAACAGATATTCTTCAAGCTAAAAAGGTATTACAAAAAGTAGTCTCTAATTTTCCTATGGTTCTCAGCGCTCCTGCAAGTGATGTTATAATAGGAAATCTATGAGACAAAGGGGTAGAGCTCACATTAAGATTTTGGGTAAGTTCTAAAGAAAATTATGTTACGCTTAAATCAAATGTTACCGAAACAGTAAACCTTGCTTTTAAACAAACAAACATACATATTCCATATCCACAAATAACGCTTTCATGAACGTTAAATAAATAAAATAAATTTTTATAGTAAAAACTATTTGATTTTTATAGTAAAAACCCTATATTTTTTATAGGGTTTTTATATCTATTTTAAAGGAAAATATTATGATCAAAGATTTTAACAAAATTGTTAATAAGATGTTAAAGAAATGATGAAATGTAGTATTTAAAAAAGATATCTATGAACTTATTGATCCTGAATGCAAAGCTGAGTATTCAGTAGTAGTAAATAAAACTATATATGCTCTAAGAGCATGTGGGCATATAATTCCTTTAAAATCATGAGTATATATTGTTCCTGATAAGGAAGATTCAAAATTAAACGCAATAGATCTGATAGAAAAATATTATTTGAAACTCCTAAAAAAATATATCACAGCGCACGTAGGAAGTCACTATTATTTATCTGGAGTAAAATCATTAGAGTTTCATATGAAAATCAATTCTATTCCTGAAAGAATATATGTTATTAATAAAAGCATTAATAAAAAAGTTTGTGTGTGAAATTATGAGATATTTTTCAAAACACTTTCATGAAAGCAACATGGTAAAAAATATAATCTTTACAGTATGTTTTCTGCTTTTAGTTCCAAAGTACAAATAAATGGTATTGAGCTTAAAACGTCTGGATTAGAACTCTCTCTTTTAGAAGCTGCACTTGTGAGTGATAGTGAACAGTGAATAGATATATCGCTCTTAATTAAATCAATAAAAAAATATGGATCAGTTTTGAATTATGATGTTTTTTATGAAGTAGGGAAGTACAAATACAATATGTCCTTTAATAGACTCAAAGAGATATCAAAAACGATTGATAGAGAGCTCTATAAAGTATTTCTTGATGTTATAAAGAAAAACGGATGATGTTTCGTTTGAGAGGGACTTAGGGGTATATAATCAAAAAGAGAGAAGATTTTATATCTTCTCTCTTTTTGATTATATTGAGTATAGTATTATACTGTTTCTCTTCTAAAGTAGAAGAACCCAGCACTTAAGAGTATTGCTATGAAGGCAAGAATAATGAGTTCAGGACCTGTTTTTACCTTTGTCATTTCTGAGAGATTTCCTTGGATAGTTTCTCATGAAGCTGTTTTTCAAACTGCCTTGATTGCAAAGTCTTCATATTTAATTTCCTCTCCTGTAATAGCTATTTCGTATCTTGCTTCTGTAACACTTTCAATAAGTGTTACCGTATTATCACCTGTTTTTTTGTATATGTTATAACTTTCAGCGTCACTGAGTTCCATCCATGTAAGTATTGATTTTGTTTTGAGTTCTGTAACTTTTATATCTCTCACTTTTAAATCCAGTTCATCTGGAACTATAACTTCTTGTATTATTTCCTCTACAATTGTTATCTCTTCTGGTTTTTCTACTTCTTCTGGTCACGCTTCTAATTCTGGAACAGCTACAACTATAAGTGTTTCTACTCATCTTTCTTGCGTCTGATTTGCAAATTCATCTTTTAGTAGAATATCTATTGGAAAACTTCAAGCAGATAGGGGAGCTTTCGTTGTTCCATTATATATTCAATCTTTTCATTCTTCTAATTTTGTTATTATATCATCAAGTATTATCTGTGCGTCACTGAGTCACGTATTTGAAATGAGCTCGATAGATATTTCACTTCCAGCTTCTACTTCTCAAGTTGGTGATATAGTGAGTTTTTTAAAGTCAGGTGACTTTGAATTTATTTTTAGGTCTATTTTATCAGATTCTCCTATTTGCTCATTATCAGCATCCAGTATAAATGCTTGAAGTGAGTTTGCTCAGTCTTGTAGTCATTCTACTTCTTTTTCAAATATTCCATCACTGTTTGATGTTGTAAAATAATCTTGCTGGTTATTCACAAGAATTCTAATTTGATAATTTTTTTGAGTTTTCCCTGAAATAGTAACATTGTTTTTTCAAAGGGTTACTCCATTTTCAGGTGAGAGTATTGAAATTTCAACATCTTTTAGTATTTCTTTTTCAGTAATAGTTACCTCAGCAACTCACAGTATATTTTCATCATTAAGATCATATACATATAAGTCTTGAAGTCCTGATTTTTTGAACTTTACAGCATTCTCAAATTTCACGGTTCCTTCATTTGCTATTGTGAAACTATAACTGTTCTCTGCAAGGTCTGATGGAAATTCTGCTTGAGAATCACTTTCTGAAAACACAAGTATATCACCTGTATAGTCAGTAATAATCATGCCGTTTTTATCTACAGCAGAAATAGTTATATCGAGAGCTTCTCAAGCCTGTGCAGAGGCTTTTCATAATATCACTTCAAATTGATCTATAGCAGCATTTGCCATTGATGGACTCAGAGTGATTATACTAAGGACTAATATGAGACCTTTGATGTATCATTTCATAATACAGTGGTATGTTAAAAAGTAGTTGGGTTTGTTAAAAACCTATTTATCTTTGCTATACTACCTGCAAAAGAGAGTATTCTCAAGATAAAAATCAAAACTCCCTTTACAATAAAACATTATATTTAGATATATATCTTATTTCACGGTATATCAATATCTTCTATGCTACTCATAATACACTGCCTACTTCATATGTGTTCCCATAATAGCTCTCTATGGACGCTATCTAATTCACTGAGTAGATCATCAATTATGTAAATAATATCTTTTTTCTCACTATGGTGTTCTATAAAACTGGTCTCAAGAAACTTAAGTCATAATAATATGCTTTTTACTTCTCAGCGTGATGCAAAATGTATAAGTGGAATTGTATCTACAAGAATATCAAAATCATCTAGATGTGGTCACCTGAGGGTTTTCCTTAATAATATTTCTTTATGAAGGTTATTTTTTATATAATTACTAATATCTTCTCTGGGATTTTGAATATCTACTTTTGTAATATACGAAAAAACTGTGCTCTGTACTTTTCCAAAGAAATACTCACTTAAGCTTTGCTGGGACAGCTGAATAAATTCAGAAAGTTTCTTTCTATAGGTATATATCTCACAAGCGAGATCAATGAATGTTGTATTCCAAAAATCGAGTTCTGATATTTCTGATTTCTCAAGAGATATATTTTTTAAAACTTTATTTCTACTGGTGAGTACTTTTTTATATTTGCTCAGTATTTTTTGGTATTCAGGAAAGCTGGATATGAGTATAGAGTCTAGAAATTCTCTCCTGTGATTAGGTCATAAGTACATTAGATTCATCATCATAGGATGAAATGAGATGACGTGAGGATATACCTGCCTAAGCTTTGCTGGAGTAGTAGATTTTTCTCACAAGAAAAACTTCTTTTTTCCTGTTTTTAAATCATATGCGTAGGCTGCTGTTCACTGAGTAAGTTCATACTTCAGGTACATGACTTCACTTCCTCTACTTATAAGATAGTGTCAGTGTGACTCAACCATTCATCATACGGGGAGAGAGAGAGCTTCTAACAGGTTACTTTTTCACTGACCATTATTTCATATAATAATATTTTTTCCAGCCAAAAAAGAAATTTCTCGCGTAGAGAAATTTCTGAAATTTTTGAGATAGAGTGTTCGTAGTGCCATGAAGACTAATTCATAATATTTGGGAGAACTATTTGATCTGCAACAACTTTTTGCTTACTACTTGCTAGTAAGTCCCTTCAAGTAGTTTCAGTTGGATTTTGCACAGTGTCTTCTCTGAGAATTGCATTCCCTTCAACTACTGAAATAGTAGGGATAACTCAGGTCGTATCAACTTCTCAAAGGAGATCCATATATCCAACTATATCAGTAATATTTCATAGAAGTGCCTGGTTATCTCCAGGGATTTTAGAAAGCTTTTCTGCAATCTTTTTTAGTTCATCTTGCGATATGCTCATTTATTCATATATTTTATACAAGTATAGATATGGACTCATAATATAAGCAAAATTTGTAAAATCAAGTATGACACTTAAAAAAAACTTTAAAAAGTACCTCTCAGATTCTCACAAGAGAAAATGACTCCTCTACACCTCTTCTAAAAGAGTGTTTATTTCAATGATATTTTTATTTTTTCTCTCATACTTTAGTATTGCAGCGAGTTTTTACGATACTGTTTTTATTCCACTCTTTCTTCCTATATACGTTTGAACTATAGTATCATTTATACTATTTTCATGTATGAGTATATTAAAATATTGAGATGGGAAAGTTCCTAGCGTCATATTATATATACTATGTATCATCTTGACTAGTATCTGAGTAAGTTTTTTAATACCCATTTTTTAATATGAAAATATTTATATATCTACTCCTAAGCACTATTATTCTTAGTTCATGCTTTTGAGGTGATGACAACGTAGCTACTACAGGACTTGTTTCTCAAGAGAATGAAAACTTTTCTATTCCAACACCGAGTTCATGGGTTACTATACCGCAAGAAGACCTTGTAGTACCAAAATCATGAGAAATAGTCCTAGCTTTTAGATCTCCAACTCCAAAGCAATGATATATAAATAATATTGTGATTCTCAAAAAAGAGAATACATCTATTTCAGCTCAAGCAATCATTGATAGTGGAATCCAGTCACTAGAAAAATGAATCAAATGATACAAACTCCTTTCAAACCGTGAGGTACAGTTTGCTGATAATGTTTCAGGAAAAATAATTAGCTACACTGGAAAGTATAGCGTAGATACTCCAGAAACAGTATTTATTCAAACAGCGAGAGTTTGTTGAAATGATAGTTATTACATGACCATATCGCTCACTGAAAATCTCGCGAGTTATGATAGATATGAGTTTATCCTCCAGAGTTTCGAGTGTAAATAAAACATCAAAGCGCGAGAAAAGAAAAAAAATCTTGAATTATATCTTCTATATTATATAATCTCTCTCGCTTGTTACATGGTGCTATGGCAGATCGGTTATGCAGGGGCCTGCAAAGCTCCGTAGCCCGGTTCGATTCCGGGTAGTACCTCCAATGAC
>JAWUVV010000010.1:0-7191 GCA_034112165.1 Candidatus Altimarinota bacterium
GGAGCTACACTTTCCCAGCACTCTTCTGCCATATGTGGTGCAAATGGGTGCAGGAGTTGAATAAAAGCTCTTTTCCATTCTAGATTTTTATCTGCGTCAACTGGTTCTCCTGTATTGAGGAGAATCATCATTTGAGCAATGGCTGTATTGAATTTATAGTTTTCTATATCTTGCTCTATCTTTTTAATAGCTTTATGAAGCATCTTCATAGCATCATCGTCACATTTTGCAATCTTGAGACCGGTCTCTTTGGAGACCGGTCTCTCTATAAATACTCTATATACTTTATCGAGGAATCTTTTTACCCCAACTATAGAGCTCGTATCCCACGGAGCTGCATCTTTAAAATCTGCCATATACATCTCGTACATTCGTAGCGTATCAGCTCCATACTCTGAAACAATATCATCTGGGTTAATGACATTTTTGAGTGATTTGCTCATCTTAGCAGGAATTTTTTCAAGCGGCTCTCCTGTTTCTATCTCGAAATATTTTCCCTCTTTTTCTTCCATCATATCATTGGCTATGAGTCTCCCAGCTGCGTTTCTATAACTCATCCCAAGAATCATCCCCTGATTTCTAAGTCTATAGAATGGTTCGTCATGAGATACTACTCCAATGTCATACAAGAATTTATGCCAGAAACGTGCGTAAAGTAAATGTAGAACTGCATGCTCTGCTCCACCAACATAACTGTCCACTTGTCCCCAGTATTTTTCGATTTCACTTCCTACCAGTGAGTCAGCATTTTTATTATCCATAAATCGTAGGTAATACCAACATGACCCTCCCCATTGAGGCATGGTATTGGTCTCTCTCTTAGCTGGTCATCCACAAACTGGACATTCACAGTTCACAAAATCCTCAATAAGCGTCAATGGACTCGTCCCGTCCCCACTTGGTTCAAAATTTTCAGTATCTGGTAATAGAATAGGAAGATTTTCTTCTTTTTCTCCTACTATTCCACACTTGTCACAGTGAACAACAGGAATTGGTTCTCCCCAATATCTCTGTCTACTAAACAGCCAATCTCGAAGTTTATAGTTTATTTTCTTATGACCAAAACCTTGTTCTTCTGCCATATCTGTGAATACTTCCTTTGCCTTTTGTGAAGTGAGTCCGTTAAATTTTCAAGAATTGCAAAGTTTCCCATATTTAGTCACTGGACGTTGATGTTCAAGAGTTGGAATAGTTACAAAATCATCTCATAAAACTATTATTTCTTCTGTTACTGGAATTGTGACTTCAGAAGGATTAGGAGTTCTTAAATGAAATTCTAATTCTCAAACTACATATTTTATCTCTAAATCATACTTCTTTGCAAACTCAAAGTCTCGCTCATCGTGAGCTGGGACGGCCATAACAGCTCAGGTACCATAGTTTCATAATACATAGTCAGCTATCCAGAGAGGTACCTCTTCACCGTTGTATGGATTAATAACATACGAACCTGTGAACACTCCTGTTTTCTCTTTTCCATCTGCTGTTCTATCTTGATCTGATTGATTATTAGCTTTCTTCATGTACGCAGAACACGCATCGTGATGAGATGCCTCTATAAAGTCATGGACATCATTGTGGTCTGGAGCGATGACCGCGTAGGTCATACCAAAAACGGTGTCTACTCTCGTTGTGTATACTCTGATAGAAGGAAGTTCCTCTCACTTAATACCTCACTCTTGAATTCTCTCTCCTTGAGGAGAGAGAGGCTGCATTCATTCCTGAGAAATTGAAGCTTGTTCCCTCTCATCAAGGAGAGGGTTAGTGTGAGGTATTGCTTTCTTCATCTCAAACTCACATCACTCTGATTTACCAATCCAGTTACGTTGCATGTCTTTAATTCCTTCTGGCCAATCTAGGTCGTCAACATCGCTGAGGAGTCTCTCTGCGTATTTTGTGATGGCAAGGACCCATTGTCTGATTTTTTTCTTCTCAACCTGCGTCCCACATCTCTCACATGAAAAATCTGAAAGTACTTCTTCGTTTGCAAGTCCTGTTTTACAACTTGGGCAGTAGTTAATCGGTAAATCTTGTTCATAGGCTAAACCAGCTTCAAACATCTTGAGAAATATCCACTGTGTCCATTTATAATACTCTGGATCAGTGGTATCTATCTCTCTCTCCCAATCGTATGAAAATCCAAGAGATTGAATTTGCCGTTTAAATGTCGCAATATTTTGATCTGTCGTAATTCGTGGGTGTGTCCCTGTTTTGATGGCATAGTTTTCTGCGGGTAATCCAAAAGCGTCCCAACCCATAGGATGAAGTACATTATGCCCCTTTGCATGTTTATACCTCGCTACAATATCATTTGCTGTCATCCCCTCAGGATGCCCTACATGGAGTCCTGCGCCACTAGGGTATGGGAACATATCAAGACAGTAAAATTTTGGTTTTAAAGAGGTGTTACTGGTTTTAAAAGTGTTATTATCTTTCCAATATTTTTGCCATTTTTGTTCTATTTCCTTGTGATTGTACATAATTTTTATATAAATATCTAATTATTGGCTATATTACTGACTATAACAGCAAAGTAAAGATGAAAAATTTGGAAATTCCGACCTTCATTCTATAATGGATACATACCTACCTTTAATCTAAAAATATGAAAAACGTAAATACAATAATGATACTCGTCTGAATACTCCTCTCTGTTGTACTTATAGTAGAAAATATGATAGTACCGCTCAATGCGTATGTACTCATATGGATCTCAAAAACATGGACTTTAGCAATAGTGAGTATTTTTACATGAATATTAATTTGATATGGTGTAAGATGAAAACTCAGTCAAGAAGCACCATCTGACGATGATACCTATTGATTTTAGTTTTCAGTATCAAAAAAGCTTCGATTACTCGAAGCTTTTTTTAAGTACATAATAATATATTATGTAGTACCTAGAATTGAAGTAACAATCCAGTTTACGATTGAAGCAGCTAGAAATATAACTACAAGACCGATTGCAGCCTGAATAAGTATAGTTTTTCCTTTCTTCACTTTTTCTTCATCACCACCAGCAGTAAGGATATTAAACCCTCCCCATAGAGCGAATACTACAGCTACAAGATAGAGAAAGTTAATTGCGTTTGCAATAAGTACTTGAATTGCTGTATCAGCACCATCTTCAGATCCTTTCAGAGCCGAGTCAACTCTAGCTCAACCTACATTTATTGCAGCACTTGCAAAACTAGCGTGAAGAGCAAGCCCTGTAGCAGCACCAGCTTTTAATATATTTTTCATAATGTAAAATAATAAATAATAAAATTACTAGGCTATTATAGACTTATGGCTAAAAAAAGGCAAATTTTTTTGATGTTTTTTACTTTCTAAGTAAAAATATACTGTGCCACTATATTCGTATCACCATAAAAAAATGGATAGAGAATTATTTTTAGAGAGATTAAAAACGCATTGAGAGCTCCATGATATTCCAAATATTAGCCGGGAAAACGCAAAGTATTTACGGAATATAATAGCTGAAAACAATACGCAGCACCTTTTAGAAATAGGGAGCGCGAATGGTTATTCAACTATAAACTTTGCTATAGAACTTGAGAAAACATGAGGAAAAATAACCTCAATTGAGTTTTCACAAATTGCCTACGAAGATGCGACAGAAAACTACGAGAAGGCTTGAGTCACAGATATTATTTCTCACTATTTTTGAGATGCAAGGGATATTATTCCTCTCTTAGAAGACAGTTATGATTTTATATTTATTGATGGACTCAAAAAAGAATCTCTTAATTTTTTAAAAATAATTTGGGACAAGGCTCTTCCATGATGTATTATAGTTATAGATGATGTCATAAAGTTTCGTCACAAGATGGAATCACTCTATGAATATGTCACATCTGAGAACCTCAATTATGAAGTTATTCAAATAGATAGTGATGATGGGATTATGATTATAAAAAAACCAAGTAATTAATACCCCACCCTATCTTGAATTCTTTCCCTAATACTAGGGAAAGAGGCTACAAAAAAATGCTCCCCTAAAATTAGGGGAGCTGTCACAAAGTGACTGAGGGGTGGATATTTGAATTCCTATTTTACTGAGCCTCCGTAAAGAAAGTGTCTATAAGTCTTCTATATGCTACTCTTCTTCTGAGTTCCTCAAAGTATTTAGTACCTGGAACATAGAGTTCTTTGAGTCTTGCAAGTACATCCTCTGATCCATAATTTTTCATAATTTTTTCTACCTCTGACTGCATATCCTTATCACTTACTTCGATTTTTTCTTTCTTCATAAGTTCATTGAGAATGAGTTCTCCTTGAAGTCTTTTAATTGCTGTAGCCTCAACATGTTGTTTTTTGTACTCAGCAGTAGAGAGTCCAAGGCTCGCAAGGTAATCCTCAACCTTTACCCCATCTTTCGTAATATTTTGTTTAATTTCTTCAAATACCGTATCAGTTTGTTGATCAATTATTTTATCACCAAGATCCATAGTTGTATGTTTCAAAAGCTCCTCTATAAGTTTCATTTCTCTCTCCATTCCATCATTAGCTTCCTTCGTATCGAGAAGTTCAGCTTTAATGAGCTTCTTAAATTCTGGCAGCTCCATTTTTTGACCTCTGAGTCCCTCAATAAATTCCTGAGTAAATTCTGGTTTATGAGCTACTTCTAATTTTTTAGCTGTCACTTTAAATTGAGTTTTCTTTCCAGCAAAATCAGCATTGTGATAATCTTTTGGAAAGGTTACGTCGATTTCTTTTTCGTCTCAAATTTTCATACCAACCATGTCTTCTTCGAATCCAGGAACTAGTATATTTGCACCGAGAACCAGTGGATAGTCTCTCATAGAAGTAGCTTCTAGTATTTCTCCATTTTCATATCCATCAGTATTAATAGTGAGTTTATCACCCATTTTTACAGAAACTTTTTCGTCAGTCGTCTCATGAAAGTGAGTAAAACGTGTTTCTATATCCTCAAGAGCCCCTTTCACTTCATCAGCTGATACTGTCAGTTTATTCTTCGTAAGTTTTACTTTTTTGTAGGTATCCTTTACCTCAACACTTGGAAATACCTCTACTTGTATTTTTACAATAAGAGGATCTTGTGATACTACTTCTTGTATTTCAGCCTGTGATACTGGCATAAGATTCTCATTTCGAAGCGTATCTCTATATACTCATTCTATAGCTTTTTCAACGGTCATCTGAAGTATAACATCTTCTCCAAATTGTCTCACTATAACGTCTTCTGGCACTCTAGCTCCTTTTCTAAATCCCTTCACGTCAGCATTTTTAGCTGCTGATTTTAATACTTCTTTTCTAAATTTCGCAACATTTTCTGCCGATTCTTCTATAGTTAGCTCCACAATAGATTTTGGAAGCATTTTTTTCTCTACTTTCATAAAATTTTTCAATAAAAAATAACTCGAGGATTATAGGTATAAAAACACACATTTCAAATAATTATCGCTACAAGCGCGTAGTTATTTAAAATTATTTATAATACATATCATAAATAACTCAAGTCTTTTATTGCGCTCTCGGCTTGTATTTCTCACTCTCCTACTATAATAAATAGGTATTTTAATTTATATACTCACATTATTATTATGATGAATAGTCTTAAGAAGGGGTTCACCCTCATAGAGCTCCTCGTAGTTATTACCATTATCGGGATTCTCGCTACTGGCGCTGTAACTACGTTTACTTCACAAATTCAAAAAGCACGTGATACAACTCGTATTTCTGATGTAAAAGCATTACAATCTGGTATAGAACAATTCTATCAAGATACTTCAGCTTACCCACAAGGATGAGAAGATTGGCTTACTCAAACTGCTGCAACATCAGTACAAGATTATAACCCGCGACTTGCAGAAGATCCAAAAGATGGAGAAACATGTAATGGTTCATTTTGTGGATACGCATACATAGTTGCTTCTGATGCAAACTGAATAGGGCAAGGAGCATATGAAATATCTACGGCATTCGAGAATGATGCAAACAAAAATAGCAAGGCTAGTGCAGCAGCTGATAATGGAGAAGATGATAATAGATTTGAATGAGGAGTTGGAAATTCTGATCCAGATCTTGATACAATAAAAGTTCCAACAGGAACGCCATCATGGTGAGCTATATTACTGGCAACTGACGCTACAGCTAAAATACATATTCAAAATTCTGCTATTACAGCGTTTTAATTAAAGTATAAATATAAAAAACTCTCGAATTAATTCGAGAGTTTTTTAATGACTTCATCTGTCTTCTGAGAATAACTTAACACTATCTGATCTATTCCATACACGTAACTCAGTATAATACTGTGGAGCCTCATGGAGATAACTATATCTAGTAGCTTATGATTATAGGCAGTATATACTTCTCACAGGTTTGCATATATTTCTCTATCATAGCTCAAAAACTGCTTCATAAATTCATAATCATTTGCCCGAGCGTCACTTGGATGCAAGCTATGAGGAAGAAAAATAATCTTTCCTCATTTTTTTTCTATAAAAGTGCAGAGTTCTTCTATAAGAAGTTTTTCTACTCTTGTATCTCAAGATTTTCAAATATATCCACTGCGCAGAGCAAGTCAGACTTTTTTTCACTGAAAATCATATTTTTCAAAAATTATGAGCTTAAAGCTTTTAGATGAATGGGTTCAGAGAATAGAATACCCCCCCTGTCTTCGTTCCTCAGACATCCCCCTCGATGATGGGGACTTCTTTTGCTCCCCCTCATCGAGGGGGATGTCACTTGTGACAGGGGGAGCATTTTCACTCATCACTGGATCATCTACTATCTCACTTTTAATTCATAGCTGATCGAGTTGCTGGTGAGATTTTTCATCTCTCACTGTTATCTTCCAGGCCTTTTTACATATTTTCTCTAGAATCTTATAGTTTTCAGGATTTTTGATATCTATTCATAGAGCATAGAAATATATTTTCTTTCGAAAAAATCTCGCAACTCTTACTCGAAAGAGCCACTGCCTGAGAGGATTTCAGACTGACTGAATCTCATTGTCATAGATGATACCCCCTCAACCAATTACTACTCTATCTGACCAAATAATGACAGAGAGAAATTTGAAGAAATTACGAATATTCCTAAAAATATTTTTAAGCTGTTTGATTCACAGTGGAAAATATTCAAAATAGCTGGTATTTTGAATTTGGAATAGAGGATTATGAGCATCATATGAAGCGACCTTAAAATATAGTTCCTGAGACC
>JAWUVV010000011.1:0-11416 GCA_034112165.1 Candidatus Altimarinota bacterium
CTGGTGGAAGAAGAAAGTTTTGATCTTGATTGTATGTTTGAAACATTTTTTATTGAGTTACTGTCTAATATACATTCTATTTTACTCAAAAAAAATACTACAACAATTCTGTTGTAGTATTTTTGGGACAGCCTCTTGCGCGGAGTTATTTTTTTTGTATTTCAAGTAAATCTGGAGTTGAAAAATAGATATTCTTATCTTTTTGAGCTCTCAGTAAATACTCATTGAGGAGTCTTTCTGCTTTAATGATATAAAAAGCAGAGTTTACAGTATAAAAGAACTTATACTCTACTGCATAATCTCAAAAATTAGAGATTTCTAATATTCTAAACGGACTTTCTCAAAAATAGTTTGTAACATCAGGAGCAAGAAGATCAACCTGCATAACATCAAATGCTTCGTAACAGAGTGTTTTAAGTGCTTCAAAGTCTTGGTGATAGTCTACTTTAATAGTAATTTCTCTTGTGATTTTTTGGCTCTTACCTGAGATTCATTGTGAAAGATTTTTCAGAGTGAGGTTACGAAAACCACTTGGTCGGTATATAATTGGATTTCAAGTTCGCAAATCTATACATTTAACTTCTGTGAGAGAGATACTCTTTATCCATACACAGATATTTTGTTCATAAATATAACATACTTCCCCTGTTTCAAAATTTTTAGACTGCAAGATTATAATTCCAGCTACCATATCTAATGCCCAAACTGGAGCTGTAAATCACATAAATGCAAGTATTCATGCCCAAAGTCATCCTATTTCAATGAGGGTATCTAGCTCAAAAATTCGAATACATAAAAATACTCCAATGATAAACGCTAGAATATTTACAGTGAGACTAAAAAGATTTACTTCATATCATTTTTTAAAATATTTTTGTCCTGACACTTCTACCTCTTTCCCATAATGCATAAGAATCATTCTATTTGCAAGTAATGATCACATATAGAGAAGTCCTATGGAAAAGGACATTTTTAATGTCCGAGTTACAATCTCTATTTCTAAAAATAATGAGCTGAGATATAAGAAAGTAACTATAAGTAATAGACTATAAAAAACGAGTTCTGAATGAATTGTGTGAATTTTAACTCCGTGTTCTTTTCTATCTATATCCAAACGCAAAAAGTACCTTGAAAGTATGAAAAAAACGAGCAGAATAAAATACACTGCCACGTCAAATTCATATAAACGGATGATATCGAAATTTTGAAGCAATTTTTACTGACTAGAAAATACTAGCTATAGTGTAGCATAGTTTCTATTAATCCGTCAAATCCAACTCTATCTTTCGTAGATATATAAAGAGGCTTGAGTTTGAAATATCTCTTTTTAAGTTCAACGAGTTTATGTCCGTCTATTCTATCTGTTTTATTGAAGACATAAATTCTAGGCTGAACCGCTCAAATCTTATCCAAAATAGTATCTACCACTTTAATCTTTTCTCCTATTTTTGGATCGCTCGCATCTACCACATGAAAGAGTATATCTGACTCGATAGAATCTTCTAGTGTACTCGCAAATGCATCTACCAGCTCTGGTGGGAGCTCCCTAATGAAACCAATAGTATCAGAAAGAAGTACTTCTTTTCCACGAACATATTTATATGCATTATGTTCCCCCTCATCGAGGGGGATGTCACTTGTGACAGGGGGAGGTGGTGCTATCCACATTTTTCACACGCTTGTTCCAAGCGTTGCAAACAGTTTATCTTCTGAGAGAACTCATTTATTTGTCAGCGCATTGAGAAGAGTAGATTTTCCTGCATTGGTATATCACACAATTCACACGGTCATAAATCATTTTCGTTTTCTCCCCTGACGATGATTCTCTCGAACTTTTGAGTATCATTCGAGTTTTTTTCGAATTTCTTTTTCCCGCATTGAGAGATGACGTTTCATAATCTCAGTATTTGTTTCCCCTGATCATTGTCCTCATTGCTTCCCTAGCTCCATTCCCATATTAAATATTCTTGGTCCCATATGCTTAATAGCTGCCAGCTCTATTTGAAGTTTTGTTTCTTCTGTTTTTGCATTTTTTTCAAATATCTTGAGTATGAGATCTACCCTATCCCAGGCTACAGCTCAAACTTCTTTCAGTTTTTCATTGAGATTAAACATCTGATGAGGCTTGAGAATATTTCAAATTACCAAGAGATTTGCTCATTGTTGATGCATTTCATGCATAATTTCATCAAGTTTTCATCCTCCAATATAGGTCTTATAATCTGGAAGAGACCGTTTTTGTACATGCTCTAAAATCACAACTCATCAAAAAGAAGTCACCAGGTTTTCAAGCTCCAGCATCCTGTCCTCCATTTTATTTTTTTCAACCACATCTGGTGGTACTATATCAGCCAGAAATACTTTTAACTCCTCACTCCCATTCCCTACTTTAGATTGCAGCGCCTCTAAATCTCGCTCTGACAAATCACTATAATCAATAGTTCACATAAATTTTATTTTTGACATAATTAATAACTCCATTATATTGGACTTAGTAATAACACAAACGAATTATGAGCCAAACGCTTTCACATTCTCTTTCATGGAGTTTCTTCTATTTTTTTCATACGAAATATGGGAGGGTTTCTTTATGTCTTTAAAACATCAAAATTTTAAAAACAGAAACGAGTTCTTCCATAATAGGAAGAACTTTTTTTATACTTACAATTAAAATATTATGACAACATTAAACAATACTACACCACATAGTTGAGTAACTCGACTTATGTCACATGAAAGCGACGTAAGACCAGAGATAGATATTATTACTAAATTAAAGAAAAAACTTCTTGTAATAACTCACGAATGAGCGTTAGGAGAAAAAACAAGAGAAATAATAGAACAAATAAGAATAGAATTGCTAAATCTCTGAATTAGTTCACAAGAAATAAGCTCAATCGAGTCAATGGAAATAAATTGATAATTATAAACCATTAAATATGAAAGCACTAATCTACATAATCTGGTGGCAGGATCCTCCCTGGTGTAATTATCTATAATTAATTACTGATTTTTTCAGTAACAACTTTTATAAGCTACTACACCTATTTTTAGATGTAGTAGCTTTTTTTTATAATTTTAAATACGAACATGAATCAAAATAATTTAGAAAGACTTTTTAGACAGTGATCTGACGGAAAGCATAAATTTAGTAAAACATATGACACAAGTAATCGGTTTTCTATTCTCTGTAAAGATGTTATCGCAGGAAACAAGGACTTCTCACAAACTGCTTTTCATACTGGTTTTGGCATCCCTAAGGATGGAAATATGCCACTTAGACTTCCTGCTGTACTCGTTCCAACTTTAGAAAGTATGAGATGATTATTACAGGCTGGAATCACTCCCCCACAATTTTCAATATATCAGGTTACCAGTGTTATTTCAAGTATAAACTCTATTGACTCCGATACAGCATCTCTCAATGCTCAGATGATGGAGTCAAGACTCTATGATTTTGTAAAAAATAATTTTTCTGAACTTTTAGAATATATAACTTTTACTTTTTGAGAGAAAGAAAGTGATATGGAAGTTGTTAAAAGTATATGTAAGTATGTTAATATTACTTTAGAAGTTTTGAACTCTGAAGAGAAAGCATACTTTCAATCGTGCTGAGAAAAACATTCAAATGGCAAAGTAAATGCTTTGTACTACACAACTGCCAATACTTTTTATAACTGATGATACCCTGAGAGCCCATTTCCAGAGATGTGAGATATGACAGAGATAATTCCTGTTGGTTGAAGGAGTGAAACGAAGTTTTTTGAAGCATTACTCAAGACTCAAACTTCTACTAGAGAAATACTCCCTCTTATAACTCAAGTTTGAGCATTTCCAACATATTACAGAGCACCATCCTGAGATGTTCAAACGTATGAAGAAATTTCTGAATATGTATTTGGACACCTAACAGTTCATCCAGATATAGAAAAAGATATAAAAATTTTATCTCAATATAAATTAATATAATTATGAAAAAAATATGAATTCTCTGAGGGATGTGACCTCAAGCCAGTATAGACTTTTATAGAATGTTAATAGAAAAAAGCCATATGTATAATCTGTGATGAAGAAATCAAGATTACCCTGCCATAGTACTATCAAATATTCCTGTCCCAGATCAAATAAAATGAGAAAATGATATACATATCGCTCTAGATATGATTAATCGAGAAGCTAAAGCTCTTGAAAAAACTTGAGCAAAATTCCTGGTTATGCCGTGTAACACAATGCACTTGTTTATTGAGGATATTATGCACTGAATAAAGATACCTTTTATTTCTATGATAGAATCTGTAGTTGAGCAAATAAAAAAGTCAGGTTTTAAAAAAATATGACTTTTATGAAGTACTACTACAATGAAATCTCATTTATATATTTCTCCATTAAACAACTTAGGAATAAAAATAATTATTCCTGAGAAAGAGAAACATGATTCTATATCACAAACTATACATAACTATATAGCTTGAAAATCAAATCAGAAAGATGTAAAATTACTTGAAAAATACTCTAATGAATTAGTAGAGTCTTGAGCTGAAGTAATTATCCTATGATGTACAGAACTCCCACTTATACTTAAAAACAGTCTTTGAAAGTATAATTTCCTTGCCTCAAGTGAGATATTAGCTGAAAAAACTATTCAATATTCTCAAACTTAAGATTTATTTTACATAAATTCTTACTATACTTACAGAAAATAATTTCTTACTGATAGTTATATGGATTACGATGTTGTGATAGTTGGTTCTGGAAGTGCTGGTTTACCGGCCGGTATGTATGCGAGTAGGTATAAATTAAAAAATGTAGTAATAGGAAGAGAACCTGGTGGAGCTCTTGCGACGAGTCACAAGGTTGAAAATTGGCCAGGAGTCTTATCCGCGTCTGGAAAAGAAATTATGGATGACTTTGCAGCTCACGCAGTTAATTCTGGAAGTGAAATACTCCAAGACACCGTGAGCTCTATTACTAAAACTGAGCAGTGATTTATCGTAACAACTACGAATAAAGAAATCAGTTCTAAATATGTTGTACTTGCTACTGGTAATACCTACAGAAAACTCGGAGTTCCAGGTGAAGCTGAGTTTCTTGGTAAAGGAGTAAGTTATTGCGCTACCTGTGACGGGAACTTCTTTAAAAATCGAGATATCGTACTTGTTGGAGGTTGAAATACAGCTCTCACTGAAGCACTCTACCTTTCAGAGCTCTGTAGTAAAGTGTATATTGTACATAGAAAAGATACCTTCAGAGCAGAGGATATTTGGGTAGAGCAAGTACAAAAAAAAGAAAATATAGAATTAGTTTTAAAAGAAGAGGTTGATCATATTAGAGGAGCTATGTATCTCGAAGAAGTCGTTCTTAAATCTGGAAAAGTACTCAAAGCTGATGGATTCTTCGTTGCTATAGGATCTGACCCTTCTATTGATCTCGTGAAAGCTATGAATCCAAAGATAGACGATGAAAATTGTCTCGTGGTAGACCAAAGACAAGAGACTACAGTAAAGTGACTCTACGCTGCTGGTGACGTTACGACTAACTCAAATAAATTTAAACAAACTATTATGTCAGCTGCTGAGGGATGTCTCGCTGCTGATAGTATTCACGAAGATATGCTGCGGGGCTAATGAAAACTACTTGGGATAAAATTATTGAGAGCGATGTGCAATTTATAGATCTTATAGGCTATGGAAGTATTTTAAATACAAATTCTCATGAAGGAGATACGTCTCATCCAGATACTGTTATGGTAAGGTGATTCCAAAGAATGTATAATCTTAAAATGGTACCAAGTTGTATTGATGATGATACTTTAGAGAAGTTTCGAAAAAAATACTGGGAAAAATATTGAGTAAAAAATATTTCTGAAGTAAGAGAATTATGAAAACAGCAAGTATGTGTCTTAAATTGTAAATATACTGGCTTTTCATGAGATAAAGTTAATGGAGTTCTTATTAGAATTAAACGGCAAGATTTTGAAACATATAAAAAACGAGAAGCAATTTATGATTTATATACTACTCGTTACCATTACATTGATCCAGAAACTGGAAAAATAACTCATAACAATCATAGTTGATATATTTTATCAGCCAGGAGCAAATATATTATCGATCATGGACATGCATTTAAGCCATATCATAATTTTTCACGGGACTGAGCTTATAGCTTTTGAGAATATTTTGGGGAAATGTTTGATAAGACAACATTTAGAGTTGAAAATAAATAGAAAATAATTTTATTATTTTTTCTTTACTTAAAAAGGTATTCTACTAATATACTATACAATAATATTTACAGAAAGATAATGCCTGAATGATCTGAAATAGTAGATGAAATGTTAATGTCTGCACATGAGCTATGATTCAGTGTAGATAAATTTACCACTTATGCCTGACATGTTCTCAATGAGCAAAGAAGAGGAGAATCCTTTTCAAAAAATTGACATAAGTGAGCTCCATATCTATCCTTAATTGGGTATCTTACTCAAGTCGTTAAACCAACAGATACAACAATAAATGTTGATGAAGTGATTGATATGTTATGTGAAATATTAGGTTCAGATATTTTTGAAATCGATAAGGAAAAGTACATAAAACTATATAATATATATAAAAATTTAATACCTTTCTGAGATAAAGTTTATAGAGAAAATCATAAAATAGCACGTAAAAGAGCTATTGAAGTTATCAGTTGAACAACAGATACAATAGTATCAAAAAAAGTTTCTGAAGCTACTAACTCTATTTGAATTGAAATTAAGGAGGTTATAGAGTTATTTGATAATTTCTGCAGTTTACTTCGAGAAATGAGTCAAAATCCAAGTGTTATATATATATCATGATACCAAGATTCAATAAAACCTCAGTATACTCGGAAAATTCTAAACTTAATGGAATATTTAGAACATTGGGAAAAAAGTGAAGTACAGATAACTTCGCAAAGACATATGAAGTGAACAACCAGAGGTAATAAAATGAGCGAGTTAGAAATATCAGATTGGTATAATAACCTTACTCAAGAAAATATAGAAACTATACTCTTAGATTTTGGAATGTTTTTATTCAAAAAATGAGAACTAGAATGGCTTCCTCAAAGAGATGAAATAGTTTGATATCTTATGGACTTAGCAAGAAAGATATCTAAAAATAGATACGCTGAAATATTGAATTTAATTCAACTAGAAAACTATAATAATCAGGCTTAAAAAGCAGAATAAATCTAAAGTTTAGAAATAATTTCTGCTTAAATGATAATACAACTTTTAAGATAAATAAAAAATAACTTTTATTTTAAGATAAAATTAATATATTTAGAATAATTGCTAAATATCTACTTTATTGTTTTATATGAGAAATCAAGAGGAAAATAAACCACAAGTAAATATTCCAGACTGGTTTTTAGGTGAAATAGAGTTGATTATAGATACATGTAATAATTTATTACAAAATCCTAATGTCAGGCATCTTACACCTGATTTTTGAAAATTAATAAAAACTATTCCTGGTAGACTTTTTCAACAGGATATTTAATTGCTTGAGAAAAGAACTCACTCTCAAAAATGATTTCACAGCTATCCCATTCACATAACTCTACTAACCACCCCTTTTATGTTTTATTTACCTTTTTAAAGTATGGTTTTATAGATAGCGATGAGCTCTTATATCAGAGTGCGACTAATTGTATTAACAGGTATAGGACAGGAAGACCTACTGTTTCACAAAAAATGTTAACCTACAATCCAAATGAAATGAAGTATAGTCAATCTATTCATGAAGTGGTGAGCTATAATACCCAAGTAATGCATGAGATTATTGACTCAGCAACGACGCAACAAGAATGAAAGTTTATACGTGATTTTTGGAATTATTTAGTCGAAAATAAAGTATTTGATGAAAATGATGTACAAAAAATACGTAGCACTCGTAGCATTACATGATGTTTTCATCATACTCTCTTAAAGCTTATTGAAAAAGGTATGGATACCTAAGTCCTAAACAATAACACCACTTCCCCATAGCTCATCCCCACTATAAAACGCTACTATTTGGCCACTTGCAATAGCTCTCTGTTTCTCAGTAAAAACTATTTTATATTTTCCTTGCGATTCCATCTCTCCTTGAGGAGAGAATTGAGAGAGGTCTTGCACTTCCACATCTTGATCAGTCTGCCTATATCTAATTTTAGCTTGGCAGAGTATTGGAAACTGTTTTTCTGCTCAAAGAAAATGTATCTCATCACAGTAGAGTGCATCAGAGTATAGTTCATCATCAGCTCCATATCAGACAATAAGTCTGTTGTTTTTAATATCTTTATTTACTACAAAAATAGGCTCTGGCATACCTCAAATATCAAGTCCCTTACGTTGTCCTATGGTATAATAAAATACTCCTTTATGAGTCCCTAGTAGCTTTCATGAGGTATCGTATACCTCTCAAATAGAGTTTGGTATTTTCTTCCCGAGAAACTCTTTTATATCGACTTTCCCCACAAAACAGATTCCTTGAGATTCTTTCCTCTCCGCATTTGGAAGTCCAGCTTTTCGTGCTATATCTCGAACCTGAGATTTCTCTATGTCTCCTATTGGAAAAAGAGCTTTTGATAATTGCCCCTGAGATAATCCAGCCAAAAAATATGATTGGTCTTTGGTTTGGTCTACTCATTTGAGAAGTTTAAACTGGAACTGAGACCGGTCTCAGATGAGACCGGTCTCGCCTTGCACTATTCTCGCATAATGCCCGGTAGCTACAGCGTCAAATCATAGCTCCATAGCTTCATCAAGAAATACCTTAAATTTTATCTCAGAGTTACACATGATATCTGGATTCGGAGTAATTCCCTTCTGGTATCACTCATACATATATTCAAGGACTTTATTTTCGTATTCTTCACGATAATCAAAGGTAAAAAATGGTATCTCTAAATACTCAGCAACCTGTTTTGCTACCTTGATATCTTCTCTCGTCGGGCATACATCTCCCTCTGGAGCCATATAGTTTATCATAAAACCAGCCGTAACATCATGTCACTGCTCCTTTAGCAAATACGCAGTCACCGCGCTATCGACTCATCCCGAAAGACCTACAAGGATTTTCTTTTTATCTGACATTTAGATTTAGATTATAACTCTATCTTGAATTCTTTCTCTTGAGAAGAGAAAGAAGCTTCATATTGTAGCCCTCTTCCCTTTCCAAGGGAGGAGATTCAGAAGAGAGTTATGAAAATAATATTTCATATATTGTAAAGAAAGTTATACTGAAGGCAATAATTTATAAATTAGAAATAATGGTCTCATTTTCAGATATAAAAGATATTGCCAGTACATTAAACAAAGCCGGAAAGATAAAAGAATATCAACTCATCCTTGAACTGCAGGAACAAATGCTTAATAATAAAGAGGAAGTGAGTTCATTAAAAGAAGAAAATAAAGAACTAGAAGAGAAACTAAAAATTAAATGAAAAATTGAATTTAAAGATAATTTTTATTATATTGACTCAAAGTGACCTTATTGTTCAAGATGTTGGGAAAAAGATAAAAATTTAATTAGAAGTATCCCTAATTCTATTAATAGTGATAATTCTACTTGTCCTGAATGTAAAACTATTGCAAATTTTACAGGCAAAGAAAAAATTCATAAAGTAATCCAGCAAAATGTGAATAGATTTTTATAGAATCCTTACCTTCCTCTTACATCAAGTCCCTATTATAGTACATACATGAAACGTGATGCGAGCGGTATATGGGACATATGGATGCACATAACCAACCGATCCAGCAAATAACAACTGGCACACGTATTCATTACAACAAGATGTTTTCAGTGAGAACGTCTTTTTTGTTGCTTATCTTTCTGAGTCAAGTTTCTCTAAGTATTTCCTCATTTCTTCTTCTGTAGCAAACATCGTATTCCCTGAAAAGAATTCATAGAATACTTGGACTCCATAGTAAGACACGCTTGAAAATAGTACATATATGAGAAACCAAGAAAGTTCTATAAATCAGAGGTTAATTGATATTGAGCTGTAGAACTCTCAGAATATCATTGCAAATAGTACAAAAAGAGCAATTTGTGTTACGAGCTGCTTTGGCATAAGAATAACTTTTTTCTTGAGCTCGATAGATCTAAAGTAGATAGATAGTATTCCAGAAGCAATTCCAGAGAGAAATGTGAGAGCGATATAGAGCATATTTTTTATATAATTTTATAATAGATTTTTAGTCATAACTCGGACGGATAACATCATCTCAAATATTATCAAAATGGAAGAGTATTTCTTTGAGGAGAAACTCTACTCATGGATGATTGATTCGTGATATATGAGCAAGAATAGTTTGGTATTTTTCATGAAAGAAGTGATTCCCTGCTCGGTCCTCTATCTTTGCCTCAATAAGTGCTGAAAATATATCTGCATATTTTACTTTTTTCCCGAGCTGATCATCAAAGGGCCTGAGGATATATGGGATAAGAAACTCTTTATATTCTGGAGTAATATAGCCAAAGAGATAATCATCCATCATCGTTTCCTCTACCTTTTCAAGTAGCTCAACAAATCCTGGGACTGCTTTTTTTGTTGGAGTAATTATATCTCCAGTTATAACCTCTGGAACATCATGATAGATTGCTCGCATCAGCATATCACCTATGTCATTTTCCTCTCACTGCTCATTTCCTATCATTCCTATTACATAACTGATGTAGCACACAACTACTTTGTGACTCATAACTGAAATCGGAGTACTTCTCTGATATTGATTCCAACGCATAGAAAAACTAAGCCGAAATATATGTGCTAAGTATTTTTCATAATCACTATTTCTCAAAAGTTCTTTGAGACTCACTAAATCATTACTTAAATCACCAAGACTCTTTTTAAGTTCTCCCAGTGGTACTTCGTATATTTCAGCAAAAACTCTCGCATTGGTTGATGCCTCAACATATCCAACATATTTTTTTGCTGCTATAAATATTGTATCTTCAATAGCTTTATCATCTCTATGAAGCGTATGAGTAAAATCTTTTTTTAATGATTCTGGAGCTTCTCCTGAGAGAAAGAACTGGTACGCTTTTTCATAGAGTTCATCAAATATCTTTTCATCTAACTTCTTTATATATCCCTTTGTACCTGAGTTGATGTCTGAGAGAATGAGATCAGCAAGTGATGTAAAAATAATTTTCTTCATCAAGTAGAGCGTATCTATTTTGATTCCGGTCTGCTTTTCTTCGTGATATGCTAAAAATAATGCTGCGTGAAGGGTCGCACCAACGTTATCCATTTGCATCGTATCAACGACTCTTGGAAAATTATTCCAACGGATAATTGAAAGTCCTCGTGTCAGCATTAATCTGAGTGTATTTCCAACCATAGTTTTGTATTTTTTGTAGAGAACGAATGCTTCGTTCCGAGCTAATATTTAAAG
>JAWUVV010000012.1:0-7281 GCA_034112165.1 Candidatus Altimarinota bacterium
ATCTTTATCATATCAAGGTAAATCGAAGAGTTCTCATGACGTGTAATGTTCAAATATTTTAGCATTAACAGCGTTTACATGTATTGCTACATTTTCATCTATTTCCTTTATTTGTTCTGTTGGAAGGTGATTTTCATATAAATCTTCTAAATCTCTTAAATTAAATACTTTATACTGTGTAATTTTTTTTCATTCATTCTCCGTGATATCTACTAAATAATAATCTTGTCAATTTTCATCAACTTCCTCACTCACACTAAATCACTCTTTTTGAAAGCCTTTTATAATATCTATAGAGTTTTGAAACATCTGATTTTTCCTTCAAGGTCATGATATTATTTCTGGGCTTTCTGTAATTGCTGAATCAATCATACTACAATAAATTTTTTAAGTAACATTAACCTAATATAAGTAATTAATTTTGTTTGTCAATTTTCTCTTTAGTTTCAAACATCTCTTCAATATCTTCCCGTATTTGTGAAACAAGTCAGAGATCGGTAATATCGGCAATTTTGAGATCTGGAATCCCTGATTGTCTCACACCATATACTTCACCTGGTCCTCTGATTTCTAGATCAATTTCTGAGAGTTCAAATCCATCGTTGGTTCGTTCCATAGCTCTGAGCCTGTCAGTTGGCTGCCCTGATGTTGGGAAGAGATAACAATACGATTGGTATTTTCCTCGTCCTACTCGTCCTCTAATTTGATGAAGAGACGAGAGTCCAAACCTCTCAGCTCATTCGATACACATTATAGTTGCGTTTGGAATATCGACTCATACCTCAATCACGGTCGTACTTGAGAGTATTTGTATTTTATTTTCTACAAACTCTTTCATAATAGCCTGCTTTTCTTTGGCTTTCATCTTTCCATGAATCAGTCATACTTTATATGGAGCATATAAATCAGTAAGCATTTCATATGTATTTACTGCGTTGGCTAAATCTATTTTTTCTGATTCTTCTACCAATGGAGAGACCCAGAATACTTGTCTTCCCTGTTCTACTTGATTTCGGACAAATAATTCTATTTCTTGCCGCTGATTATCATTTTTTGCGACCTTGGTATGAATCTCTTTTCTCCCCTTTGGATATTCTCGAATGATTGATAAGTCTTGATCTCCATAGAGCGTGAGAGCCAAAGTCCGAGGAATTGGTGTAGCCGTCATGTTGAGATTATGCGGAACCTGACCTGAGAGATTTCACATTCATTTTTCTAATACTCATCTCTGGTGTACTCCAAATCTGTGCTGCTCATCAATAACCACAAAACCAAGGTTCGCAAAAAATACGTCTTCTTGCACGAGTGCGTGCGTCCCAATAATTACGTCTACATTTCAAGCTTTTAAATCTGCTTTAATATTTTTTTTATCTGAGGCTTTGGTACTTCCAACGAGCAGATGAGAAGTAAGTCAAAACTCTATAAGCATATTTTGTGTGCTTGCAAAATGCTGACGAGCTAATATCTCAGTAGGAGCCATAATGGCAACTTGGATTTTTCAAGTTCAATTATTTATGTGTTTCTCTTTTATAACCTCACTCTTGAATTCTCTCTCCTCGAGGAGAGAGAGGCTACATAACTTTTCTTCAAGTATGGTATATATTTCTACTATTTCTTTTTCTAATATCTCATTATGTATGCGTATAACTTGAATTCAATGGCTTTGTATTAATTCATCCCTTATACCATCATATTCCTTTTGATTCTCATGAATTTTCCCATCAAGTTCTATCACTAATTTCTTTTCATCACAATAAAAATCTGCTATATATCTTCCTATTGCATGTTGTCTTCTAAACTTTAAATTATGAAATTTTCTATTTCTAAATAATTGCCAAAATATTTCTTCGGATGATGTTTGTTTTTCTCTAAGTTCTCTTGAAAGTGCTTTCACATAGTCTGGAATCTCAAAATATCATTGCCTTAAACTGTAGCCCTCCTCTCCTCAAGGAGAGGAGATTCAGAGGTGAGGTTTTCTGCCAGATGGAGCACAAAGAGAAGATTGTCTCTCACTCATTTTAATAGCGTGAATCGTTGCAATAAGAGAAACTATAGTTTTCCCAGTACCCACATCTCATTCAAGAAGCCTTTGCATAGAATGATTTTTTTCCATATCTTTGAGAACTTGAAACAGAGCAACTTTCTGTCCTCCCGTAAGCTCAAATGGTATGTGTGTAAAAATTTCTTTTACATACTCAGCGTCCAGAGGGATTGCTGGAGATTTCCCTTCTGACTCATCAAAACGTTTATATTTCTGAGAGATTGCTTTATAATTTATATTATAGAGTTCTTCATAGGCTAAACGAATCTTAGCAACCTCCACATCATGAGAGTTCTTTGGAAAATGAATCCTATGGAACGCATCTTTTCTTGAAATAAAATTATATTTCTTGAGTAGATGTTCTGGAAGCGTTTCTGGAATATCAGTAACGTAGGACTCTAAATTTCACATCTTTGATTCTATCCATCTCCCTGGGATATACTGCGCATCAGAGTAAATAGGTACAATTCATCCTGCAATTTTAGATAAATCTGTTTCTGGTTCTGGAGAGTTAAAACTTACCTTTCCATAATTATATTTTACTTTTCATGAGAGAAGAATTTTCTTTCCAGTACTTGCCTTGAGTTGGCTTGCGAGATACTTTCTATTAAACCAAACTGCTTCCGCAAGAAATCAGTTCTTATCCTCTATAATAGCCTTTGTCAGGAGTTTATTTCACCCTGTTCTCGTTGTTTCGAGGCTTATAAGGGTTACCAGAATTGTGTTTTTTTCTTTGAGATTGATAAGAGAAAAACTATCTAAGACCTGTGACCTATCCTCATAGTCTCTTGGGAAAAATTTAAGCATATCAAAAACGGTAGAAATTCATCATTTTTCTAGCGCTTTGACATAATTGTCCGTTGTCCGAAGGATCGTTTTTGTAAGTTGCGTTTGTAACATAGCTCTATTATATAAAAATATAGAGTTTTTCAAAGCTTGCATTTTAGGTATTTTTTTATACTATCTGCTCAACCTTATTCCTCATCTGAATCTTCTCCTTTTGTAAAAAAAGGAAAAGGGCTGCAAATCCTATGTAGCCTCTTTCCTTTAGACTTAAAGGAAAGAATTCAAGAATAGGAATCTTAAAATAATATATGCAAAAACTATTAGACAAATACTCTATTGAACTCTCTGGCGAGGAACTCATAAAATTTGAAAAATTTCTCGAGATTTTTATGGAGACCAATGCTCAAATAAACCTCTCAGCAATTAGAGACGCAGATGGTATTGTAGAAAAACATTTCATAGACTCTCTCATGCTTGCTATATTTATGGATATAGAGTGAAAAGTCGCTGATATGGGTACTGGAGGATGATTTCCTGGTATCCCTCTGGCTATCACGCATCCTGACGCAGAATTCACCCTCATCGATTCAGTTGGGAAGAAACTTAAATGTGTTGATGAGTTTGCCTCACAATTAGACTTAAATAACGTTGATACGCTCAACGGTCGAGCTGAAGATGTTTGAAGAGACAAGGATCACAGAGCTCAGTACGACCTCGTTGTTTCACGTGCTACTGCAAACTTTCCAACACTCATTGAGTACGTTCTTCCTCTCTTAAAAATTGGAGGAATCTTTGCCGCATATAAGCTGGACGATAAAGAGGAACTTAAATCAACAAAAAAAGCACTCAGTAGAATGTGAGGTAAAATTATAAAAGTAAAAAATTATACACTCGCAGATCAAGAACGCACGATAGTTTTTATAGAAAAAATTGCAGCAACGCACTTAAAATATCCAAGAAAAGTTGGAATACCCCTTAAAGAACCAATTAAATAATCTATTTACTCTAATACTAATCCTAACCTGAATCCTTTCCTTTGGAAAAGGAAAGGGGCTACAATTAAACTAAAAACCTATGTTATATATACTCCCAACAGATACTTGCTACGGTCTTGCCTGCGCATTTGACGACAAAAAAAATTACGAAAAAATCTACAAGATTAAAAAACGCTCTCATGACAAGCCTCTTGCTATTATGGTAAAGGACTTTGCATGGTTACGTGAAAATACAGATCTTAGCGATGCTCAAGTTGATTTTCTAGAAACATACGAAAAACCTTTTACTATCCTTACAAATTCGAGAAACATTGAACTCTTTTTAGAATACGGTGACGCAGATGAGGATTATTTTATCAATAAGGATGTATATTCTAGGATTGCCTTTCGAGTAGCTCACAATGGATTTCAAGAGAGTCTCATAAACAGTGTTGGCCCTATATGGCTCACGTCTGCAAACATCTCAGGAGCTTGAGAGACGTATGACATTGCAAAGATTGATAGCGACTTTGAATACTATATTGAAAAATGAGTCGTTGAAGTTATGTGAAACGCAACACTTGATTCGGATGTTCCAGCTTCAGATATCTTTAGTTTTGTGGATGATAGTTTAGATGTTGAGTATATGAGGAAGGGTTAAACTAATTTTGAGATTAGTCAGTGTGATTCTAGTATAAATCTCATATCTAAAACTCTTGAAAATACTGAAATTATTTCTTCAGCCATATCCTCAGCCATATCTATTTCCAAGTTTGAAATATGTTGATGTAATCTCAAAAATGCGATTAAATCCCTTCACATAATTGTAAATCATGAATATTTTTGAATGTCTTGGAATACAGGAATCATTTTTTCTTGAAACACTTCACTTTGGATATAATCAACATCATAAACAATACCTACAATAGCATCTATACTCATATTATCCTCTTCTAATTCATACAATATTTTTTCGAAACCTTCAACATCTAGATTCCAATTTTTGTCTATTTCATAAACTCAAGTATCGCAATATGCTCACATACTAATTATTTCCGAGCAAAGCCCTCTTTCCTCTTGACCATGGGCTGGCATTGTAGATAGTAATAATGCAACTCAAGTTGCTCAAAGTACACTATTGACCCTAACCTTGAAAGAGTTCTTTAATCATAAATAAACACATCGAAACATATCAATTGTATTTTCTTTTCTTATTTCTCTGGCATTAGAGTCATGTAGATACTCCATATATTTTTCTCTAAACAATAATATTAATAATAGTCTACGTATTTAAAATATTTGTCAAATAAAACCCCTCTCGATTTTGAGAGGGGTTTATTTTATGACAGACTATGAATTCTCATAGCTTTTTCTGGTCTTGCTCAACTTCTTCATTGTCATGTTAAATCATATAACTCTATAACTGGAGGTCTACCTCAGTTGGGATAACTTACAACTTGAAGTATCCCATTTTGTGGTGTTTCAAGAGCTATAACACTATGAGTTCTTCATCTTCCATATCAAGGCCCATGATCAACCATGATATGGTCTCAGGCTTGTACTTGTGATATTGCATCATCTCATGCATATTCTCTTACTCTCAATCCTGTATCTCAACTTCAAGTGCTTGGTACAGTTGAAACTCATCAATCAAAAATTTTAGGAGCGTCGTATACTGATTTACCAGTTTCACTTTGATATATTCTATCTACCCAATCTGTACAGTGTACTGCTCACAATATATCACCTGAATTTTCTGCATCTAGTGCTTTTTGTACTACTTTTCTTCTACTCTCCGAGAGACTTCATAATCATTCTACGGAAATATTACTTGGTGCTGGAGCTTGAAATGATGAAAATTGAGCAATTTTTGCAGTAACATATCTGTCAAATGTAGCATTATCAATAAGTCAATCTGACCTACGCGAATGCTGTGTGATTCAAGGGCCATTTTGACTTGCTACACTTTGTGCTGTTCCATTTTGACTTCACATTACCCAATCAGCTGGTTTTCAAATAGAAGCTGGATAAAACACTACTCTATATATATCAGATACAGAATTCATACGACCTGCATAGTTTTCAAAGTATTTTTCTACATATACAAGCTGCTCTACTGCAGTCATATTTCTAATAGCTGCAACCGATGTTCATAATCAAACAGCAGTGCTTGGCATAAATTGTATGAGTCAAGAAGCACCTGAGCGAGAATTTATAGCATTAGGGTCAAGTTTTGATTCTGCTTGCATAACAATAAGCATATCATCTCTTTGAACTCATAACCTATCACACATAGCATTTAAACTTTGCATGAATTCAGTATCTCTCAATATTTCTTGACCATCAGGTGAAAATCTCCTCATTCATTGATTTTGAATACGTCATGAATCATCGTCTGAGTAACTATATAAAGTTTCTTCTTCCTTTTCAAGTACTTCCTCAAAAACTGGATCTTCTCAAACAGCTTCTGCCATTGCATTAATAATCTTTTTTATGATTGTTGTCAACCAATTATCATTATGATCTTCTCACATAATGTCATTTTGGAGAATTTGATCATTTACCCTTCTTTCAAAGTCTTCCCTATTTACATTACTGGCCATTGACTCTCTATATGAATCAATTCTAGTTTCTACTTGTTCAGGTGAAATTTCAGTATTATCTTCTTGAATAATAATTTCTGAACCATCTTGTATAGGAACTGGTAGTCCTCATTCTAATACAAAATCTCTTTCTCAAGACCTATGTGCACTACGACCATCTACAGTAATTTTCTCTACTGATATTGGAATAATAGAAGCTAATAAATCAGTTACGGCTGGATTTCATCCAAAATTAAGTCTATAAGATTCTCCTATCCTTGATTCTCCTACTCATGGATTCAATTCAGTTAGGAATAAGCTTCATAAATCTACATCTGATTCAAGCCATAGTCTCATAAAGTCTCATTTTTGCATATCGATGTATGATTTTTCACCAATAATTTCTTTTACAATTTCTGATCAATTTTCTTTTAAATCTAGAAATGCTCTTTCAATTCAACTTTCTGCGACTTCAGAGGAAGTTTCCGTTCAAGGTATAGCTTCGTTTTGTAGAATAATTGCTAGATTTCTATACACTTCCTCAAGTTGTATTGTATCAGTGTAGAGAGCTTCGATATTAGAAATTTCTATAGTTTCTCACGTTAATCTATCAATTCTTTCGTTTGTAAATACTCTTTCTCTATCAGTTAGCTCAAAAGCTAATTCAATGAGAATCTGAGCTCTCGTAGAATATTTTGAAAAATCTTCAGATGCTCTATCAATACCTTCTAAAGAAGATCTAATATTTCAAGCAATTGATTCTCTCTGAGTTTCTAATCTTTCTAATTCTTCTTGTTGTTCTCTGCTTTCGACCTGCTCCTCATACGCAGTATCTAACATACTATCAATATTTTCTCCAGCCGTTCACCTATCTACTGTTTCATTAAGCCTACTTATT
>JAWUVV010000013.1:0-24440 GCA_034112165.1 Candidatus Altimarinota bacterium
CTTTAAAAATATTAACAGTTGCATAGCTTAGACAAAGAGTAATAAGTACAGCCCTATAAGAATGAAGGCTACTCAACTCATAAATGATGGAACTTAAGGTGAAAGACGGGATTAAAAATGTCTCATATTGCGCTCGTATGCGTTTTACTCTACCAAAACATTAAACCAGATGAAAGCGAAGATATCTATACTATTCGCTATACTACACAGCTTAAAAAATATGATGATCTGGCACTCCCTGTATTTAGCAATATAGAAATACAACCAACAGGATTCCCTGAAAAGAAAGCATTTGAAGATACCTATCCAACTAACAGAGCAAAATCACTTATGTATAACTGGATGCTCAATATGGAGCAACTTGATGGAAATGTATGTTGAATTTGATTGGTACGGAGTTGGAAAAGATGACTCAAAGATGAGGGATACAACAGCACATACTTGGAAAATCATAGATAATCCTCTTGAGAAATTTGCTCGTATAGAGCAAGCTGACGTAGAGCAAAAAGAAGCATTTAGAGTGGTAAGCGATGAAGAATTCAATAGAAATTAAAAACACTAAAAAATCCTGGCTAAGATTGAACTCTTAGTCAGGATTTTTATTTCGAAATATATTGGTGGAGTATTGTGAACCTTGTTAGAGCTGAGATTGAAAAATATAACTAACCTCTCTTTTAAGTATTTTTTAGTATTCAACTCCTGTCATTTCTTCAGATAATTCCCAGAGCTTTTTTGCCTGAGATTCACTATGAGACATGTCATTAGATTTTACAATAATTGGAGAACCTTTTACCTCCATAAATCCTGCAGGTCCAAAGTAATCACCCTGTTCGGCCTCTTCATCTATAGCAGCTCTCAAAGTAGGTAGGACACCATCCTCAACTTTTTGAGAAAAGAAAGGATTTAAGACCTTAAACATAAAAGAATGTCTTTGTAAGTCTGTGCTGGTCCATCCAGGATGGGCAGCTGTTATAAGAGGGTTATTTGAATCATCTTTAAGCTTTCTTGCTCATTCATATACAAAATACAAGTTAGCCAATTTACTATCTCCATAAGCTTTTCCTGTAACATAGTCTCTTTTCTCCCAATTAATATCTTCAAAATCAATATCTCCTTGTTTATGAGCTATACTTGAAGTAGCTACAATGCGAGATTTCTTTGTCTTTCTCAACAGTGGCATCAATAATCCAGTCAAAGCAAAATGCCCTAAGTGATTGGTTCCCATTTGGATTTCAAAACCATCCTGAGTTTTTGAAAATGGACAGGCCATTACACCTGCATTGTTAATAAGTATATCCAAGCGATCATACGATTTATTTACCTCCTTTGCAAATGATCTCACAGAATCTAAACTACCCAAATCAAGCTCATAGACCTCTATTTTTGCATCTGGTAAGTCTTTTTTGAATTCTGTTGCAACAGCTTCTCCTTTTTTTGTATTTCTGACAGCCATTATTACTGTTGCATTTTTAGTTGCCAATATTTTTGTTGCTTGCTTACCGAGTCCACTGCTTGCTCCAGTAATAATAATGACTCTGTTACTTTGATCGGCTATATTATCAGTATTCCATTTTGATTGTGTCATAGTTTTTTTGTAGTGTTATAAAATATATAATTAAATTAAACTTCTATGATTATGATTTCAGTCCCTTAGCGGTCATATACTCAAGAGAAACTACTGAATTATCCACCTGAAATCATTTTATAAAACTCTTCTTCGGACATTTGTTTACGGAGTGTAAGAAGCTCTTCTCCTCCTGCTGTAATATAGGCTATTTCAGGTTTTATAGACTCGACCGCTTCAACAATAGTCTCTGCTGTACCATTCGGTCCTTCAGATTGATCATAAAATGCTTCCAAGCCTATTTTAAAATCAGAAATCATTTGCTTATAATCTTCAGGGATATTTGAGTTATCAAGTAGTTCAAATGCTACTGCTTCGAAATTAGTATTCACAGCGCTAGGTTGAATTTTTACCACCTCAATACCAAGGTGAGCAACTTCTAAACGTAAGGAATCAGACATTCCTTCAATGGCATGTTTTGTTGAGGCATACCAACCTAACCCTACTCCAGAAAATTTACCTAAAAGTGAGGATATATTAATAACGCGTCCTGATCCTTGCTCACGCATATAAGGCAATACTGCTTGCTGAAGTCTTGCATAACCAAAGACATTTACATCAAATTGACTCTTTAACTCATCAATATCTATATTCTCAATCGTTGAATACGAACCATAACCAGCATTATTAATAAGTACATCTATTCTTCATTGCTCCGTAATAATCTTATCAATACCAGATTGGACTTGCTCAGCTTTGGTGACATCCATTTCTAAGGCATACCCTCATATTTTATCTAGATAGCTATTTCCCTCAGTATTAATGTCACCTCAATAAACAATATGTCCATTTGCTATTAGCTTCTCGGCTGAAGCCTTTCCAATACCTGAAGCAGTTCCTGTAATAATTATCACCTGTTTTGAGTTATTTTTTTCAATAGTAGTAGCTCGAATATCTACAGTATTTTCAATTATATTATCCTGTTCATGCACATTTTCTAAAACGTTAGTATCATCTATATCACTCTGAGTATAAGTCTCAGAAGACTCTTGCGTACATCCTGTTAGAACTAACATAGCTATACATACAAATAGTATAGATGCCTTTAAAAATATATTTCTCATGTGTGTTATAATTAATAATTAAATTTATTTCTTTATGATATTTAAAATAATATCTATATGTTGACCTGTAGCATTATTTTTAGAGCTAATAGAATACTCAATCAGTCCATAATATGCTCAGGTAACCATATCAAACAGGAGCTTATTATCTATGTCGATAATACGATCTTGTTTTTTACCTGCATCATAAAAATCAAAAATGGGCTGGAGTTCTTTTTCTACCTCCTGTTTCGCGATTCGACTCAAGTGAGAGGAATTAAGGAATTTTTTAATAAAAAAGAATTTCTCTGGATTTTTATAGTAATATTCCCAGCCCTGGAACATAATATCTCTGGCAATACTAAAAATATCCGCATTCAAATCTATTCCTGTATTTGCATATTGGAAATACTCCCTCTTGATATCTAAATATATATAATCTAAGAGATCATTTTTTGTTTTAAAATATACAAAAAGAGCCGCTGAAGAAAAGCCAGCATCTCTACATATAGATGTGGTTGAGGTAGCTTCAAATCACTTCTCAGAAAATAATTTAATAGCTGAATCAATAAGTTTTTCTTTCGTATTCATATATTTTTTGTTATTTGTATTAAAAGGTAGCGAACATTTGTTCTACTGCTTTAGGGGATGATAGATATTTTGGCCCCATTTGGCCTGACATTGTATCTGGAAAAATATCTTCTGTTCAATCTTCTATACCTTGAATAATATTTTTTCATACATGTTCAGGGGAATCTTTTGCTATATCAAATCACTTTGTCATGTCAGTGTCGATTGGACCAGGATACACTCCCGAAACCAGTACATTAGTATCTTTTAATTCTGCGCGTAAACCTTGTATAACACTGTGTACTGCTGCCTTTGAAACTGAATATGTCATCATCATTGGCATATTTGCTAAACCAGCCATTGAAGAAACACTTACTATTGCAGCTGAATCCACATCTTTCATGGTTGGTAAAAATGCATTCGTGACTTTTACAACTCACCAAAGATTTACATCAAGATTTACTTTTAGTGTTTCTTCTAATTTTCCTCCTAGAAAATTTCCCATTGGAATAACTCCGGCATTGTTTACTAAAATCTCTACATCATTTGCCATTGCTGCGGCGAGAGTTATTGATTTATCTTTTGTTACATCAAGTTCTATAGGAACCAATCGCTCCCCATATTTTTCTACTAGCTCGTTGAGAGATGCTTTATCTCTGACTCCAGCATATACTTTCTTTGCCCCTTTGTGTAAGAGCTCAATAGTAATTGCTTTTCCAATTCCACGGTTAGCTCAACTGACCAATGCTACTTTTCCCTCTACAGAAAAACCTTTATTTTTCATATTATAATAAAATTAATAATAAACTACACTTAGTGAGTACTTACTAAGTGTAGTTTAAAAACACCATGAGTCAATAAATGTATTTTTGAAATAATGAAACTGAGTAACTCGTATTAGAGCCGAGAGATGTTAGGTATCCCTATGGACACAGTTAGTTTAGGCAGATTTCCCTCTAGAATTTAATATGCTTTTAATATCTCCTAACACATCTGACGCTCGAAGCAGTATTATCGTTTACTTTAAAGCACAAATACCTTTAAATAGTTATTTGTGCTAAAATACTCTAACTCTAAAGAAGTAGGCCAGTGCTATTCTACTTCTAAATACGTTGATATCCTTGGAGTATTGTGAACCTTGTTAGAACTGAGATTGAGAATTATGACTCAATTATTTCATAATCATTATTTTCTAAATCATTACATGTATTATCAAGTTTTATAGATAATTCATTCAATGATTCCTTAGTTATATTTTTTCAAAACTTTGTTTCCTTCTTCACTATATAAAATGGAAGATAGTTTCCATTCTTTTCTTGAAATAATACTAATAATCTCACTTTTTTATGAAGCAGATATCCTTTTAATACTTTTCTATTTCGCAATACTCATATTTCTATAAAATTTTCGAGTCAAGACTGATGTTTAGAAATTTCAGATTGAACTTCACTCATTCAAACTGATTTTAATTTTGTGAGGAGTTTTTTAAAAGTCTTAGTTACTAGAATCATAGAGTATCTAATTTATCCGATACTTTCTCTAGTTTAGCTATTATCTTTTTATCTTTCATAATATTATCAAAGAAGCTTTCTTGTATATCAAAATTTACAATATCAGGTTGTTTTGCAAAACTCGTCATAAAATATCTCAGGAGAACACTCCCATCTAAACCCTTTTTCTTTGAAGCATCTAAAAACTCTTTTTTTAATTCTTCGTCTACTCGTATTTGAAATGTAGTAGTCATAATATATGTAATTACAATGTATATACATATATTATAGTATTAATTTAAAGAATACAAATCTTTATTACTAAATAGTTATAATAACATCTGACGCTCGAACTAGCAGTATCGTCTATTTTAAAGTATCAATACTTTTAAATAGGCCTTTAGAAGAAATACTCTTACACAAAAAAAGCATGGCCAAGAGTGCAATCTTGGCCATGCTTTTTGTTTCATGTATGTAATGGTGGAACTTAGTGAACCTTGTTAGAACTGAGATTGAGAATTATGAAAGGTATGTTCAAGTATAATAAACTACTTTTTTATTAATACCATTTTAGTCATATGTCCCATTTTTCTTCATTCTGGAAAATTTCCATCTTCTACTCATTTTCACTTACCATAATCATAGTATGAAGTACCACTATCCAAGAAAGTATGAGAATATCAATCTCATGATCTCCTGCCTGGAATAAAAGATATATCATTCCCCATCATGTTTTTTAGAGATGTTGCTGATGTTAATGGGTTTTCTCATAAATCTTCATCTAATATAGCCATAATAAGTGCCTGATATTGAGATATATTATAACTCTCTATAGTACCATGAGCTGAATTATGAGGTCTTGGAGCAAGTTCATTCACAAGTATTTCGCCATCTTTTGTAACGAACATCTCTACCGTTACTTCTCATACTATTCACATAGATATAGCAATACTCTCAGCAATTTGTTTTGATCTATCAACTACATCTTGATTTATTCTTCCTTGAAGTGGAATACTGTGAATTGCTGGTATGAAACTTGTATCTAATATACCATTTTTATGAGTATTATGAGATGGTTCAAAAATCATTATTTCTCCCCTTGGATTACGAGCAATTGTCACAGCTATTTCATAATCAAAATCTACAAGTTGCTCATAGATTCTATCTATTTCTCAAAATGGTTTTTCTTCTCAGGATTCAACTAATTTTATAAACCTATCAACATCAAGTATATTATTTACTCTAAATTGTCATTTTCCATCATATCACTCTCTTGCTGTTTTAATAATTCCAGGCCCACTTGCACTCAAACAGTCCCATAACTCCTGCTCTGAAGATATGCTAGGTACAAATTCTACTGTTTTATTTCCTGATGCTCTTACAGCTTCTTTTTCTGTTACTCTATGTTGTATAGTTCATAGCACCTGAGAGCTTGGGTACATTTTAATTCATGCTGCCTCAATTCCTTCTGGAATAGCCTTTGGAACGTTTTCCCATTCTGGAGTTACAACATCAACTCAAGCTGATTCAATTGCTTCTAGAGCACCTGCTGTATCACTATACGTTACCGCTATCGCTTCAGATACTTGTGCAGCAGGTGAATTTGGACCAGCAGCTCCAAAAACTACTGTTTCATGTCACATTTTTTGAGCAGCCTGCGCTGTTAATTGACCTAATTGTCAGTCTCATAGAATTCCTATTCTTGCCATAATATTTTTAGTTAAAAATTATATAATTTAATCAGCTAATTGCACTTCACTATTATCAATTCAAACTCACCTAATAACACTTGTTGTTTTTTCTGATTCCTCTTTTGTTATTCAAATTCTCCTTGCCTGTATTCCATCCTCTTCTGCAAGTTTAATAACTTCTCAGGCTTGATCTTCATCACATATTAAGTACATAGGGAATTCCCATATTCCATCATTTCATAGCATCTGCACTATTTATACCAAGAGTATGTTGTAATATCGAGATGATTGTAGGAACTGGTACTTCTGAAATATCCAAGTCTAACTGAACTCATGGAGCACCTTCGGTAGCTTTTTTACCTGGATTACCAGTAATATGAATAATAGAAGAAAGTTTAACATTTTTTTCACCATCAACTCATCATAGTAATTTACGAGAAACAAATGGATTAAATACAGTACTTTTACCTGTAGCTATTTCCCACATCTTTTTTCATCTACATACTACATGTATCTCTTCTGGTATAGAATACGATTTATCTCAAATAGATATAAGAAAGTCATCATAATCAAGATTTTCCCAATCATTTCATGCTAATTCTGTCATATGATTTCTGATTGCAGTAATACCATTTGATCTTGGCCCTATTATTCAATCTTTAGTTCTCTCTTGAAGTGCTATAACTGCCTGTCATGGCTTTAATGGAGAAAGTTTATTTTTCCCATCTGAGATTCAAAGAGAGGTTCCACCTATATTAAATTCAATTGGTCATAATATTTTTTCTAATTCATTATTAATCTCTCATTTTATTCATGATAATTTCAAATCCATCACAGGTGATTCTGGATCTGTTGATAATACTGCATTAAGCATTTCAATAATTTGAGTTACTTTTTTAGGTTCTCATAAAATAGCTGTTTCTCATGCTGTCATCATAATATCATTTTCTATGATAACATTAGCCATAGCTTCTGCCATAGAGTCAGCAAAGAGTTTTCATCTTGCTCATTTTAAATGATTAATATCAATTATATTTGTAACTGCTACTGCCATTTCTCAATTTCTTAAATCATCTGTATTCATAGCAATAAGATCTGAGAGCATTCTTTCCCAAATATCAACACTCTTATTAAATAGTTCTTGCTCCTCTAAATTATCTCTCTCAAATTCAAGAAATAATCATTCAAAAGCTGTAGTATATATATGAACCTTTGTACCCACACCATCTATACTTTCTTTGGTTGTATATCCTGGTTTTAATTCATATCATTCTGTTCATTCATCGAAAAATCTTGCAACGTTTGTTTTTCTGTTTGCTGATTTACAAGCTGCTTTAAAATTTCCTGAAGCTTCATCTCAGGCTTTTACCACTTCTTCACTATATCTATCTAACTCTGGCATATTGTTATTATTTAATTTTTAAATTATTTATTTCCTACTATTGAATTTCTAATCCCTTCAAATATTGGCATATCATGATTACCAGGAACATTTTTGAATACATTGAGTCATGTTCTCTCAGGATGAGGCATAAGACCAAAAATTCTTCCATCTGGACTCGTGAGAGCTGCTGCTCATCATCTTGATCCATTATACTTATTTGTAGTCTTACCATTTTCATCTATATACACAAGTGGGATTTGTCATGCTTGAGTATACTGATCGAATCTTCTATCTGGCATTATGAGTCTTCCTTCTCCGTTTGATATAGGTACTACAAATTTCTCTCAAGTTTTCATTGGTGAGAGTATTGGTGAGAGAACTGATCTAACTTCCATGCCAACAAGCTCTGTTTGATGCCTCATACTCGTATTATACGTAAGAGTTTCATCATCTTCTGTGAGATGATCTTTGATTGTAGATGCTTCAAAAAGACCAAGCTTAACTAATGCTTGAAATCCATTACATATACCCATAGTAATTGTACCTTTTCTATCTATGAATGATTGGAAACTCTCTCTGAGTTCAGGAGACCTCATGATATTTGCAATAAATTTTGCACTCCCATCCGGTTCATCACCATTTGAGAATCCTCCTGGGAATACTATGAGATCTTGAGAATCTAACATATCAGCAAATTGTTTTCTAGACTGAGTAAATTGCTCTGGAGTACCATTTGTGTAAAATACAAATTCTTCTACTTCGAATCCAGCTTTTATAAGAGCATGTTTTGTATCTAGCTCTGAGTTTGTTCCTGGAAACACAGGAATAATAGCTTTTGGATTTTGCTTTAAAGCTTCTTTTGTTTCCATAGAAACTCTATCTCTATGAAAACGGATATGATTTTGTCATGGACTATTTAAATCTGAATTTACATTCTCAGAAGGAAAAACTCACTCTAGAGTTTCTGTTAGGATAGATTCTAAATTTGAAAGGTGAACTGAGTCTCCTCATTGAAGTTGTAATTGCTCATTGTCTGTTGTTTTTCAAATAATGAATTTTTCAAGTCAGCCACCTTCTATCGCTTCTGGAGTTACTTCTAAAATAATATCTCCAAGCATAGGAGCAAAGAAACTATAGTCTGATTTTGTAATCTCTACTCATACTTTATTTCCTAACATCATATTTACAATAGCCCCATACGCACCTGATTGTTCAACAACTGTTGATGATACTACTTTATCATTAAGAGTTAATGCTTTAATTGCCTCTAGTCTTAATCTGTATTTTGAGAAGTCAGGAAGATCTCCATCTAATTTAGGAACAGGAAAGTGTAGGAGTATATTTCCAGGTCGTTGTAATTCTGCTGAGACTACATTATCTGTATCTAGAGGACAATTCGCAAAACTCACAATAGTAGGTGGGACATCTAATCTCTCACCGTCCTCTCATACATGAGTTCCACTCATAGAATCTTTTCACCCTATCGCAGCTACTTTTAATTCTGTAAGAGCTTTGAGTGTACCCAAAAGCCCTGCATATACTTCTCACCATTTTTCATCATCAGTGAGTTTTCCAAAATATTCTTGCAAGCTTACCCAAGTTTTCTCATAATCTCATCCTACAGCTACTATTTTTGAAATAGTCTCAATAATAGCATACATACCTCCCATATACGTATTTTCTGAGAGGAGTTCTGGGTTATATGCAAAAGTAGAAGCAACTCCCGTCATAGCGTCAACTCAGTTAAAAGTAGGGAGTTTTTGTACCATAGCTACTTGAGGAGAGTTTTGATATTGTCATCCATATGGAGCAAGTATTGTAGAAGCTCAAACACTATTATCAAAGTTTCCTCCAAGTCATTTTTGAGATGCATGAGCAAGTTGTTTTAAGTGCGTCATTAAAGCATCTAGTTCAGTACCTTTATTCCAAAGCTTATTATTCACATGATCAGGTACATCAAAGAATCTAAAGTCTCCATTAGTGTGTACTGTAGCTTTTGTTTCTCTTGTTGCACCATTTTTATCTAAAAAATCACGAGATAATCCAACAACAGATTGTCAGTTATACTGAATATTGAGTCTATTATCTTGCGAACTTTCTTCATTAGTATGAACTGTTCCAGCATGGAAGGCATAAATATTTTCAGCCCTAATCATAGCCATAACTTCTTCATAGTCTTCTGCTGAAACCACTATAGCAATTCTTTCTTGAGATTCTGAAATAACCAGTTCTTCATCAGTAAGACCCTGATACTTTACATGTTTTGCAACCTCATCTAAGTTAATATCAATACCATCCGCTATTTCTCACAAAGCAACTGATACTCATCCAGCACCAAAGTCATTAGATTTTATTACTTTCCTTGTAAACGCTTGATTGAGCATAAGACGTTGCATCTTTCTTTCTTCTACTGGATTTCATTTTTGTACATGAGCTCATAATTGAGCCACATCAACATCTCCAGACACCTTACTTGAAGTGGTTGCTCATCCTACACCGTCTCTTCCTACAGGTCATCAGAACACAATTACTTTATCTCATGCTTTTGGTCTTTCTCTTACAAGACAATCTTCTTTTACTGCAGATACTACATACCCACATTCAAATCTCTTTGCAGCATACCCTGGGTGAAAATATTCTCTTACTCTCCC
This sequence comes from Candidatus Altimarinota bacterium, assembly GCA_034112165.1. GTDB lineage: Bacteria > Patescibacteriota > Gracilibacteria > BD1-5 > UBA6164 > JAACSU01. The sequence goes on from JAWUVV010000013.1 coordinate 10,454, forward strand.
TGTTGCAAGTCCTATTTGATTTCCATAACTACTATATCCGAGCATAGCCCCTATAGATATAGCTCTTTGCGAAAGCTTTCATGCCATGGTCTCACTTATAGCCTCTGTTGGATCTTTTGAACCTGATACTCTCATAGCTCAAAATGTAAACGACCTCCCACTGAGCGTATCACGAATAGCTCCACCTAAACAAGTAGCGGCACCACCAAATGGTTCAGCTTCTGTTGGAGAATTATGAGTTTCATTCTTAAACATGATAATCCAGTCCTGAGTAGGAGTATCTTCAAGTTCAATTTGAGTTTTGTATGATGCAGCATTATCTTCTTCAGAAATATCAAGAAACTCTGTTCATTTAAATTCTGGGTCACTTTTTAAAAATCTAGCACTCGCAGTAGCAGCTTCCATAAGAGTGTTTCCATTTTTTCAAAACTCTTTACTCTTTTCTTGAAAGTTTTGATGAGCTTTTATTATATCATTTTGAATTACAGAAGGTCATCCAGTGAAATTTACATCTGTAATTTCTGTAAAGAATGTAGTATGCCTACAATGGTCTGACCAATATGTATCTATCAACATTATTTCGACCTTAGTAGGATTTCTCTTTTCTTCGTCTCTAAAATATTCATGTACCATACGAATATCATCTACATTGAGTGAGAGGCTATGTTTTTTAATGAAATCATCTAAACTCTGATCATCTGCAATATCTGTAAAACCATCTAAAATAACATGATTTTCTGGATCTTGAAAAGCTCTCTCAAGTTTTTTATCTTCAAGAGAAGATTCTTGCTTTTCATTTGGGTTAATAATATAACTCTTAATACGATCTAAATCGCTATCTGATACTTCACTGTCAAAAGTAATGACATGTTTTACCCTTACATCATGATCCTCTCCTGTTTGAAGTCTCAAATTAGATTTTACAGCCTCAATTCTATCATCAAATTGACCCGGTTTTGATTCTATAACAATTTGTTTCTTTCAAGCTGTTGATTGAGTAAAGGCAAGTAAATCTTGAACATCATCTACTGGAGTTTCCGAAAATATAGTCTTTGTTGCACAATCAAAATCATCATCAGAAATGCACCCTACTATATAGTTTTCATGTACTGATATACTACCAATTCATTCAATTCATAAATTCGCTGCTAAGTCTGTAGCAAGGTGTTTTCACAAATCTACTACTTCTTTTTTCTTTGAGACAAAAATTTCTGAAACATTTAATCTTTCTCCTAATCAATTCATAGACATATAGTTAAATTATATTAATAATAAAAAATATGATATATTAATAATTATATTTTACATTATGTCAATAAAATATTTACCTATGTATAGTTAGAACTCAAAAAATGCCTTGGGTAAGCTGAGTATATCAATATCTATACCGAATGTATGATTTACAAAGTCAAAATTTTATACACAAAAAAAGCATGGCCAAGAGTGCAATCTCAGCCATGCTTTTTTACTTATATTGAAATGGTGGAACTTAGTGAACCTTGTTAGAACTCAGATTGAATTAAACTCGGTAGTTTTATAGAGTTTCTTGGATATCTTTGAGTATAAATTTATCTACATCATTTTGTGCAAGATGTATTGCTTCTTGAATATCAAAAGCTCTACTTTCTAGAATTTCTTCTCAGTAAGGTTTATATAGGTCTCATTGAGATTGTCATTGGTAATAAAGAATATGAGATCTTTGAGGATAAAATCATCCATCTCGATTTGGGATAGGTTTATCCGAAGTTACTTCTCTATATCACCATAGAATAACATTTGGATGTATATTCGTTCAAGCTTCTTCTGATACTTCTCTTATTAGAGTTTCTTCAGGTGTTTCATCATTTTCAGTATGTCATCCAGGTAAATCCCATCAACGTTGATTTTTAGCAAGGAAAACTTGATTTATATCATCTAAAATTATTCCAATAACTGCTGTTACTTTAGGATTATTAGGGAGAATAAAACTTTTATGGAGCTTCCAATTCACTCATGCATCAAATGATCATGTAAGTAGATAAGTCATAGTTTATAAATCGTTTTGTGAATTATAAGTTGATCAAACAGTAAGGCCTATTCATGAGGCAGTATTTACTATAAGGTCTTGGTGAGTGAGGTATACCTCTTCTTCTCCTCTAATAGCTTTAAAGAAATTCTCATTTACAGCCTTAAGCCTTCTTTCATAATCTGTTTTTCAGCATTCTAGTGAAATAGTTTCTAGTGTTTCATGGTTTTTTAAAGTAGCTATTCCACTTGATGTATCAACTACGAGAGTTCATTTCTGAAAGCGAATAGTCATAGCTTCATGGTATCTACTTGCATCTAAGAATCTACTCCCTCGAAACATAAAACTTACTCAATCATTCCTAACTCAACTTGCTTGATACGATTCTTCACTATCAGTAAGTTTATCTGCACTAAAGTGTGAAAATCAAAGGAAAAAGTTTAAAAGATCTATTTCATGATTAAAATGATCAATCAGGAGTCATTCATGTAATCCAGTCTTTCTCAACTTTGCATATGAAAAATCATAGTCTACACCCATTACTTCACCAAGTGCTATCTTGGTTTGCCCAAGCATAGATTTCAACCATAAAAATGGAGGATCAAATCTACGTGCATGACAACTTGATATTACTAAATCTTGTTCTTTTGCTTTTCCTAAAGCATCTTTTAGATAATCGAGATCAAGTCGTGTTGTTGCAAGTGGTTTTTCTACCATGATATGTTTTCAGTATTTTACAGCATCTTCTATATCACTAGTATGAAATTTATCTGGAGTTCCAGAAAATACTGCATCAAATTTAACAGAAGTATCATGGTATAAATCATGAGCGTTATCAAAGAATCTTGGATTTGGTGCCAATGATTGCAATTGTTCCAAGGTCATATCACTTCTTGTGTCGAGAAGTCATTCAACACTATTACATGCTTTGTCAGCAACTCATACTATTTCTATACCTGGAATACCTCGTAAATAAGCTATATGACTTTTCATATGGTCTCAAGCACCAACAATTCATAATCATATCTTATTCATAGAAACTGATATTAAACTAATAAGTGAAATATTTAACATATTATACTAAACATATTATTATAAATTAATCAATAGTCAAAACTTTCTAATTTTAAGAAATTGAATACATCTGAGGCTCGAACCAGTATTATCGTCTATTTTAAAGCAAAAACGTCTTTAAATAGCTATTTGTACTCAAATACTCTCACGCTAAAAAAGTAGACCAGTACTTGTCTACTTCTAAATACATTGATATGCTTGGGACTTAGTCAATCTTGTTAGAACCGAGATCGAGAGACAGGGATTTACATAAATTAAAAAGGTAAATCTTCAACTCTGACATCTGTATTATGATGTATTATCCTACTTTGTTCTTTTAATCATAAAAATATTTCTAGTTTTTCTGGTAATAACTTTTCTGTAATCTCAAAATCTTCATGATCTATTATTTTATAAATTTCTATAGGACTTTTATTATCTGATTCATATCAAATGACTGCTTCTAATTTATTAACATTAAAATGTATTTTTTCCTTTCAAGCCTCATTTATTAATTTCCAATTTACTGTAAGCATTCATTTTAATGTACTATTACCTGCATTAAGATATTCATCTCATGCTTTCATATCTTCTTCTGTATGGTACAATGATAGCTTCTCAAATAGTTCTTCGCTGTTAAAGTCTAAATCATTAATTACAAAAAAATCTAATCATATATATTTACAAAGTTTTATTAAGAAAAGTGCAGTTGATTTCCCATGATGAGGAATAATTGAAATATTTTCAAAATTTAAATAAGTTTCAGAATACTTTTCTTTATCTAAGATAGATGCATCACCAGTAACTTTAGAAAATACTCTTTTTTCTATTATCTTCTTATAAACCATTAAGTCATTAGGTCACTCCAGCAAGACAGTTTTCTTGCTAAAAAGTATTTTATTTAAATTAGGCTCAATATTCTTAATATAGCTATTATATTGAGATAACTGCAGAGGGCTTATGTTTATTTCGGTATTTGCATTATTATATTTTTTTATTGTTTGTCTTCTCTCTTCATCAAATTCTATTCTTATAAGTCATCTTGTATCAAAAATATCAACCATTCTATCTGAATGCGTTGTATAAATCACTTGGTGTTTCTCAGCTAATTTACACAAGACCATTTTATAAAAATATTCTTGATGATTTTCATGTAGAAAACTTTCAGGTTCTTCAAATAAGAATAAACACTTATCTTCTGTATTACTTTCTGCTATTGCTTGAATTACTGACATGACAAACATAGATACATAGCCATCTCCGAAGTGATCTATAGGAACTAAATTATTAACTTCTCCATTTAATCATATCCTAAATATCATCTGTAAGAAAATATCTTCATAACCCGGAAGTCAAAATTCAACTTCACAAGCATCATTTCTTAAATTTTGAGAGTAATTCTTTTTAATTTCTTGAATAAACTTAAATAGTTCAGATTCATTTTCTTCTTCTGTTCACTTTAGTACTTTTTTTGTAGCTAATTCTAACTCATCTTTAAAAGTGTTTTTTCTTCATTGCATAGTCGCATCATTTTCAACAAGTTTATTAATATGCTTAGCTAAAAATGATGTTAGATTTCACCAACCACTTTTTTTAGTTGATATTTCATCTTTTATTCTATGAAAATTTATATAAAAAATATTATAATGTTTATTAGCTCAAAAAAATCAATTATCTATTTTTGTTAATATATCTCAATCATTTACTTCTGTTTTTATGTTATGAGGTCATCAAATCGTTTTGTTTCAATATTCAGTATTATAAAAACTTCATTCTAGCAGAGTAGAAATTCTTAACTCATTGTTATAATGTAAATTATGTAAATCTGATTTTTCAAATGTTTGTGCAGTTATAAATTTCTCACCTATTCAATATAAGATTGAATTCATTAAATTAGTTTTTCATGAATTATTATATCATACAATTGTAATTGGTTTTTTGTAATCATCTCAAGGGAAATCAAAACTTTGAGCTTCATTTCAGAATGATCTATAATTTTTTATGTTTATACTTTTAATTCTTATTTCTGACATTTTGAAAATAGGTTATTCATAATATAATAATTCATCAAAGTGCTAATGAAGGTGATATATAAATTAAGAATAATGCTAAATTATATACACATGATATTAAGAAGTTGAGGAATGAAACTATAACTGGTAATATCACAAAACACATAACCCCCAATAAGACAAACCATATAATATCCTTAGTGTCATTATATAGTTTCTTATTGCGAAAAATTCTTACAAGCACGAAATGTAATGGTCTATAAACTATCTGACTCTTATATAGCAACCTTCACAAAGTCACATAGGTTAAAGCGCTTAACAAAATCCTCACCCAAGGAACAAGTGGAATAATCTCTATGTTTTGCCACTCATAATAATCTGAAGTGAAATATATCCATATAGAAACTAATATAGTAGCGATTAAAGCTCAAACTACCATACCCATAGTACTTATAGTATATTTTCTTATTTCTCTATTATACCAATGCATATATTTTATTTTTATTTTTTATAATCATATTGGCTATTCTACAGATTTTAGCTAAAAAATAAAGACTACATTTGCAATCTCTATCTTTTATTGAATAAATTAATATAAATTTAATATCCTTGAATTATTATATATTTACATATTTAATAGGGTTTTGACTTCCTTGAGTAAAATAATTGCTAATCGATTTATAAATATATTTCTCTCGTATATTATCAGGAGCTACTTCTCAATTGAATTCAATTCTTAAAGGATATTCTACACTAGAATACCAATCATTTATTTCGTAAACTTCTCTTATAATTCCATGGTAGTGACAAAAAACATATTTAGCCTTACTCGCTCTCTCAATTTTTGCTTTCCAAGATTTACGAGTCGCTTGATATAGTTCTTCTTCTGATATTCAAAAATAATACAGTGTATTTATATTGATCAGTATAACTTTATCTACTATTTCTACTTCTTGTGTATCATAATTAATATTGATTTCATTGATATTCATGAGTCATCTCTCCCCTGAATTATGTCAGAGTACAATATTTGTAAGATTACTCTTCCCATAGAAGTCTATGAGTGCTCATTCAACCTCTAATGACTCCTTTTCAGTTAGGCCATGCCTTACTATATAGTGCTGTACTTCGAATCAACCAGACAACAGTTCTTGTATCAGGTTTATCTTATGTGAAGGTTTATCTCAAGAAATAGCACCATTTAGATGAAAATAGAACCGCATACCTTACACGCTTTCTGGAAACTTTTATTCATAAATATAAAAAAGAGGGAATACTTAGCTATATTATGCCAAATAACCCCCTCTTTTAGCCACCCATTATTTTCTATTATGCCCCAAAGCTAAAGATTGAATTGGAAAGGTAGAACCGACTAAAAAGGCTGGCCTAGAGTGCAATCTAAGCCAGCCTAATCAAAAAATGTTCAAATGGTGGGTCATCCGGGGCTCGAACCCAGGACCTTCCCCTTAAAAGGGGGCTGCTCTACCAACTGAGCTAATAACCCATACAAATAAGCTCGGGTATTGTATAAAATTTAGCAGAAAGCGCAAATTTTTATACAATCTTTTTTCGAGGATGCAGAACTGAGTCCCTATACTCTACTACATATCGTATCATATTTCCATCTGAAAGGAAAATATTTTCATTTTCTGGGAAATCATATTCACCCCAGACTCGTTGCCCATCTGAAAGTCTTTTCAGTACTACTTCATCATCAAAATGAAATATTTTATCTCAAAATATAGCCTCTACACTCAAAGCTGAATTCTCAGATAGTTCATCAAGCGTCTGAAGCATATCTGAAGTAAGTTTTCAAACTCCTGTCCTCCTGAGTCATGAGAGATATCCTCACGCTCAAAGCTTTGCTCATAGGTCAAATGCTATAGAACGAATATATGTTCCTGCTGTTACTGTGAATTCAGCTATGAGCTTTGGATACTCATAAGATATAATATTTGATGAAAGAATTGTGGCTTTTCGCTCTTTCATAATTACCTCCTCTCCCGCAAGAGTACGATCAAGGGCGCGCTTTCCATCTATTTTGAGAGCTGAGTACTTTGGTGGAATCTGAGTTATTTCTCCTGAAAAATTCTCGTCTATACAATCCTGAATATTCTGAAGTGAGAGATTATTTGCTAAATCTTTTAGTTGTTGCTCTGGTAAGTATGTAATCTCACTATCACTATCATATGATGGAGAGGTCCCATCTAGCATTATAGTGGCCCCATAGGATTTAGAATCTTTTTCTATATAGGTAATAAGCTTGGTGTAGTTTCCTGTAGCTACGAGTAATCACCCTGTAGCAAGAGGGTCAAGAGTACCTGTATGCCCTATTTTCTTGACTCACAATATCCTGCGCATATCACGAAGAACTTGAAAGCTAGTTTGACCTGTTGGTTTATCTACATAGAAAAATGCATTCATAATCTACTGGTAATCATACTCAGCAAGTCCACTAAAAAACTTTGGTTTTGTAGCAATTTCTAAATCAGGATGTGTAAATGTAAAATTTCTGAAATTAAAATATCACAGATCAAGCAATACTTTTCAAATAATCTCACTTGGTTTTACAAAATTTTCTCGCACACTACAACTTTGAAAACAATTTCGTGAATCGGTAGAATGATTTCTATTGTCTCCCATCACAAAATATCTATCTTCTGGAACTTCGTACAAATATGGAGATGTATCGTTTTTAACGGTTGTATTCCCTTGGTTTTCATCTGAGAGATATGTATCTTCATCTAATAGAACAAATTCTTCTGCTCATTGTCCTCTGACAAACACCTCTCCTCACTCTATTTTAAGTGTTTCTCCTGGAAGGGCTATAACTCTCTTAATAAAATATTTTCGTTCTTCACTCACTCCCGGAGCAAAAACAATAACGTCACCTCTTTCTACTTCCTGCGTTTTTCACAGCAGAGGAATATCTCGATAAGAAAATCTATCCACGATAATAAACTCCTTATCATAGTAGGTTTCGTACATTGACTGACCATTTATCTTAAATGGCATAATAAGAAAGGTCCTCATCACGAGAACTATCACAAGAATTATGATAATGTCTTTGAGAAAGTCTAGTGCCTCCCCTGTAAAATCATTCACAGCTGTATTTTGATATTTATAGATATTATGTGGATAGTATAAAGCTCTAACAAGAAAAACAAAATAATATTTTCTTTAAAAAATAATAAAAAGCGCATATGCGCTTTTTATTATTTTTCATCATCAGCTTTCAGCCAATCAGGTATTTTCATACCATCATCCCAAAGTTCATTTTTTTTATCTACACTAGAGGTTGTATCTGCCTTTGGAGTTTCTTTTTTCTTTGTATCTTGAGTAGATTTTTTAACTATTTCTGTTTTCTTTGCTCCTGGTTTTTTTATAGAAGAGTCAGGAGTAGTAACTTTTGGTTTCTGGGTTGTAGGAGGGAGTTTTTTATCTAGCAAATCTTTCTTTAGCTCTTGTGGAGCACTTACAAGCTCAGGTTTCGTACTCTCTTTTTTAGAATCCACAGGTTTTTTTGATACTTCTAGCTTTTCTTCTTTCTTTATATCTTCAACTTTAGGAGTATCAAAACTTCCTTTAAGCCAATCTGGAACATTATCATCACTCAATGATTTATTTACGTCCTCTTGCTTTGAATCCTCTTTCTGCGCAGTTAATTCCACTTTCTCTGTTTTTATCTCTTGAGTTGGAGATTCTTTTGGAGCCTCTGGAATTGGTTTTGTAACTTCTTTTTTAGGTTCATCAAAACTTCCTTTGAGCCAGTCTGGAACGTTATCATCTGGAGTTAGTTTTGTTTCCTTTTCTATATTAAAATCCTTATTTTCAACAACTCGGCTTGTAGTTTCTGGTTTTGAAATATTTTTTGGAGCTTCAGGCATTGGTTTTGCATCCACTTTTTTAGGTTCATCGAAACTCCCCTTTAGCCAGTCTGGAACACTCTCATCAGTGCTAGAATTTGAATCTGGTTTCTCTATTTTTGGAGTTTCAATAATTTTTTCCTGTTTTTGTTCTTGAGCCTTAATATTTGATTTTGGAATAGTTGGTTTTGGTCCTTCTGGTTTAATAGTCTCTTTTGGAGTTTTGTTATCTCCTTTAGGAGCATCTCATGCAAAGTTTCCTTTGAGCCAATCTGGTACTTCTTCTTGAACTACCTGGGGTTTCTTATCAGTTTTTGATGCGGGTCAAGCAAGTGGATCAATTTCTGGTCCTCTTTGAGATAATATATCTGATTTTTCCGGTGAAGGAGTATCAAAATCTCACAATATATCTTCAACATCACCACTCACCCCATCTACTGTTTCTGATTTTCCTCCTGTTATATTAAGGATATATTGAGTAAATCACAGCGACTTGTCTTTATTAAGGAGTAAATAGAGTAGGTAAAATATAGTAACAATACCAAGGAATACCAGTATAATAATGGCAAGCCACTTAAGGATAGTCATTAATATTCATAGCACTCCTGAACTTGTTTCACCTTGCGAATCGCTCACCCCTTCTCATATAATTTCCTGCTTTTCATCATCTGGAATTTCAGATATTTCACCACCATATACAAGTGACGTAAGAATGGCTTTAAAGTCTAGTTTTTGAGCGTTGCTGATCATCTCAATATCTGTTGTTCCAATAACTTGTAGAACCTCTTTTCAAAGTGTCTTATTGTACTCAATATCATCAGAAGCTCTGATGTCTTCTAATTTTGATACAAGATTATCATAACATGTCCCCTCCTCTATTTCACATGCTATATCCTGAGGGATGAGATTTACAAGTGCTTGATATGTAATTTGTTTCTGGCTTTGATCCTCTTGTCACTCTACAAGAAGTGATTCTAGTATTTGAATGAGTTCATCCTCATTTACAAGTTGTAATCCAAAGATGTAATTCTCAAAATCTAGTATAGTACGAGTCTTCTCCGTAGGATCGTTCCAGTTTTCTTGAAGTTTTTGTACGTAATTGAGTGATTGTAATTTTTGCTGTTGAGGAAGTTTTACAAGAATTTCTTTGAGAGCTTCTATTTTTTCCTTTTCAGATTCACTTACTCCTTCAAAAATAATTGTATCTGGGTCGATATTCTTATCTTCTATATATGTTTTTTCTATCGTTATATCCTGCGTAGCCATAACATTTCCCTCAGCATCTCTGAGAAATATTCGTATGTTTTGGATATTGAAATCATTGAGGGGAATTTCAGCAATATCTCATGAGATATAACTTGCTGTTCATTTATTATCAGCATCGTCATCTACTCAACCATTAAAATCACTATCATTTTCTGTGTCATAATCTATACCATACTCTATCGCATCTTGCGTGCTCTCACCAGCATAAACAAATACTCTCTCTCCTGGATTTTCAAGGACTATTTTTTCATTTTCCACTAAAGGAGATGTAAATACTACAAGTTTATTTCCTCTTGTTTTGAGAATATTCTTAATATTTTTTGAAACTGTTTTCTTGATTTCTTTTATCTTTGTTCCTTCAGCAATAGAAAGACTTACTTCATGAGATACTTTTCCGTCTGTGTAGGTATGAGTGAAATTCGTTCCTGTTTTCTTTGTGCCGTCTCATAAATTCCAAGTCCTTGAATCTATCTGACCACTTGAAGTATCAAAGAAAATAATTTTATTTCCAATAGAGATGTAATCAAAGTCTGCAACGAGTTTATTTCCAACATTTACTGTGACATTTTTTGTTGAACTTATACCTCTATATTTTACTTTTACTTTTGAATAAAACTCTCCAGATTTTCTAAATTTATATGTTGTCGTTGGTGTTGAAGTTTGTGTATCATAGAATCCATCACCATCAAAGTCCCAACTAAAATTAGCATCTTTTTCTATTGTTTGTCCGAGAATATTTTTTGCTGAGGCTGTAAACGTAATCTCCTCTCCAATAACCGTAGAATTATCATTCACCTTAAGATCAACGATAGGAGTATTGATATTATCCCCCGTTATAGTTGTAAAATATTTAGACCCTGTCACTTCTTCTGATGTTACTCTCGCTTCATTATTATCCTTTAGGATTGCTACAAAATAATAGTTTCACGTAATTTTTGGTATAACAAAAGCTGTTGAAGAAGTTGCAGTTGCTCTAAAATCCTGAGGTTCATTATCCGTATCAGTATAGTAATACCAGAGATATGATTGAATCACTCCATCAGCATCTTTTGCTCACACTGCAGATACTCTCACAATAAGTGGATCTGCATTAGGATCTTCAACCTGCACTTTTAAAGAAGAAAGAGTAGGAAGTACATTCTTAACGCTCATCATAATAGCTTGACTTGATGTTGCTCCATTTTTATCACTTTTTACCGTAAGTTTTACTGGAAAACAACCAATCTCATCAAATTTATGACTCACACTTGCAGAGGTAGCAAATTTTCCATTTCCTATTTTCCAAGAGTATTCAAGTCACGTTGTCTCTCCATCAACATTAATAGATTCAGTTCCATCTAGTTTTACAGCCGTAACTCTATCTACAACATACGCTCAAACTCACTCACAAGCTGCGCCATCGAATTGGGGTAACTCTAATCCTCAAAGTGACGTATCAATAAGAGCGAGAGGTTGGTCTGATTCGCTCACGTATATCGTTCTTTTGTAGGTATTTTCATTATTATCTCTGTCAGATACTCTGAGCGTTACCTCAAATGAACCACTTTTCTCATAAGTATGCGTTACTTTATCAAGTGATCCTCAGGTCTTTTTCCCATCACCAAAATCCCATTCAAAGAGTTCAGCTTCTGGAGACTCTGAAACAAACTTAATAAATCCGTTTCGTTGTATCACCCGGGGGAACGCGAACATCTCTACAGAAAGTATAGATTTAATATCTATCGTTCCTTTTTTAATATTTCTAATACCATCAAGATCTGTCACCTCTAGGTTTACACTTTGAGTTCCAATACTATCAAAAGTATAGTATCAAATAGACCCATTTGCGTTTGAATCTTGGAGTTTTACTCTCGCTCCATTTATAAACCAATCATACGTCAAATTTCCATCATCAGAAATATCTGGATCAAAACTTCTCGAAGCATCAAAGAATACTCTATTTGGTTTATTTGCCTGGGTAATCTTAGATTCAAATTCAGCAATAGGAGACTGTGAAGTAACATAGACTATACGCGTATCTTGATCCGTCTCTCATGATGATCGACGCACTTTTAGTTTTACATTATATTTTCACTTATCAGTAAATGCGTAGGTAAGTACTTTCCCGCTTATTTGATGAATCACCCTATCAGCGTCAATATTTACAATTTCCCAACTATAGGTTAGATCTCTATAGGCTCATGATGTTTTCGCTGCAAAGGTAAACTTGTCACCTATAAATCCATCTTCTCTATTTACCTCAATAGTCGCAATTGGATCATAAATAGCAACCATAAATGTCCTCTCTACTGTTTTTCATTCATTCGTCACCATGCTCAGACGTACCTCATAGTCTCCCTCTCTTCCATATTTAATTCTCTCTATTTTAGGATTCCCAAGATAACTTCTCACTACTCCATTCCCAAAGTCCCAAGACACAGAACTAAATCTCGTTCCTGATGTTGGAGTAGAACTCGTAGCATCAAATAGGAGTCAGTATGAAGCATCATCAGGAGTAAATTTTAGAAGCGTATTATCTGTGACGCTATCACCATTTACTTTTATAATCAGAGACGCTACCTTTTCATTCACGCTAATATCGATTCTTTCTCGAAATGGGAGTACATCTGTGAATCCTCATTTATTTTTATGAGAAGATGTTACATCAAGAAATACTGAATATTTTCATTCTTCTCTAAAACTGTAATTAATAGATGGCCCTCTCCCGATAACAACTTTTTCTCAAGAAACATCAATCCACCAAGTATAGTTCCCTGTAAGTACTTTCGTTCCTGTTGGGTCTTGTACTTTTGCTCGCAGCGTTGTTATAAGTGGAGCATTTCATGATGTTGGAGTTCCTTCTATGCTTCCAGAAACTGATTGCACTTGTACTTTTTCAATATAATCCGCAAGCCCACTGAGTATCTCAGCGTAGGCTGTTTCATTTCCTGGGTATTTTGCTCATTTTTGTAAATCGGTTCTCAAAGCTGAGAGATAATTTTTATTTACAAGATTATCTGGAAGATATTTGTATCATTCCTCAGCGAGCGCAGCGATACGCAATATAGTATTAACATCTAAGGCATTATCTATAGTAAATCATTCTCTGAGAATAAAAAATTGCTCAGTGAGCCTATATCTAAATTCGTTAAATGTTCCAAGATCTATATTTCTCAATGTTGTATAAACTGGCTCTTCTTCAGCAGATACATGCACAAGAGATAATGGAGCAAGTAGCACCGTTATGAGAAGTAGGCTTAAAAGTTTCTGTATAATTTGTTTCATATGATATATCAGGGGAATTACATTCTTAATAACTCTAGCACAAAAAACAGATCATCGCAAAACTGCAAGACACTAAAACGCTGAGTATACGTTGACAATTTATTTTTTTAAAGTTGGTGATTGGTAATTTTCATTGTTCTCATTCTTCCTCAAATTCAATTGCACTTATTTTTTAATCCTAACCTGAATCCTTTCCTTTGGAAAAGGAAAGGAGCTGCAAAATATTGAAACTCATAAAAAATCAGATATAATTTCTTATATATAAATTAAGAAAGAAATATGCTGAAAATAGAGACTTGAAAAACAAATAAAATTCTGCGAACTGTTTGTGAACCAATTAAACAATCAGAGTGGAAGCAATATGCAAAACTTGGAAAAGAAATGGTTTCCTATATCAAAAATCCTGACCACGCTGGGGTTGGTCTCGCCGCTCCGCAAATCTGAGTAACGAAACGTATGATGGTCTGTAGTCTCCTAAGAGACTGGGATGATGAAACGTTTTCAACGCTCATGATGATAAA
>JAWUVV010000014.1:0-11913 GCA_034112165.1 Candidatus Altimarinota bacterium
GAAACTGTCTTTTTCTAGTGAGATATACGCATATACAGATATAAGAAATCAAAGTGGTACAATCCAAAGACTTCTATCTGGAGAATCTGGAAAGTGTTGGAGTCCTCCTGTAAGAGCTCAAATAGCTACAGCTAGAATTGATGAAAATACTATTGTCTTAAAATACTCTTTTTCTCAAGTTTTTTGCTCCATGAGAGTTCATACAATAAAGAATCCAATACCTACAAGAGAAGTAATTATTTGTCTTTCTCCTGAAAAAAATCCATGAGAGAGTCCTCCAGTTATAAATGATATACCAGTGTATTTAATAATCATAGCTACATGCTCTTTTTGAATTTGGGTCATATTTTTTCTCTTTTAAATTTATAGTATTTACTATATTTATTTTCATACTTTTGCAAAAGTATTTGAACATAAATAATCCCTATTTTAAGGGATTAATTTTTTATATTATTTGGTGGAATTTTTAAAGAAAAACTTGAACACTTTATAAAAAATAAAGTCCCTTTCTTTACCTGTTATCCTTATAGGTAAAGAAACTTGCTATTATTTTACCTATAAATACAATTGGTAAAATATATTGTATTTTTTATACCTGTAACTATGACTCATAATTCACCATATAATAGTCTTCCCTTGTTGCCTATAGATTTAAGCAATTTAATGACACCAAAAGTATACAAAAAAATTATTACAACAAACAAAGAGCTTGCGCGACTCAATGGGATAGAACAAATGAATAATAGAAAAATATCAGATATTTTTCTTCATTCACTCGTTTTAACTGAATCTATTGATTCAAATATTATTGAAAATATTAATACCACGATTGATAGCGTTGCTGTTTCTGATGCAATAAAAGACATGAGATGAAACGAAAAAGAAACTATGAGATATAAAGATGCTATGATCTATGGTTTACATGAGATGAAGAAAAAGGAGAATATTCTTTCTCTCAATACAATAATATGAATCCAAGAACGGATAGAAGAAAATAATGCTTGAATTCGAAGGGTTCCTTGAACCAAGTTAAAAAATGAGCTCACATGAGAAATAGTCTACTATCCACCTGATCCAAATCATTTAGACAGTCTTCTCAAAAATTTAGAGACTTATATCAATTCTCCTAAAATGGATGAGGTAGATGATTGTATAAAATCTGCTGTTATTCATTATCAATTTGAGTCAATACATCCATTTTTAGATTGAAACGGAAGAACATGAAGAATACTCATACTCTTATACTTAATAAAACAAGACCTTTTAGACTTCCCAATCTTATATATTTCATGATATATAAATCAAAACAAAGCAGGCTACTATAAATTGCTTCAAGAAGTAAGAACAAAAAACAACTGGGAAGAATATATTCTTTATATGTTAGATGCTATTGAGCAGCAGTCTAAATCAACTGGAGATAAAATTATAAGTATCAATACCTTATATAAATCTAAACTCTATGCGTTACAAAACAACTCGAAACTTACTTGAATAGAAAAACTCTGTGATTTACTATTTCAAAAGATATATATCGCCTTCTGAGAAATATTAAAAAATTTAAAAGTCAGTAAACCAACTCTCATAAAAAGACTTAATGAATTAGAGGAAAAATGAATCATTCAAAAACTCAAAGATTGAAAAAATACATTATACTTTTTAGAAGAGTATTTAGAAATACTGAAAAATAAGTAACCTTTATAGTTTTGTTTGAATACAAAATAATCCCAAATTAGGGATTATTTTTTGTAAGTTATTTGGTGGAGTTTTTAAGAAAGAATTTGAACACTTTATAGTTTCAAATGCCTTCATTAAGGTAAAACAACAGCTCATTTAGTAAATTCTTTTCATTCAAAATAATCCTTAAGGTTTTTAATAAAAAAATATTTTCTTTTTTCTCGTACATCCTCAACCTGTGTTCCAATATGTGCAGATAGAATAGTCCGTTTTGATGAACGAATTTCTTCAGATACATTTGGTTCATCACAGTAAACATCTAGAGCTGCAGAGCGAATAGAACCTTTCTGTAATGCAGAAATGAGTGCCTGTTCATCTACGATAGGACCACGGGCAATATTTATAAGATTTCCCTGAGTTCACAGTGCATTAA
The DNA here is from genome assembly GCA_034112165.1 of Candidatus Altimarinota bacterium. Classification (GTDB taxonomy): domain Bacteria; phylum Patescibacteriota; class Gracilibacteria; order BD1-5; family UBA6164; genus JAACSU01. The sequence goes on from JAWUVV010000014.1 coordinate 2,108, forward strand.
GAATTTCAGTATTAATAAGATTCTTTGTCTCTGAAGTATTAGGGCAACACAAAACCAAAAAATCACTAGAACTAGCTAATTCTAAAAGATTTTTTTGATATAGGTAAGGTGAGTCATTCTTTTCATTAGGGCAATAATATAATATTTCCATACCAAAAGCCTCAGCTCTTTCAGCAACATAATTCCCTATTGTTCCAAGACCTACAATACCACAAGTACGGCCAGATAAACCAATACCAGTGCGTGAGTACCCATCTTCATTCCAACTGCCTGAACGAACACATTTATCACCATCAGGAATCCAACGCGCAGCTGCAAGCATAAGAGCTAAACCAAGTTCAGCAACGGCAACTTTGGAATCATCAGGGGTAATAGTCACTGTAATATTTCTTTCTTTTGCAATATCTAAATCAAGTTCACTAATACCAGCTCACCATACAGATATAATCTCAAGATTAGGTAATGCTTCAATTAGAATTCTATCATAACCTCGAAATCCTGTAACAACTAATCCTCTAATATTAGATCCATTTTTTATGAAAAAAGCTTCATCGTTTTCAATCTCACTTAATTCATGAACAACAAAATCATTCTCTAGTAATTTCATATCATCAAGTGGGATTTTTCCGACTAAGAGAATCTCTATTTTCATATTTTTATTTTTAATAATTATTTTTATAGAATCTATATTATAGGAAACAACGAAAAACTCAAGAATTATTCTTGAGTTTTGGCTCTATTGCTATATTTTTGTGGTTTTTAAGAAAGAACCTGAACAGTCTTTAAGCCCATCACTTGAGTTTATATATTTCTTCCTTAGCATTATTAATTCCAACCAATTTACTCTCGTCTCATCATCTATCTGGATGGTTTTCTTTCACTATTCTTCGATAAGCCGTTTTTGTTTCTTCTTGTGTTGCAGAAACTCTCAATCAAAAAACTTGAAATAGTTGTACTAAATCTCGATGCGCTATTACTTCTTCCATTAAAGTTTGATTCAATGGGGATGGTCACATAATTTGCCTAGAAAAATTATTTTCTCCATTAAAATCTTTATCCTCAGAAAATATATCAAGTATTTCATTGAGATGAGGATTGAATACATCTGCAATATATGAAAAATTTCATCTTATAAATTGTCCAAATATATGCATCTCTTCTTCTCCTGATAATTCTATAAGCTTTTTAAATATTTTTCTTTCAAATTCATAAGATTTTGGATCATATCATGATATAATTCCCTCAACGAGTGAAGTAAGTCATTCATTAATAAATCTAGGGATTTCTCTCAGACGATTTTCTGATGATTCAATAGACACTTTATGAATTGCTTCATGACAAAAAGTACCAAAAAAATTTCTAAAGGTTTCTGGATTTTCGATTAAAGCTCAATCTACATGAAAAAAGTAGTCTATTCTGATATCTCCACTTTCTAAATTATAATCACCAGCAGGATCAGAAAATCAATCATCCATAAAACTAAAAGATAACGATTGTACTATGAGATCAGGATCATATTCTATTCCAAAAGTTTTTTTGAGCCTTTTACAAAACTCAGCAGCATATTTTTTATACTTCACTTTAATTCGGGTGTTGCAATCGGATAAACTCATACTCCATTTATTTGATTGAAGTTGCTTCGCATACTCAGTAAAAAACTTCCAATTCGGATCAACAATTCTATCTTCTTGTATCAGTAGTTTGAGTGCTCCTTTTTTTTCTCTTCTATCTGAAAAGTCATTCATATATGCTCTAAAACAGTCAAGAGAACCAAACTGGTATGATCCAAGTTCTAGCATCCATCTATAGTCATGTTTTCCAGATATATCATCAGAATCTTCAGCTCTTTTCTTTCCTAAATATACAAGCGCATTTCAAACTCAAGCTATACATGCATAGTTTAAGTACCTCTGAGTTTCAGGATGATTTATAGATTCATAGTACTTCCCTATTTCAAATGCTGCATGCATATTTCCTTGCATCAATTCCTTCTCTAATAATACGAGTCATTTTGTAACTCTTCATTGATCGAGTAGCTGTTTTCATTCTATATATCATTGTCTTGTTTTCTCTTCAACTCTACATTTCGCAAGGTCGTAATTTATGCTCACATCTGATGGTGATACAAAACTAAACCTTTCTATCTCCCTTCAATTATTTCTTATAAACTTACCAACTCCATAAAATTCTCATGTAACCAAGATAACAAATGATAAAATATCATATCACAACTCTTGCGATAATGCGTCAATTTCATCTAATAACCATTGGACTTGTAGCGTTCATTTTGTATTAAGATCCCTCATTTGTTCTTGTAATTCTTTTTCACTTGGGATAGTTTTTCACAGAAATTCTAAAAGATACTCTGGATACATTTCAAGAAGTTTTCTCTGAAGTCATCATGGAAGTAAACTTTCAGCACTCGCTAATTCAGAGTTTATATCCATAAGAATTTCAAACTCATAAAAAAAAGAATCTATCTTTCATAGAATTTCAGGATTCACTAGGGATTCAAGATCTCAAAATCACTCAAAAAATATATCAGAGAGTTTTCATTTGATATGTTCGCAATGCAACTCAAGACTTTGCTCTAGTCATGCATTTGAAACTGAGCTATAAATAGTAGCTCATAATTCTGGTAAATTCATGTATATATTAATATTACTTTTTAAAATAATATGTATTAATAAATAAATGTCAATAAACCATCCAAAGAATAATTTGAACACAAAATAATCCCTATTTTAAGGGATTATTTGCTTTAAATTTTACTGGTGGAGTTTTTAAAGAAAAATTTGAACACATTCAGCTCCTAATTATACTTCTTAAATCCAATTGGATGATATATGACTTTTTGGCCTCTCTAAAGTAAAGGCATCATGCGCGATAAACCAATTATCTCAAGTCACAGGACTCATCCTATAGTTCATTACATGAAATACATTATCGACACATCTATCACGGTATTCTCATAAAAATACAAATTTCGTGTCTGATGTAACATTAACTCACATATCAGCAAGTACTTCTTTCGGCTGTTGAGCAGCAAGAGATTTGTTTCTACTCACTGAAAGTTCTGTTATAATCCTGTCACGAAGTTCTGCAGCATTTCAATATTGTTGTAATTCAGAAGCATTATATTCACATCATAAAAAGTCTCACGGCATATCTGCTACATGCGTTGGTATTTTTTCTCTCTCTTCTCCAATATATTGAAGTACTGGAAGCACTGGCAGAACTTCAGCATCTTCTCCATCTCTGATAAATATTTCTCTTACTCTATTACTTCACAGTGAATGCATAGCATGTTGGAATATTCTAAAGAATCTTCATCTATTTCGTACTTCTCTTTCTGTAGTTTCTCTATTATTTATTTTTCATAATTCCTCTAAAGACTTATAAGCAAGTACTTCTATATCTATTTCCTTCATTGCTTGTACACTTTGTTCATTTAATGAATCACATTTCTGTTTATGTTCAATATTTTCAAAAGAAATTTCTCATTTACTTCTTTGTTCCAAAAATGTATCTCTTAATACAATTTGTTCTTCCTCAATTCTGATTAACTCAGATATATCTATATTACTCATACACCATTTAAAAAAATCCTGAGTGAGTCAATACATCTCATACATTGCCTCGTATTTCATATTTGGAGACACTTGGATTTGTGCAAGAAAAAAACCTATTGCATTAATGATATCCAATAGGGCAAACTGCTTCAATTGTTCCATACTGTAACTTTCTCAGTGCGTAACAATAAGCAATATATCATTAGTTGTTTTTGCAACTTCTTCGATATACGCATGAACATATGATTCAAACTCAGGTTGATCATATATATCAAATCCTGGGTGTACCAAACAATGAACTGTTCGTGAATCAGTATCAGGATTATTTACTTGAGTCATATTTACAACAAAAAAAGTTATTAAATAATATTTTAATAACTTTTAATAAAATGTCAATGGTGGAGTTTCTAAAAGAAAATTTGAACATTTTATAGTATTTTTATGCTTTACATATACTTACTTATAATGATTAGTCAATATATTCTTTACATATCCACTCTGTATATATTTCTCACAATCTTTTAACATTAAAATTCATTTTGTATTGCTTGCTAGGTAAGTTTTTTTAAACTATTAGATGAATCTTACTTATTAATAAAGAATATATATAGAACTACAAAAAAAACCTCTGAAGGTAAACCCAGAGGCTAATCGGTAGAGAAATTTATATAAAAATCTCTTGGTCGCACAAGAAATTATATTTATTATCTCAGGTTTACAACTTTTTTAATAATAATTTAACACCGTATTATGGTCAATAGAATAACTTGTATCAATAAACAAGATAGAGACAGTGCTTATGAAAGAATAACACATATAGGTTGAGTTAACTGAAGTGGATGAAGGTTTAAACTAACACAACAAGAAGCTATAAATCAAATAAATAGTGGTGACTACAAATTTCATGTAACCGTTTGATGAGATAAAGTAAATGTAATAGTTGCTAAAAGTAGGTTTTGAAATGAATATATAAAAACGGAAAATGATTGAGATGAGCCTAACAATCTCTTATCACTTCCTGAATGTTGATAAAAAAGAGAGCTTTTAACTCTCTTTTTCTTACATAGGTTTTATCATCTTTTCAATAAACTCTTTTTCACTTTTTGAAAGTTTATATTTTTTATAGAGTTGTTTATCTATATCCTCAACGGATTGAGACCAATCAATATCTGATTTAGTTGTGAAACCTTGTAAAGGCACATTATTCCAAGTATCTGGAGAATTATGTTGCGTTATCTTTAATGTAGCCAAAAGAGCTCTAACAAATTTTGTTTCAATATATTTTAAGCAATTTTCAGCTTCTATTTTTGTTTCATGAGTACCAAATGAAATAAAAGTTTGCGTGGCTCCTACACCTGGTCCTGCTAAATGTGGCAAGCTAAGTTTCTCACCAATTTTCCCTGTTCAATTTGACTTAGGTAGAAAAACTTTCCAATTGTCTATATCTCGATTTTCTGCCAAATAATCACGTTTAATCCATTGTTGTATACGTTTGTTAGATTGTCGTCCTAAAATTTTCACACATTCATACCCGATTTGCTTGTTATTAAAAAATACTTCTGGTAATTTTTCAAAAATCTTTGTTCAAATTGAATATTTTTCTCCCGTAGAAAGTCTATTTTTAATATTAGGGTTTTCTTTATATAGTAAGCCACTAAATTTATAACTACTATTACTAAATATAATTTCCGATATTGAAAAATCACTTTTTAATCTAACTTTTTTAAAGATTGATTTTAATTCTTCATAAGGAATAAAAGTATCTATAGGTAATGATTGTTTAGTCTTATCCCTTAATGTTATTACTACACCACCTTTAAGATCAATATCTGGAAACACTTCGTTGGATTTTTGATTAAAATAAACGACTTTTAAATGATTATCATTTAACATTTTTTGATTCCAAGATTTAGGTGTTTGACCTGCGTTAAACAAAAATCTTGCTGGAGTAATTAAGCTTACTCTATCTGATAAATCAAAAGCCAGATCCATAAAATAATTGTATATTGGAGTATCTCTAGGATTTTTTCTGGAAGTATCCGTTCTCTTTTGATACGGAGGATTTCAAACAATTACATCAAATTTCATAGGAATAGAGTTAATTTTTATGTGATTTTCATTGATATACTCATTGTCTTCTAATAAATCATATGAAGTATACTCTTTTTCAATATTATTTACATCTAATTCTAAAAACTTATAGAGCTTTCTAGTAAATTCATACGCTACTTTTGAAGTTGGGATTGAATAAAAGTTGTTTGCTACATCTTTCCCGTATTTCTTGAATACCACATATAGAAATTCTCATTGCTTTGATGCTATATCTAAAAGGTTAGTAGAAGTATTTATCTTCTCTTCAGGTAAACTTTCTATGAGTTTATCTGCAATTGCTTCAGGAGTCACTATTTCTGAATCAGATAGTCTTCAGAATTTCTTAAGAGCATTTTTTGCTCTTTCTATTGGTGTAATACTTCCATCATTTGCAAGTGAATTTATATTCTGAATCTTATAATCCAAGTCACTCAAAACAAAGTGATTTATATGTTTTTGAAAAACAACAAGAACCTCTTTTTTAATTTCAAGATTTGAAGCAATTCTGATATTATTATCATTTTGGTCTATAACTTCTATCAATTCATAAAGTGATTTAATCTTAGAATCAGTGAGAAAAGAGAAGAAGAGAAGTCTCGCATAATACATTGCAAATTTTCATTTTAAATCATTTTCTGATTCTTCATTAGATTTTATATCTTTAGATTTATCTATTTTATCTCATTCTTCTTCAGAGTCTTCAATATCTATTTCATCTCACTCTCACTTTGAGGCTTTTAGTACAAATCCTAGCTTAGAGTTAATTTCATTTTGTTTTTCAATTTCTGCTCGAATTTCAGCAATATCTAGGAGAGAATAGTCAATATGAATAGTTTGAGCTTCATCAAACACACTTCTAGTATTTGAGTATTCTCTTACTGAATCTAAAATATCGGAAGGAGTAATCTCCATCATTTTATTATTATTCATAATAATAATTGGAGATATTTCTAATTCTCGTTGTAGTCTTTCCTCAAGTTGTGTATTTCAGTTCGTTTCAGTATTTACGTTGTAAAATTGAGACTTTTGTTCTTGCATTTGAAACATCCTATTTGGATTGAAGTCTATAAGTAAGGTTTGTGGCTTCATATTATACTTTATAACATCACCATTTTCATCCTTATATTCCTTGATATATTGATTTTGTAATCTAAAGACAGCTTGGTCATACTCCTGTGGTGAAGAAGTGTCTTTAAGGAATAACATGGTATCCCACTGTGGAACAGTAGTTCCAGTAAGCATTTTATTTACAGTGAGTGTAAGAGTTTTTTTATTCTCACTTTCACATTTAGCTATTTTATCTATAACGGTCTTGGTATCTTTAAAAATATTCTCATTTTCTACTCATGAAATATTTATAATCTCATAAGAACTTAGATTTTTAAAATCATTATTTGTAATGAGTTCTTCAAGTGCGTCACATGAAGCTCTGTAGGGTAAAACGCATACTATATGACGACACATTTTACCTTCTTTTAACTTACTATAATCTAAAAATCATAAAATATCATCATCATTTTTAGATCAATCTATCACATCAAGCAAATCCTTAATCTCTTTTTCATGTAAAAATAGCTTATGTAAACTATTTTCATCTTTTAATATTGATTGAGGTCTAAAGAATTCAGAAAAAGCGTAAGATATACCGTCACTTTTAAGTTGTTCCATCTTCTTTCGAGATGACTCATTTGGGTTAAATGCAAAACGAACCATTTGGGGGAAACCATAATACGGATTATCCCATTCCTTTACTTCATCTTTTAAAAGGTTATCTCTATTCCAAGTTTCTTGATCTTCAGCAATATTTGAAAATTGGTAAAATGCAATAATGTCTTCTTCTTCAAATTCACTATTCATAAGAATACGATACGGTGTACCTGAAAGATGGAGCTTAATATTTGCATTGAGAGACTTTGTAACTACTTCTAGGTCATCAATAGAAGCATCATTTAGTTTTAGTTCTTGTTTCTCCTCCTTTTTTCCAATATTTTTTAATACTTTACCATACTCTACTGCTCGTGCTCAAAAATGAGTTTCATCAATAATGAGTAAATCAATTTTATTTTCAAAAATTTCTTTATGTTTGGATTTTATTATATCTCATTGTAAGTCTTGTAAGGTAAGAAAAACTACTGCTTTTTCTCACTTTTCTTGCAAGTCTTTAACTATGGTGTCACTTTGTAGTAAGGAATCACTCTCTAAAAAATTATACCCATCAAATCTCACATGACTTTCTACCGTTTTTTTCCATTCATTTTTCACATCGGCTTTAGCTGAAACTACTACAACCATATAAGCATTCATCTCAACAGCACAACACATAGAAGTAAAAGACTTCCCAAAACGCATTACTGCATACATAAGTAGATTTGTTCTCCCATTATCTACTGCATTTTTAAATTTATTTACTGTTTCTTTTTGATTGGGTCTAAGATCATATGTTTGTTCTCTTACATAATGATGATTTTTTGGAATACGGCTTTCGTCGAAACGATAATATTGGTATTTAGGGCTATTTTGAAGATAAGACTCTTTTATATCCTCTATAGCATCAATTATATCATCATTTGAAGTATTTTTAAAAAATTCATTAGAGTAATAAGGAATAGATTTGATAGTATCCTTTTTTAATCTACTCTTAGATAATTCATTCTCTAAATACTGATGAATAGCATAATCACGATAAAAAATCTCTTCATCTATTTTTGCAATATCTTCAAATCTTTTTTCTAAATTAGGAAAATATTTTCTCCATTCATTCAATCTTTTTTCAATAGGTCTATAAGTATCACCTATTTTTAAGTAATTAGGAATAGTTTCAGTGGTAAAAGCATATATAGATGGCTCTACTCTTCAAATTACCAGATTATCTAAAATTTCTAAATCTTTCATAATGTTATTAATTTTTATAAAGGTCTATAAATTTCTTTTTCAGTCCATATTTATTTGTTTTACTATTTTTCTTTTTCCAATTCATAATATTACAAAAAATATATTTTTCATTTGCTTCGTTCGGGATTATTCATTTGAGTCCATCCATTTGCCAGATATTCCAAGAAATAATATTGGCTATATTCTTAATATTTTCTATATCAGGATGTTTATTGAATTTTATAAAAAAATTATCAATAAATGTATACAAAATAGCTTCTCTCGCTAATAATAAACTGTCTCAATGATATTCATATGCATATATACTTTTATATGCAATCTCTGTAGCACTTAACCAATTTTCTTCAGTATCTGTATTTTCATTCACAACTCGTAATTTTCTATCGAGAATTCAAATTCTATCAACGACTTCGATAAATTTTCCTGTTGTTGTATCATATCTACTTGCGATATAAGGAGCCTCTCAGCAAGTAATTTCTAGTCTCACTTCAGAAATGTAACCCATCCAATCTTTATCAATTGGGAATTCTATTTTATTACTATTTGTTTTCCAACTAATAATATTGTTCTTTATTGTTTTTTTATTAAATACATCTTCTTTACCAAACCATGAATTATCAATTGAATTAATTTGCTCATTACAAACCCAAGATGGTGTATAGACTTCAGCCATCCCTTTAGTTCTTGTTAGTTGAAGATTTTTATTTTTTAGTACTCGAGGCATTATGACTTTAGTACATATACCCGTTATCAGTTCTATATTGATTGGTTTATCAAAATGATATTCAATTCATAAATTTTGGTAATTGCGAGTTGCCCACAAAATATTTTTACTAGTTGTTCTATCAAGTAAAAGAGTTTCAAGAATATTTGGATAAATGATTCTTAAATCATCCTCAACAATATCTACTTTTTTATGCTCTCCAGGTAAAGTTTTTGTATTAATCATTATAATAATATGTAGATAATTTTTTATTTAATATACTCAGTAGATTATCTTTCTCAAGACTAATACATTTTTTAACATAAATTTAATAAAAAAGAAGAGTTTTAATTCTTCTTTCTTATTATTATATACAAATAGATACTATTTGCATTTGCGTCCATATTATGGTGGAGCTAGACGGATTTGAACCGACGTGCTGGAAGGCTTGCCTGACAATCTACTATCATAGTTTATTTTGGGTACTTCACGTAGACAAAGAAAATAAACAAAAATACGTGAGAAAACTCTGCGTTATACGGATACTT
>JAWUVV010000015.1:0-15732 GCA_034112165.1 Candidatus Altimarinota bacterium
AGAAATGCTGCCCACGTAGGTTCAGACCCAGAGCTGAGAAAAAAACTAGATATGCTAGATAATCAGGAACTTTATAAAAAACTCGTAGAAATAGACCCTGATTATGCAAAGGAGCTTCATCCTAATAATAGGCCTTATGTAGAGCGCGGAATAGAGATAATGATGTTAAGTTGAAAATCAAAACGTGAATTTAGAGCTCCTAAAAAGTTACTATATGATGTCTTATTTCTCACTCCAGATTATTGAAACAGAGCAAATCTCTATAGTAGGATAAATAAAAGAGTGGAGATGATGTTTGATGAGTGAGCAGAACAAGAGGTCAAGGAATTACTAGAAAAATGATATAGTGAAGATAATTTCGGTATGAATTCTATAGGGTATAGAGAGTTTTTTCCATATTTTAATTGAGAAATAAGTAGAGAAGAAGTTATCTCTCTAGTGCAGCAGAATTCACGAAATTATGCAAAACGTCAGCTTACTTGGTTTAAAAAATATCAAAAATATATAGAATATTAAATCATTATTAAATTTTTAGAAGTGAAACACATAAAGTCAATTGTATTTGGACTTATATAATTGTCAGCAGGAAAATTGTATGATATTCTTATTAAGTCAGTGTTCTGTAGAAATTCTTTGATTTTTATAAGCGGGAACATATACTGAGGAAAAGATATTTTCCAAGATGTATATATGAACCCAAAACTTGCAGTATTATTTGAGCAGCATAGATTTTCCCAAAAGGATATATATGATTTTATGCAAATTTATAATCTCATGCCAGATTATAAAAAAGTAGGAGCAATAGAAAACTTTGAAAGCATTGCAGAAAATATAAGTACCCTAAAAGCAGAAGTATTGGCAGAATATGAAATATTATTCTGAAAAACACTTGAAAATATAGAAGCTCGAATACTAGAAAACAAAAAAAAGTCTCTTTCTAGACATACTAGATCAGAAATGCAAACACTTAGAAGCATGATGTAACACTGTTATAAAAATCAAAATACATTCCTAAAAACTTTTTATGTCGATAAGCTCTGGCCTACAAAAATACTTCGATGCGCAGCAAAAAAAGCAATCTGCGCAAGATATGAAAAAACGATTTGCTGATCTTGAGTGAAAAGTAGATCCAGCTTTTATGCAAAGCTTTGCGAATTTTCATGATAAAATTATGGATATAGTTGATGAAAATTCAGAATCATCAGATATAGTTCTAGAGGAAGTGGGTGAGCTTACAAAGGAAGTAGAAAGAACCCAGAGAGTTCATAATTTACAGAAAGCTCAAGCAATTATTGAGTCAAGTAAAGAAGCGTAATATTCCTCATACTAAATATCTCCTCTCATATGAGGAGATATTTTTATTTCTAAAGATTTTTATGTTTATAACTGCAACCCTGTAGTATAGGGCAAGAAGAACATTTTGGACTTCTTGCCGTGCAGTGGTACCTTCCAAAAAGAACTAAGGCATTATGCATATACGCAATATCTTCTTTCTTGAATATTTTTGTAGCTTTTTTATCAGTTTCTAAAGGAGTTTTAGTTTTTACGATTCCTATTCGATTCAGAACCCTATGAACATGAGTATCTACTCATAAGAGGGGAGCATTCTGGGTAACGGAGAGAAATACTTTAGCTGTTTTTATTCATACTCACGGCAGGGCTGTAAGCTCAGGGATAGTTTTTGGTGGGAGAGAATCATGATGTGCGATAAGTAATCCACAAGTTTTAAAGATGTTTTTAGCTTTATTGTTAAAAAATGATACAGAATTAATAAAATCAGTGATTTCCTCTACTCACATCTCTACTCAGGCCTCAGGAGTTTTTAGGTGTTCAAAAAAGTTTCTATTAATGATATTTACCTGCTTATCTGTTGCTTGCGCTGACATCAAGATAGCAATAAGGAGTTGAAAATTATTATTATGATAGAGCTCAGTCTGTGCGTCTGGGAATAATTCATTCACCGTTTTTCATAATAAATCTATTTTTTCTTGTCGTTTCATAGGAATGTAATTATAATCCACACTTGAATTCTCTCCTTTGGAAAAGTAGAGAGGCTACATATCATTTTAAATAATATTTTTTGTATAGCAAAGATTTTTACATAACTCAAGAGGTTGGAAATAATGCGTTTTCTTATAAGGATAGACCTCATAATCAGCTCTTTGTTCCAGCACTCAAAAAGATAAGTAGCTTTGATGAGATACAGCTACTTAACGCCCCCTCAATCCCCCTCACTTGAGGGGGAAGCGAGCTTCAAAGCGAGCAGGGGGAGTCTAAAATTACATTTGAGGAGTACGATTTTGATGATGTAATGCAAACCTGCTATGGCCTTAAAAACCTCTATGAACTAGATACTAACTCTCTCCTGAATCCTCTCCCTTTTCAAGGGAAAGGGTCTACAAGACCTAAAATTTATCTAGTAGATAATCATAATCACGTGATGTATTTTTGGTATGTCGCTCGGAGTCAGGGGATTATTTCCGATGGAGCTCTTTTATATCATATTGATGAACACGCTGATACGCGTGATCCCTGAGAATATCTTTTAAAACCAGATTCAGAGGATCTACAAAAAGTATTTGAGTTTACAAATTTTACGCTCAACGTTGGGAATTATATTATTCCAGCACAAAAAGAATGACTTATATGAGAGACCGTTCAAATTCGGGGGGAATGAGCTTTAAGAGAATATTTAGAACCTAACCCTAACCCTCTCCTCAAGGAGAGGGGACTAGCTACAGAATCAAAAGACATAATGCAGCCTCTCTCTCCTTGAGGAGAGAGAATTCAAGAGTGAGGTTATAAAAAACAATCAATTATCCTCAATCTTGACCTCGACTTCTTTGAGCCAGAACTTGATTACATAGACTATGAACTCAAAAAACAGGTCATTCTTGATATTGCAAAAAATGCTGACCTTATAACAGTTTGTACGAGTCCATATTTTATAAATCAAGAAATGGCTTTGGAGGTCTTTAGAGATTTATTTAACTAAAAAAGCTCTTAGAAATTTTTAAGAGTCTTTTTATGTTTTATTTTATGTTGTAGGTATTACAGCCTCTATAGCTCCAAATGTAGCCTCTTTACCGGCTGGAATAAGTATACTGACACTATCACCAATTTCACACTTGAAGTGTGTTACGGCAGCTGTGAGTACGTCGTATGACACTCAGTCTGATACTACTTGATATTTTCCTTTATCTTGCGTGAGAAGTCCTATTTTAGTTTCTCTCTCAATTTGTTTTATTTGTTTGTAGAGCATCTTTCCAGATCCCTCTATAGTGAGTTTCATTCTATCACCTTGAACGAGTTTAGATTTACTCGCGTAGTTCACAGGAACGATATAGTTATTATTATCGACTCCGAGCATTTCCTCACCGGTAAATACTCATTCTATGATTTTACTCTCACCACTTTCGTACTTAGAGAGCCCTTTTGTATCTAAATCAAGATTTGCTGATAGGTCGATATTTTCGTCCTTAAGGACTTCTCAGAGAAGTTTCTTCGCATTCTTAAGAGATTTTTCAGCGCTATCAATAAAGTCTCTAATAGCAGCAATTCGTTTTTTAGTCATAATATTTGTATTTGTTTTTGTATAAATCTAAGAGTATTTTACCCAAAGTTGAGAGTTTTGTAAACTATTAAGGCTTTACTTTCTCTATAAATACCATTGCAATAAACTTTGAATTTGAGGAGCAAAAAATAAAACTACAAGATATCAACTCGCAATAAATGGGCCAAAAGGGATTTGATGGTTAAAACTCGATTTTAATCCGGATGTAATCTTGAATCTTATAATGAGGAGTATTCAAACGAGACTTCATATGAGATAACATATCATCCAAGCAGGGAAAGCAAGATTTACTCATACTAACAGTCACATAAGTATTGCGATTCTCAGGTCTCCAGCTCACATAGCTCTTCCTCATGACACTATAATCTGCAAGAAGAAACTGATGAATATTCATAATGCTGCAACGGTTCATGTCAGTAATGCGCTGCTAGAAACAGGGACTTGGTAATAATAAATATATGCTGCGAGTACTAGAACGCATGCTGTAACTATGAGGCAATCATAAATTTCTTTTAATCCAGCAACCATGACATAGTATAGTGCTCAGAGAATTCATATACCCAATAATAGGGTAGTAATATCTAAATTTCAAACTGGAAGATAGGGAATAATACTATATCCTAATCACTGAGCTATAAGAGCTATAAATACAAGAATATTTGCTGAGAGTAAGATGCTCTCTGGAATTTCTAAATAAAGAATGTCATAGAAAACATAAATAACAGTGAGAAACATGATAGAGCTAAAAAATATCATGCGAGCCCATTCAAGAATATTTCCTGCAAAAATAAGCTCAGAATTTATAAGAAATATTCAAACCAGCATAAATAATATTCCAGTCGTAATCTCTAAAATAGGATAAATACCAGATATTTTTTGTTTACATCATCTACATTTTCCTCCTTGAAAGAGCCATGAAAGTACTGGAATCAGCTCTATAGCTGAGAGATTTCTCTCGCAAGTCTTACAGTGACTTCTTCATCCCACGATTCACCCCTCCTGGCTTTTAATTCTATAGATAAGAACGGACGCAAAGCTTCAAAACATCGTTCAGAAGATAAATAGAAAGGTATAGAGAAAAATATTCATATGGTAAATGTGGAAATATTATTTTGAGTATATAGGGAATAAAAAAAGTCTCAAATTATTGTATGGATATTTGACGGGGGGGGGTAGAACATGATACCTTATATTATGTAGAGAGAAATCTTACATATATTTTCCTAAAATTAAACTATGGAAAAACAATCTACAATATTGAGAGATGTATTAAAATTTTCTCAAAAGTATTCGAGAAATATAGAAGCTCAAAAATCTGAGCAAGAATTAGAAGCTCAATTATAATATTTTTTTATTTTTACTTTTATGTGATTTGAACAAGCAACACATGATGAAGTTATAAAAGCTGTAGAAACTGCTACAGAGGATGATGGAGCTCTTACGGAGCAAGATAGAGAAAACGTTGATGTGCAAAATTCTCTAAGAATGTTAAACATGATGTATAATCATGAAACTGAACCTGGAAATGTAGAAGGGAGGAGTATGGTTCTTGTTGGTGTGACAAAAGCAGCGATAGAACATAATCAAGATCCCCAAGAAGTAACTGATCTTATATTTTGAGAATGAGCTCTCAGCATGAATGAATTTTTAGGAGATGCTTTTGAAACCACAGAAGATGGGAATCAAGAAATAAATTATAGGCTCCCTAATGGAAATATAATGAGATGAGTGTACAGAGAGGAACAATGAATTATAGAATGGACAGATCTTCAAAGAATGAATGATGAAAACACTATAACTTTTGGCTGAAGATATATGCAAAATATGAATTATCAATTTTCAAGAGTAGATAATTTTGATGAGGCAGTAGAAGCTGCAAGAAATAGAATTTGGTGAAAAGTAGAAGAACCACTAACAGCAGATGTAAGAGACACTGTTGATGTAGATGAAAATCCAGTTGATGGGCAATCAATAGACGATCTCCCACCATCTATAACTCTTGATATTAATCCTGACGGCACAGTAAATACTCTTGATGAAAATGGGAGAGAAATTGAACTTACGTTTGATGAGCTTCTTGCGAGACTTGCAACAACGCATGATAAGGAGTGGGCACTTCAACAAGTGAACAATCTGATGGAACTTCATATAAATGGATGATTAAACTCTGTTTCAGAAATACAACCTGATGAACTTTTATCACAAGCGTTAAAAAATATATTTGAAAATGAAAACTTAGATTTTACTGTTGATCAAATTATACAAATTTTCAAAGAATTTCCTCCTTATGGTTATAGTCCTGAAGATTTAGAATTATCTCTTTCAGAAAGTATGATACGAGAAATTGCAGATAAACTTTTTTTAGATGCTGTAATAATAAGGGGTGATTTAATACGATGATATGCGAATGATTTCATAAAAGCGTTAGATTATTCATCTTGCAAAATTATGACCGAAAGATTAAATGAATTAAGGAGGCAATATTTTGAAGCAGTTGGAAAGGAGATTGAATCTAAAACAAGAGTCCTACTTACAAATGAAAAAGTTGAAGGACTTATGGATTGGGGAACATATAGAAGCATTGAAGAAGCTGTAAATGATACATGAATAGCATTAAGCTTTTTTCAAAACAACGATTGAGCATGGATGTTGAGATCATGAATAATTACAGTCAGAAAAGAAGACGTAGTTTAATACAGTTATTTTTCTTATGATAAAGCCTAATACTTACAATATATTAGGTTTTATTACTTCTTAGACATCTCTCACTACAATACAAAACCTCGTCAAAATTATCCTTCCATTTTTTGCGTATAGTAAATGGTTTTAGGCAAGTTTTACAGAGTTTTGCCTGTTTGTATTG
The DNA here is from genome assembly GCA_034112165.1 of Candidatus Altimarinota bacterium. Lineage (GTDB taxonomy): Bacteria > Patescibacteriota > Gracilibacteria > BD1-5 > UBA6164 > JAACSU01. The sequence continues at coordinate 6,438 of JAWUVV010000015.1, forward strand.
TCATCTTTCTAGGATTTTCATGATTGTTCTTCAAATTTCGAGTAGGATGCTTTATATATTTCTCTTGCTCTTTTGGTTTCGATTCTATGATCTACTATAGTCCTTGCATAATCAAGTTTATTCTCTAGAGGATTATGTATTTCTTTTGGAGAGAATTTTGCTAATTCAGGAAGATAGTGAAGTATATACTTTGCCTGCTTATCAAATTTTTCACTTTGAAGAATAGGGTTAAAAATTCGAAGTGGTTTTGGATCAGCTCACACGCTTGCTCACCATTGCCAGTTTCATAGATTTACGGCCTCATCATAATCGAGCAGCTTTTCTTTGAAGTATTGCTCTCAGAGTCTCCAGTCAATGTGCATGTCTTTGGTGAGAAAACTCGCTACTATCATTCTAGCTCGTCCATGCATCCAGTTGGTCTCATTGAGTTGGTGCATTGCAGCGTCTACTACCGGATATCCAGTCCGTCCCTCACACCAAGCCTGAAAAGCATCTCTGTTATTATCCCACTCTATAAATCTATATTTTTCTAAAAATTCCTGATTTTTAGTATTTGGAAAATTGTAGAGTATTTGCCACCAAAACTCTCTCCATGCGAGCTCACTTACATAACTCTCACTGACTCATTTTGCTTTGTTATATATTTGCCTGATGGAAAATACTCCATGTCTCAGATACGGAGAGAGTCTTGAAGTTCCGTCCTTGTCTAAATCATTACGCGTATCATCATAACTTGCCCTGATATACTTTTCAAAACGTTCTTTTCAAAACTCCATAGTAAAATATGGGTGTTTTTCTATTTTTATGAAGTCTCAGGCTCACGTATATTCTTGGCATTCGAGCTGAGAGAATTTCTTTATTTCTAACTCATTAGTTTCAAAATGGAGTTTTTGCCAAAGTTTATAAAAGGGAGTAAAAACCTTTCTTTGCTCAATTTCATGTGGCTCAGCCAATAAAAAATCTTTATGAGATTCGAATTTACAATCAGATAGCTGGGCCACTTTCAAATCTCTCTGCTTTCCATATGTTCCGTAGCTCGTATTTGTATAGATACATTCTATATCATATTTTTTAACCAGCTGAGGAATTATTTCTTCTGGTTTTCAGTGTAATACTATGACTTGTTTTCCTCAGATTCTTTGTAAGTTATTTGAAACTTGGTCGAGAGCTTCACGAATAAACCCGAATTTATTATCATCAAGGCCTCAAAATTTTCATATAAGATGCTCATCGAGAATGAAAATAGGGAGGACTTTTTGCGAACCTTGAACTGCTTCAAATAAACCAGTATTATCCGAAACTCGTAGATCTTGCCGGAACCAAAATATAGATTTTTTATACATCATTTTTATATATTAGAGTTTTTAGGGAGAATATAAGCCTGATTTCAGAGTGTATATACGATATCCCTGAGCATCTCTGGAGTAGTTTCTTGTTTGCAGGGAATGATGTTTCATACACTCAGTCAGATATACATTTCTTTTTTAAGGGACTGCCTGAAGTTTAAGCTTTGCATTATAGTCCTAGAAAAAAAGTTTGAAAAAAAGTTATAAATCATAGATGTCTTGGCAGTTACATGTATGGGGATTATAGGAGCATCGTTATATTTTGAAAAATGTATAGCTCAACTCCTCCATTTTCACTCTTTTACTGAGCCATCAAACCACCTACGATGAGTGAGTTTTGCTCAAGGAAATACTATGAGAGTTCCATTATTTTTTAGTAAGGTATTAACATTTTCTCGAAAGATTTTTTTTTCTTGCGGTGTTTTTCAAATTTGAATAGAAAACGGGTATATACATTCTAGGTCCTTAGGAGCATTATCAGTTATTATTTGAATCTTGCTGTGAGGTCGAATATTCTCAAGCATAGCTCATAGAGATAGTTGGTCTACCAGTATATGTGGATGATTTGCTACAACGATGAGGGGACCAGTTGTAGGGATATTCTCTTCGTAAATACTTTTTAATCTAAAACCTCTTTTAACTTCAAGCGCTTTCATGATGTCTTGAAAACTATAACTTGCAGGGAGTGACTCGAGAAAAGCAATCATTTGGGGAACATGAAAAAATAGTGCTACTAGACGTGACCTAAAAAACTTAGGTATTTTTTGTCTGTAATGTATATCTATTGGATGCATATATTTGTATCTAGATTTATCGTTGTCCTAAAAATAATTGCTGAGTAAATCTACTTTCAAAATTTTTATTTCATGCTGCGTATGTTATTCAGTTTTGGGAAATTCTAAAGACTCATCTTGCTGTTGTTGAAATGCTATATGTTTCTCAGTTATTAGAAATAGTATCAGGACTAAACGATATAATTGTATCTCAGCTTGAGCTTATATTTCAAGATCAAATTTGAGTTCCGTTAGAATTAAAAATTATTACGTTTCAAGGAGCGATAAATGATGATACTTCGAGGGTTATAGAGCTCAGGGCAGTGGAAAATATATTTCACTGATCATTATTATTTCATACATTTGGAGTGATATGAATTTGAGCCGTAGATACATACCTTTCAAACGCTGATTCTACGCTAACCTTTATATCAGCAGGAACAATACTAAAACTTTTAGAATTCTCTGTATCTACTCTATCTCAAATTTTATCTCCTGTAATAGCTCAAGTATTATCTTTGAATGTAGTACTCACAACTCTCAGGTTACTCAGAGCCTTTCAAATCTGTTCCTTTCAAATACTTTGCGTTACAATCTCAAGCTGAACATAGCTCGTTTGAGTTCCAATCACAAAATCTGGTAAATTATCAATTATCAAAACGTTGCCTTTAGCATCAGATTGTGAAGATTCTCAAACGAATATTCAGTCATGATACAATCTTCAGACAAGACCTATATTATCAATGTTTTCATTAAATCTAAATTCTACACTTTCTGATTTTACACCCTCATAATTAGATCGAACTTCTAGCTGCAATATTCATTTTGCGCTCCCAGCTACTATGTTTTTATCTAGCTCATTCAACTCTTCTGTATCCAAATCAGCTCTATAATTTTGCTGAGTTTCTATTTCCTTATCTATTTCAATTTCTTCATCACTTTCAACTGGACTTTGAGCGTAGTGGAGGAAGCTCATTCAATATATTGCGTGAGAGAGTATTTGATTATTTGTAAGTACACTGTTGCTGTCGAGCTTATGATCAGCTATAGTAGCTATAATTTGTAACATACTGTATATGTCTGAATCAGTATCATATCTTGATTCATACATATCTATTTTACTTTGTAATTTTATATAGAGTTCATTTTGCAGACTTGGTTCGTATCAATCAACGGTTTGTAAAAAAGTACTAAGTCTCTTTTCAAGAGTGATTTTACTTTGCTGACTCAAATTATTTGATGCGCTTTGTAATTCGTGCCCTTGAACGAGAGTCATTCAGGAGATAGATACTGCTCACAACAGTGCTAATATGTTGAAACAGTGTTTCATAAAGGCCTTATTTTTTTTATACATATTTTTTTATAGTTAATTTCATATTTTTCATTATTCCAGAATCCATTTCTTTATCGTTCAAGAGTATTCTAGCTGTTCAAAATTCAGTGTTCTTTACAAGAGTATAATTCTTCCATGATTTTGCAATACATACTTTTTGCCAAAGATTTTTTAAATTTACCCTATCTTTTTCACTCACCTCCAAATACTTATATTTGAGAGCTCTATCATATTTTATTTGTTCGTATTGCAATAGATGATGAGGAACTCAGCGAGAGCCAATTTTTGCTCAAGATTTTTTTCCTCTGCGCAAATTATCTATATGTTCTAATTTTATTTTTGTCATTTTATGCTGCAAATCATTATTTAATATATATACTTTACGCGAGACTTTTATATTATCTAAAATATTTGTATGAAAAGTGAAAATAAACTCCTGCTTCCTATATGGATTATAGTAGTTTTCCTCTGATTTGTTGGGCTATATATTTGAAAAAGCTTACTCATAACGTTGATATTTACAGCGATACTACTCTTTATATTTTCCGGACTCTATAGTTTTTTTTATAAAGCATCTAAAAATCAGATTGTTTCATATATGCTCACAGGAGGAATATTTATACTCTTTTTCTTTATTGTCTGATATATTATTTCTTCACAAATAGACGCTTTTACAGCTGATATTTCAAAGATTTGAGATGGATTCACAAATCTATCCCAGCAATATGATTTTCTGGGGGCATACATGCAGGATTTTGATATAAAAAGTATGATTTCAAAAATTGATTTTGCTAGTATTTGAACCTGAGCACTCTCACTGATTTCATGAATTATTTGATGACTTTCTACGGTGGGGTTTTTACTTATTTTTTTGATGCTGGAAAGAAATGTTTTTGCTAAAAAGTTTAAAAAAATATTTGGAAAGACCTCAGAGAAAAAAGTATTTGAAATTTATAAAAAAATATATGAGGATATGAATCTCTTTTTCCTTTCAAAGTCTTCTCTTGCACTTTTAAACGCGACTATCAGTTGAGTCATAATGTTTTTCTTTGGTTTAGAGTATGCACTTATGTTTGCGCTTCTTGTATTTCTCCTTGATTTTATTCCTGCAATAGGATGAATTATTGCATTAACCCTTCCGTTTCTCTATAGTTTTGCAGTATTTGATTCGAGTGTAACTTCCTTTGTGTTATTAGCCTGTTTATTTATTCCACAATTTATATCTGGAAATATTTTAGAACCAAAAATTATGTGAAACCGACTTAATCTTAGTAGTTTTATGATACTATTAGCTCTTATATTTTGGTCAAGTATGTGGTGACTTGCCGGAGCATTTTTGGCTGTCCCACTTATGGCAACCATTAATATAGTGTGCGCGAGATTTAAAAATACCAGATGGATTTCAATATTGCTTTCTAAAGAGGGACAAATTTAATTCTGAGCAATTAATAAAAATAAGAGCTAGAATTTTCAGCTCTTATTTTTATATGGTAGTATTATCCTTTATTACAAAGACTTCTGAGCATCCATGCATCTTTTTCATGTTTTTGGATGAGTCCAGTGAGGAAGTCTTCACTTCACATGTCGTCACTTGCTGCTACAGTTAAAATATCTTTTCTCATTTCTCTAATAATGGTTTCATTGTCCACTAAAAGTTGCTGCAACATTTTATCTGAATCCATTTTTATATCTTTTTCTTCCGCTATGTATGTCATTTTTATATATTCTCCCATACTTGCGTGAGTATGATGACCAAGCATTCTGATTCTCTCAGCAATCTCGTCAGCATAATCTGCCCCAGTATTGTAAAGGTCCTCGAAAAATTTATGTAAGTCATTGAAGTGTATTCCTACAACGTTCCAATGAAAATTTCTAATCTTTAAGTTAAATACAATTTCTGTTGCAAGATGTTTATGAAGTATCCCAACAGTTTCATTCATTTTACTAGTATCGATTCCTAAATTTGTTGTCATAATTATATCATTAATAATAAAAGTACATATATATTATACTAATAAATGTAAGAGAATTGCAATTATTTATTCTTAGCTTTCCAAGTTCATCCATATATATAAAACTCTCACTTCTTTGATCGTAAGCAACATTTTCATACGGGAACGAAAATATTCGTTCCCTACGTGTTTAAAATAGTGCTATTTGATTTTCATTTTCATTTTTTTGTATTTTCTTACTTGCTTTCTTTCTTCTATCTCAGTGAAATGTTCGACTTGCGTGTTTTTTAATAATTGTATCTTTTTCAGATTTTAAAATGTTTCATTTGGTAGTCCAGAGGAGATCCTTTGCGATTTTATTTGCCGACTTTATATTAATAATTGGCTCTGGATAATCTAAGTCGTCAAATCACTGCCACGTATGAGGTTCATGAATGTATTCTATAGGAACGGTTTTAAGTTCTGGCATATAGGCATATATAAATTTTCACTCTAGGTCTTTTTGCTGACCATTATATACTGGATTATATACTCTCACGGTATTAATTCAAGTGGTAGCTGCCTGCATCTGAAACTGTGGATAGTGAATCCCTGGTTCGTAGTCAGTAAAGAGAGCTGCAACTCTTGGAGCGATAGCTTGCCAAGGTTGCATGCAGCTATTACAAAGGAAACTCACTAAAACAGCGCGAGATCTAAAATTACACCATCCAGTTTGTTGGAGTTGCCTGATAAGCGCATCTATATAGGGAATACCAGATTGGCTTGTAAATACTTTATGTATGAGATCTACATCAACATCTTTTCTAATAGTATCAAAATCTCTATTGAGATTTTGAAATTGCATCTCTGGTTCATCCTCTAATTTTTGAATAAAATGTGACTGCCAATGAAGACGAGAAACAAAATACTGAAGTGATTTTCTATGATTTTTAGCTGCGTCACTCCCTATTTCTTTTAATTCTATTCTTCTATTTTCAGTACAACGAACAATAGTTTTCAGAGAAAGACACCCATAAGTTATATAGGGGGAGAGCCTGGAACACCATGTTTGTGATTCAAAGGGTTTAGAAATATTATACATATACTTTGCGCTTGTATTTTCTAGAAAATTTTCTAGAATTTTTATTCCCTCGGATTCTCATCAGCTTTGTAAGCTTGTATTTTTTTGAGTTTTAAAATATTCAAAATACTTTTGTTTTGTTCGTTTTGAAATATTACAAAGCTCCATCGGGGTTTTAATTGGATTGCTTATAACTACGGGTTTAAAAATATCTTGATTCATCCGGCTTACCCATATTTTTTGCCAAGAATCTCTATTTTGTAATCTCCTCACTACTCAATTGGTGACATGTTCTGTGATATTTATTGCAGATTTCTTACAGTAAGAGAGTACTTTCTTATCACGCTGAAATGTTTCCCAATTCCCCGTTTCCTCATGAGCAAAAATAGTGAGCAATTCAAAATGTTCCTCTAATTTTTGAAATCATTGTAATGCGTCATAGGGAAGAAGTAACAGAGGAATTCAAAGTTTTATGTAACTCTTTTGTAACTCTAAAAGACTCTCAAAAGTAAACTGGAGATGAAAGTCTGAGTAATCAGCAAGAGACATAATTTTGGGCTCAAAAAAATAGACTCATAGAGTTGGTACATCAGGATTGAGGTTTGCAAGAATCTCATTATCATAGACTCTAAGATTTTTCTTGCACCAAATAATATTAATTTTCTCTTTCATGGATACTACGAAGATATGCCAAATAATTCTCTATAATCAACTGGGGGAACAATACTTATATACACATTATACTCACTTTTTATATATTCACAATATTTGAAATATTAATTTTCAGGGAAGAGAGCTACAACTCAATACGCATAGTAAAATAATTGACTATGCTTGATGAAAACAGACTATAGCATGATTGAAAGAGCAATGAAAGACAGCAGATTTTTTCATCGAGAAAAACTTTATTTGAGGGATTAAAAAATATGCTCATAAGCATAATATTTCAGAGTTTGTACTTATCACTCCAGTAGAAAACTATGTATTTCAAAATTTCAAAAAAATACAATTACGGCTTCATACGTTACATATAGGGCTTACTTTTACAGATGATACGCAGTCATTTTTTCTCTCTCAGTGAGATTTTGAAAAACAATATAAGAAACCTCCGATAATGGAATTCTTTTATAGATTCATGCGAAAACGTGAGAATATACTTATGACGAGTGATGGAAAACCTGAGTGAGGAGAGTGGAATTATGATAAAGAAAATAGAAAATATGACAGAAAACACGAGTGAAGCTGGAGTTTTACTTTAGAAAAAAATAAATATTGGCAAGAAGCTGAAGAATATTACAAGAAACCTCACCTCAATTCCCCTCCTCAAGGAGAGGATGAAGCTACAAGATTATGAAATGTAGCCTCTCTCTCTTCTCAGGAGAGAGAATTCAAGAGTGAGGTTTCTTGAGAGTCAAAATTTTTCTATCCAACAAATAGACAGGAAGCCCTCAAACTCTTAGATTATTTTCTTGAGAATCATTTAGATAATTTTGGGAGACTGGAAGATGCGATGTACGAAAGCGATGCCTACGTACATCACTCTTTATTATCAAGCTCCATAAACTATGGCTTACTTTCTCCAAGAGAGGTTGTAAAAGCTGTAGAGCAAAGAGATACAGCCATGAATAATAAAGAATGATTTATTCGTCAGGTGCTCTGATGGAGAGAATATATGTTTCACTTCTTTCAGTTTTATAAAGATACGATTTACACAGAAAATTATCTACATCATACTAGGCCCCTCCCAGAGTACTTTTGGAAGAATCCTGAGAATTGTCCAATTCATTCTCTCAGGATAACACTCCAGCAAGTACACAGTGAAAATATGTCGCATCATATCCAGAGACTCATGATTATTGGAAATTTTGCGCTCCTTACAAATCTCGATCCCCACGAGCTCAATCATTGGTTTTTTGAGTACTATGTGGACGCGTTTGAATGGGCAACCACTCCAAACGTCCTCGCAATGAGCCAGTTTGCTGATGGATGAAAACTCGCCACAAAACCCTACGTAGCGTCTGCAAACTATATCCAGAAAATGTCAGATTATTACAAAAACTCTGCGCATAATCCCAAGGAGAAATATACAGACGATGCCTGCCCCTTTAACTATCTCTACTGGTGTTTCGTCGCTGATAACAAAAAAACCTTCGAAAAATGAAGACAACAGTTTGTAGTAAAAAATTTAGAAAAGATTGATATAGAGAGATGTAGGGAACTCAAAGAAAAGTTTATTAGTGAGCAGTACAAAAAATAAGAGCTAGAATTTCTAGCTCTTATTTTTTATTCAAATCAAGGGTTGCTTCATTCCGAATTGTTTTCTCATGGGTTATTTCCTCCTGTTTCAGCTTCTAACGGTTCATCTCCTCCTATATCATTATCTCCAAGAGTTCCTTCGTTACCTCATATTTCCGTTTGTTGTCTAGATGGAATACTTGTTATTTTTGATACTTCATTTCCTTCACAATTATCCAAAGTTTGTAATATACTATCTACATCACCATCATTATCAGAATCAATTTGTTCATTTCTAAGGTTGTCTTTCATTGCCGATGAACATTCTGCTAATCTTGTTTCTTCATCAGAAGTATCATTAGTTTCTGCTCCGTCACTTTGTCCTTCAACATCTTCAATCGGAAGAGGTTTATTTTCAAATCCATCCATAATATATATATTATTATTATTAAATTAGGGCTAATGTAAAATAAGTGTGCTGGAATTTAGTATTTTTCCCTCAAATTTCTGTTATAAATCCAAAGGGAGACGAAAGAAACAAGTCTCTCTTTTTTGAGTCATCTGTGATTGAAGATATGACCAGATAATACTCAATT
>JAWUVV010000016.1:0-13581 GCA_034112165.1 Candidatus Altimarinota bacterium
ATTTTACATTAAAAGATAAATAAATACAATAATTGCAGTAAAAATTCACAAAACTTATGTCAGGAAATACATTTAATATAACCGTAATTGGTGGAGGAGCAGGGACATTTAACGTGTTATATGGTCTTAAAACGTATCATGATGATACAATGCATGAAAAGAAAAATCTTGCAGCAATTATTGCAATGACCGATTCTGGAGGAACCACTTGAAATATTCGAGATAAATATGGAGTACTTCCACCTGGAGATATACGTCGAGGCATAGCTGCGCTGGCTCGTGATACAGGCTTAGTACGAGAGCTTTTTGAATATAAATTTGATGGAGAGGATGGGGTTATAGGGAGTAACAAGATTGGAAATATCCTTCTTACTGCGCTGAGTGATATAAAGTGAAGCTTTGAGGCTGGATTGGATGAAGCATGTAAAATGTTTGATGTAAAAGGAAAGGTAATCCCAGTAACGCTGGAGGATGTTCATTTATGAGTGCGAATGGAGGATGGAACAGAGGTTATAGGAGAAAAAAATATAGATGTTTCAGATAAAAATCCAGGTGAAAAAACTCATAATGCGAATCAAAATATAAAAGATGCTTTTTTAGTGTGATGAGAAGGAAACCTTAATCCAAGAGCTGCTGATGCCATAGCTCACTCTGACCTTATAGTTATTGGGCCTGGAGATTTTTATACTTCAGTTATTCCAAACCTACTTTCAAAATGAATCAGAAAAGCCCTGAGAGAAACAGATGCTAAAATAGCGTATGTGTGTAATATTATGGCAGATAAGTGAGAAACTACAACTTATGAAGTTCCAGATTTTATCAATAATCTCGAAAGATATTCTTGAGAAGTTATTGACTATGTTTTAGTTAATAGCTGAACAATATCAGATGAATTAGTGTTAAAATATAAGTTAGAAGAAGGAAAAAGACCAGTAAAACTCAAGCCAGATATGGATTTTGGTGACAAAAGTTATAAAATTATAGAAAGGGATTTTCTCAATGAGTCGGATGTCGTGAGACACGACCCACAAAAACTAGCAGCAGTACTGATGGATATCTGCCGCATGTGGATTAAGTAAAAGTCTTTCTTCTTCAAATTTCATCGTCAGATTACTAATTTTCTCTAACTCGTACATACGTACGTTTTACTCTGAGTATATTATTAAAATACATCATCAAGTTTTTCTTCAATTTCCCTGAGTGCTTTGAGTCGTTCTTTTTCGACTTGCTCCTGATTAGGGAGTTTTTCTTTTGCGGCATCTCTCACGGCTTGTGCGTCAGCAAGATACTTGCGCATTTGCGCTTTCGTCATTCTTGCTTTTGATCATCCTGGTGCAAATTCTGTCATTTTCTTTTCTGAAGAGTATATATAACAAGTTTAAAACTATCTAGGATATTTTCAAGATATTTTTGATGATATGTAGAGCCAAGGCTCTTCGAATAGATGGGGTTGAGAGCATTGGAGAGCTATTGAGTTCAAATACTTTGATTTCTCAATCTTTTCAGACACCTATGTCTATAGAATAATATCTTTCTGGATATAGTTTGCCAAGGTAGTTGTCTATTTCACGTATTACTTGTGCCACTTTCGGAGGAATATTTCATATACCAAAATCAATACTACTTGCACCAGTATTTACATTTGCCGTCATGATTCATAGCTTCGCTATACGTAAAAAGCTCCCTGTAATTTCTCCATTTATTATAATAGTTCGAAAATCATGAATTCATTTTTCACCATAAAATCCTCAGCTCGTATCAAGAAACTCCTGTAAAATATATGGAAATGTTTCTGTGAATTCTCCTTCTAATGGGATTATATCTCAAATTATTATTCATCGTCCTTGAGAGCCAAATACTGGTTTGAGAACTTTTGTGTTTGAAGAAACCTTAGTCCAATATTTTAGCACGTCACTATAGCTTTCACAATTATATGATGTAAGAGTATGCTTTGGAAAGAGCGTCTCAATTTTTCTTTTATCACTACATATCTCTTTGATAGGATTATAATATATATTTGTGAAGTTTTTATTTTTATTTGTTCACAGTATGAGATCTGTATGTATTTCCTCTCATGAGTGTGTAATCCAATCTGTTCATGACCTAATAAAATCTGGCAAAAACCTATCATTTCATATATATTTAGTTTCATCTTTTACAAGATAAAATCGCACATTTTTAGGAAAATATGAGATTAAATCATCGTGCCGAGCTCTTCATTTTTCATCACTATAAGGAGGAAAAGGAGCTTGATTTGGAAAGAATAATACAATATTATATGTCTTCATATTATACTTCTTTACGTTCTCTTAGCGCGCTTACGAGGCTCATAGTATCAGCGTATTCTATGTATCCTGAAGAGAGTCATCTTGAAAGCCTCGTAATTTTAACTTTATGTTTGAGTTTACGTTTCTCTATTTCCTCAATGAAAAAAGTAGAAGTTGCTTCTCATTCAAGGTTTGGATTCGTTGCAATAATTACTTCTAATTTCTGATCAGCATCCTCTATTCTTTGGAATAGTTTTGAAAAATTTAAATCTCAAACAAATACTCCATTCATTGGTGAAATTGCTCATCAAAGGACATGGTAGAGTCACTGATATCATCATGATTGCTCAAGCGTGAGTAGATCGAGATACTCTTCTACTATACACATCTGCGCGTGATTTCGAGAGGAGTTTTTACATATAGTGCAACTCTCCTTTCCAGCATCTGTTATAGCTCAGCAACTTTGGCAGAAAGATATTTTTTCTTTGATACTCATGATATTTTCTCTGAGTTCTTTGAGATAATTTTCATTTGCGTTGAGCATAAAAAATGCGAGTTTTGTCGCTCTGTTTTCTCAAATTCCTGGAAGGAGAGAGATATTGTGTATGAGTCTTTTAAGTGCTTCAGGCAAGAGTGTATATCACTAGAAAATATGTACCCTCATAATAGGGATTTCAGGCTGTAGCGCAATTAAAAAAATACCTCTCATTTGAGAAATATTTTTTAATTATTGAACACATATTGGACATCTTCCTTAATCACTAGGTAGTCAGGGTCTTCATACTCTTCCATGATAGATTTAAGGGTATCATCTGATTCTATAGACCTAGAACTTTCTATTTCAGCAATTTTAACATCTAATCTATCAAGTTCTACTTTGAGCTGTTTTTGAGTGTTTTCTAAGTCCCTAATGGCAAATCATTGTGTCGCATTTGCGTTGAGAATCCATACGTAGTATATAAGTAGAAATCCTATAAGTCCTATAAGTATCATGTAGGTTGATTGATATCAAAACTGAAGGTTTTCCTGGTTACGCTTTCTCTGTGCGTGAAAACTATCAGTTTGACGGTTCATGACAAGTTTTGGATTCACGTAGAGAGAGGGGGTTAAATTATAACTTTTGTGCATGTCGAGCTTTTGCGCCCCTACTTCTTGAGTTTATTTTTTGTTCTTCCAGTGAGGGAAGGATTGGTTTTTTGTGTGTAAGAATAAGAGTCTTGTCATGATGACAGGTACATATAATATCACTACATATACAGTCTTTACTTTCTCTTTTGAAATATTGTTTTACAATTCTATCTTCAAGAGAGTGAAAACTAATTGCGAAGATATCTCATCAAGATTCTAGAAGTCCAACCGCTTGCTCTAAACTAGACTTCAGTGTATCTAATTCACCATTTACTTCTATTCGGAGTGCTTGATAGACTCTTGTTTTTGTCTTAATATGAGAGTTTATCTCGCTATCAAGAAACTCATTTAAGTCTGTAGTCGTCACAAATTTCTTTTCTTTTCTTGCTATTATGAGTCTGGCAGCTATTTTTCTTGAGTGTGGCTCTTCACCATACTCCTTAAATATTTGCAGTAAGTCTTTTTCTTCATAATAGTTTACTACTTCTGCAGCTGTTTTTCATGAGCGAGTATCAAATCTCATGTCTAGTGGACCATCCAGCCTGAGAGAAAATCATCTCTCTGCCTCATCAAAATGCAGAGATGAGACTCAAAGGTCGTAGTATATGCCTGTTATAGTATCAATATTGTGCTCTGCAAGCTGTTCTTGCAGATTACTAAAGTTACTATGTATCAGGATAATTTGTGTTTTTGTTTTTAGCGACTCTAGTTTTTCAGCTGCTAATTTTAGATTCCTCTCATCTGCATCAAATCCTATAAAAATATCACCTGGATTCATTTTTTGTATTACTTCAATGCCATGCCCTGCAAGTCAAAGAGTACAGTCTACAATAATATTTTTTTTATCAGAGCGTATATTCATTGCTCATACCAATTCACTCAGTAGTACAGAAGTATGAATGTTTGCATCTGTTTTTACGTTCATTCCGTTGGATTTGTTAACAAATTGTGAAATTCTAATATCTTTTACCTAAAAATAGAGAAGTTCTATATAAGTTGTATCTTTTTTGGCGAGCATGTCAAACATCAGACTTATAATAGACTAGACAATATTAGTAAATATTTTTTGTCTATTTTATGCGGAAATATGATAGTTATTCACAATTTCTTCACAATTGGCGTATTAATGCAAAAGTGTATAATTCGTGTATATATAAAAAAGTCATATATATGCTTGTAAATTTTAAAACATGAATAAAATAGTAATGTTTTAAAACTAATACTTTAAATAAAGACATGATTGATATAAAAAATATTGAAGTTTCAGCGTGAGACGTTGAAATAATTAAATGAGTGACGCTTAGTTTTGAGCCAGGTAAGAATTATTGTCTCCTTGGAAAGAATGGTTCTGGAAAATCAACTCTCTCAAGTGTTCTTATGGGACATCCAAAATATGAAGTGAGCTCTGGGGAAATTACTATTAATGGTGAAGATCTTATTAATATGGAGCCAAATGAACGAAGTAAGGCTGGAGTATTTCTCAGCTTTCAAAATATTCCTGAAATAAAATGAGTAAAACTTTCAGAATACCTGAGAACAATATTTAATATTGCAGAAAAACAGAGGCAAACCTCACCTCAATCCTCTCCTCAAGGAGAGGAAGTAACTACAGAACAGTTTCAAGGTCTATCTCCATTTATGTTTAAGAGATTTATAAAGCCTCACCTTGCGGAGCTTCAGATAGATGAAGCGTTTCTCGACAGAGATCTCAATGTGTGATTTTCAGGAGGAGAAAAGAGAAAAATAGAAATTCTTCAAATGAAACTAATAAGCCCAAAATATATCATACTTGACGAGATTGATAGTGGACTCGACCTAGACGCTTTCAAAACAGTGGCAACTATGCTCCAATCTCTCAGCTCACCAGAAAATTCTATTATTATCATTACTCACTATTTTACGATTCTTGACTATATAGATGTAGACAGGGTGTTTGTAATGGAGTCGTGAAAAATAGTAAAAGAAGGGGGGAAAGAACTCGTAGAGGAGATAAAGGAAAATGGATTTGGGGATATGTAGTGGGCTCTTGAATTCTCTGAAAAACCTCACCCTAACCCTCTCCTCAAGGAGAGGGGACGAGCTGCAGGATGTATAAAGAAATAGAATAATATCTGTGATTTCATCCTCTCCTTGAGGAGAGGAATTGAGGTGAGGTTAACAAAAACACAAACAAAAAATACTCCTGTATTTGCAGAAGTATCGTTCTTAAAAGTACAGATGAGAACTTTGGAATGAATAGCACAAAATAAAATTTTACAAATAATTTATATAACATGTCAACAGTCACAACATCAGGAACTTGGGATTTCTCGGACGACGTTGCCTATAAGGGTGATGCAATTCAATGAATCAACGAGACAGTGGTGAGAGAAATCTCAGCTGCAAATGAGGAACCGCAATGGATGCTCGATACTCGTCTTAAAGCATTAAAACTCTTTCAAGAGAGAGATATGCCAAAATGGGGACCGGATTTATCAGATTTAGATCTACAATCTATTTATTATTTTAGACGACCAGAAGGAGCTGGAAACAATAAGTCTTGGGATGATGTTCCTGAGAATATAAAAAATACCTTTGATAAACTTGGTATTCCAGAAGCTGAGAAAAAAGCTCTTGCATGAGTAGGGGCTCAATATGATAGTGAAACAGTATATCATTCTCTTAAGCAAGAAATTGCTGACCAATGAGTTATCTTTGATGATCTTTCAAATGCTCTCAAGGACCCAAAAATGGAGGTTATTATTAAGAAATATTTTGCAAAATCTATCCCTCTTACAGATCATAAATTTGCTTCTCTGCACTACGCTGTGTGGTCTGGTGGTACATTTCTTTATGTTCCGAAAGGAGTAAAAGTTTCAGAACCCCTTCAATCATATTTTCGTATGAATGTGAAGAAAGGAGGACAGTTTGAGCATACGATGATTATCATCGAGGAAGATGCTCAGGCTCATTATATAGAAGGGTGCAGCGCTCCTAAATATGATGAAAACTCACTACATGCTGGAGGAGTAGAAGTCTTTGTTGGTAAAAATGCTACTATGAGATATAGCTCAGTTGAAAACTGGAGTTTAGATACCTATAACCTCAATACTAAAAGAGCCATAGTTCAAGAATCTGGATATATGGAATGGGTTGGATGAAATATGGGTTCAAATACTACTATGCTCTATCCATGTAGCATCCTACTATGAGATAACTCACGAGCTGATCATCTTGGTATTGCCTTTGCAAACGCTGGTCAAAATCAAGATACAGGAGCGAAAGTTATCCATATTGGGAAAAACACTTCCAGTTCAATTGTATCTAAGTCTATTTCAAAAGCAGGGGGATTATCGACCTATAGAGGACTCGTTGATATTAAAGCATCTGCAACAGGATCGGTTACAAAGATTGAGTGCGACGCACTTCTTTTAGATGATATATCATGATCAGATACCATTCCAGAGATCAGGTGCGATAATGCTGACTCAATAGTAGCGCATGAAGCAAGTGCTGGTAAAATAAACGAAGATGATTTGTTCTATCTTCAATCAAGAGGAATTGATGAGGAGCAAGCTGCTGCAATGATTGTAAACGGGTTTATTTCTCCTATTGTTAAGGAGCTTCCTCTAGAGTATGCATCAGAAATGAACGTACTGATCTCAATGGAGATGGAAGGATCTATTGGATAATCAAAAACATATGCTAACACTCGATAAAAAAACAGTAGCTGATTTTACAAAAACTTGAGTAAAAAAACTCAAAGTATTTTTTATAGATGCTGGATGTTCAGGAAATAAAATAGATATGAGTAGCGAGTTTGAAAATACGGATGATATTAATAGACTTGAGAGTGAATACTGATTTGAACTCTATGTTCCAAAAAAAGATAAACAGCATCTAGAAAATGCAAAAATTACGAGAGTGGTCGTAGCAGATCATACAGGGGTAGAAAAAACTCGATATATATTTGCAAGTGATGAGATTGAGGATAGATGTTGATGTGGAACCAGCTTTGCTTTTGAAAAGCCAGTCCCTAAAATAGATTTAGAAAAATTGAAACTACTGAGGCAGAATTTTAAAAATAAAAATATTTAAAGCTATTATGAAAACTCTTACAGAAAATAAACTCTATACCGAGTCTGAAATATACTCAGAAATGCACATAGCAGATGGTGTACATGCTATGATATATGATGAATCTGACGTACTTACACAGGTAACTTTTGGGGTGTGATCATCCCTAAAATACTTTGGGTATTTTGAAACAGAAAACTCTTTTGATAAACATTTTCTCATAAATGGAGTTGATTCAAGATGTGAGGTGTATGCACTTTTGAGTTCAGCAGGAGAAAAAATTACCGCAAAAATAGATTGAGAACTTGCGGCATCTGGAGCATTTCTTGATATGCATATTGTGAGTTTTGTGTCTGACGGATGAGTTATTGATCTAGACGGAATTGTAAATATTATAGAGGGAGTAGAAAAGGTGGAATGATATCTGGTAGAAGAAAATATTTTCCTCGGAGCCTCAGGAAAGGTTCGATGACTCCCAACTCTTTTGGTGCATAGTAATGATGTTAAAGCATCACACGCTTGTAATATGGAGCGAATCTCAGATGATAAACTCTTTTATCTTAGGTCACGAGGACTTCCTCGAGAGGATGCAGCGGTGCTCATGCTCGAGAGTTATATTGCAAAAATCTTTTGAGGACTCATAACTCCCTCTCAGCCCCCCTCAACTGAGGGGGAAGCGAAGCTTGCTGAGCAGGGGGAGCTTCTATATACTGATGTGAAAAATAGAATTTTAGAGAGAATAAAATCAAAATAAAAAAAAGTGCCCATAAGGGCACAGAAAAAAACAAAGTAATTATTTAAGATTTAAGACTATTGACAACAACTTGGTATACAGCAGTAGTAAGGAATTCAAATAATTCATTGCTTCTTGGAGAGTCTTCATAACCGTCAAGTATTTGCATTAGTGTATCTCTTGAGGCCCCCTGTTGAATTAAAGTATCAGTATCTTCTTGTAGTTTAATTATTTCTGCTTCAGTTAGATTAAGTTTTTTAAAATCTTCTCTATCAGATAAGTCTGTAATTTTTAGAGCCATAAAAAGTTAGTAAAATGGTAAAGTAATTATATCATACATATAAATATATATAATGTCAAGTATAAAACAATATTTCCCGATATTCACAACGCATCCAGATCTTTATGAAAATATAAAAGAAAGAATTTTAGGGAGAATAAAAGGAAAATAAGTAAAGTTTGTATTTTATATTGAAAATATTATAATTTAAGGAGTTTAAAAATTTAATTAATTAAATTATGGTTACAGAAACAATTTTAAAACCTATAGGAAATGGTCAATATACTATTCCTCAGGAGTGGAGAAGACAAATGTGAGTAGATAAGAAGCATGTTCGTGCTCGTTTTGAATCTGGGAAAGTTATCATAGAAGCCATAGAAAAGCAAGAGCTTGACTGGGACGTACGCGCTATCCAGCTTGATGAGCTTAATGAGGAGACGATTGCTGCAATTCGTGAATCTGAGAAAAATTATAGAGCTGGTAATAAAACAGCATTTATTTCACATGACGATTTTTGGAAAGATGTATAGTATACAATATGATATATCGACTCTGTTAAAGAAAGACAAGAAGAGACTCCAAAAAGATATAACTGGCGCAATAAAAGTCCAAAATATAATTGAATGACTTCTAATGAATCCTTTTTCTTCTACATTGGATGTTCGGGGGCTTGCTCCGAAGTGATCAAATAGATTTCGTCTCAGGGTTTGAGATTATAGAGTCATTTATTCGATAGATAGTGGAAATAAGATTGTCTTAATCCATAGAATCGGGCTAAGAAAAGATATTTATAAATAAAATTATGAGCATTAAAAAAGATTTCCCGATATTCACGACGCATCCAAATTTGGTATATTTGGATAGTATTGCGACGAGTCAAAAACCAGCCATGGTGATTGATGGGGTTGCTAACTACCTACGAAGTAGCTACGCAAACATTCATCGTGGAAGCTATGAGATATCAGAAAAACTCTATGAAGACTCTAAAAAGATAGTAGCAAAGCATATTGGAGCTGAGAGTTATATTGCAAAAATCTTTTGAGGACTCATAACTCCCTCTCAATCCCCCTCAACTGAGGGGGAAGCGAAGCTTGCTGAGCAGGGGGAGCTTCTATATAATGAATTGAAAGAAAGAATTTTAGAGAGAATAAAATCAAAATAATATGAGACTAAAATTTCACAGGTTGTATTTAAAAATATTTAGTTCTCTTGATTTTGATATTGAGAAGAAACTTCTTATTGAGCTTCGAGATGAATGAGTTGTGAATTTTCTTCCTATTAAACGATCTTGGATTTATGCACTAAAACTTAGTTTTATAGCACTTTTAGGCATATTTTTAATGATTATAAATGCATATATATGAAATGTGTATTTTGAGAGTATATTTGCAAAATATATTCTCCCTGCTTCATATATTGTTATTTCTCTTTTACTTTTGTTTAATACTTTTTGGTATATGTTTTATTACCGAAAAACACACAAAGATATATGAATTTCTACGGATGCAAATATCCTGATTGAAAAAAATGATGTAGTAAACAGAAATTTTATTAAATTTTTTAATATTTCTGTATTAGTTTCATGTTTTCTCATAGTACTCCTTATAGAAACTCTTGTATTCTTGATATTTTTTTATTCAGGGGATCAAATATTACTGAAGTTATTAGAGCTTTGAATTAATATTTTTGCGGGTTTTATCATTACGAAACATAGAAGACTTTCTATGAATCTTGAGTTAGATTTTAGTCTTGCTGTGCCATGAAAAGTATATATTATTGATCAAACTTGACTCCTATCAAGTAAACAATCTATAGTAGCTATGAATATTAAAACAGTAGAATGAGTATATAATAGTATATTTGGATCTATGCTATGATATTGAGACGTTAAGTTTTTTCTTGAATGAAATATGCCAGATCAGAAATGAGTTATTAGACTTGATTATATTAGCAATCCAAGAGAAACAGTTGATTTGATTAATAAGACCTTGTAATTATGAGCATTAAAAAAGATTTTCCGATATTCACAACGCACCCGGATTTGGTATATTTGGATAGTACTGCGACGAGTCAAAAACCAGCCATGGTGATTGATGGGGTTGCTGACTACCTACGAAGTAGCTACGCAAACATTCATCGTGGAAGCTATGAGATATCAGAAATATCAGAAAAACTCTATGAAGACTCTAAAAAGATAGTAGCAAAGCATATTTGAGCTGAGAGTTGGAGAGAGATCATTTATACAGGAAACTCTACCTACGCACTGAATCTCCTTTCTCAAAGTATCTGGCGAACTGGTATGCTCAAAAAATGAGACAAGGTAGTAGTGACTATCGTTGAGCATCATGCAAACGTCGTTCCTTGGCTTATACTTTCTGAGGATTATGGAGTGGAAGTAGAGTTTGTATCAGTAGACGAAAACTTTGATATTGATTTTGCTGATCTAAAATCAAAGCTTGATGAAAATGTTAAAATTGTATCACTCGCTCATGTGAGTAATACAACGGGGCAGATTTTTGACATCGAAAAAGTAGCTTATATGCTCAAGGCTCGATATGGAAAGAAAAAGCCACTTTTGATAGTAGATGGCTCACAATCAGTTCCACACTTTGCAGTAGATGTTACGAAACTATGATGTGACGCAATGTTTTTTACAGGTCACAAGGTATATGCTGATAGTGGGATTTGAGTGCTGTGGGCAAAAGAAGAACTACTTATTCAGCTCAAGCCTATATTTTCGTGAGGAGGTGCTATTGGAGAAGTAAAACAAAAAAGTTTTACTCATAGTAAAAAACTTCCAGATAAGTTTGAACCAGGGACTCCAAATCTTTCAGGAGCTGTGAGTATGCTGCGAGCCTTTGAATATATTGAAAGTATTGGCTGATATAAAAAAATGGAGGAAATAGAGAAACGACTCGTTGAATATAGTCTCATATGATTTTCAAAAATTCCAGAAATTAGGCTCATAGGGAGTAGCAAAGCTCAAAATCGAGTTTGAGTTTTTACTTTTGCTATAGAGTGAATACATAGTTTTGATATTTCTGACTCCCTCGCTGATAATAATATTTGCGTGAGAGCTGGGCAACACTGCGCTGAACCATTTATGGATTATGTTGGCCAAACGCATACCTGTCGCATGAGTCTCCAAATTTATAACACTCGGCAGGATTTAGACCTCTTTTTTGAAGTCCTTACACAAGCAATTATTCAGTTAAAGTAAATAATGTATAATGAGACCATTACATATTATAGTAAAACTCCTCCTAATAAAGGAGTTTTAGATGATGCTGATGTATCATTTTGGGAAGAAAATAGAACCTGCTGAGATGATCTTAAAGTATATATTATTGTGGAACATGGAGCTATTAAAAAGTGGTCATTTGAGGGCGATACTGCTATTATTACAACAGCCTGCGCGAGCGTGTTTGGTGAGAGTATTATCTGACTCAAAGTATCAGAAATATTTAATATGGGATATTCTTATATAGAAGAACTTGTTTGAATGCCAATATCTGAAAGACGAAAAAATGCGTCTGTACTTGGATTATTAACTACCCGAAATGCTCTGCATACATATCTCTCAGATGGAAAACATGATGTATTTGATGATATATTAGTATTATAAAACTATGATAAAATTATCCCAAACATGAGACGATGCATTGAAAGCTCTTTGTTATATTGCAGATAGGGATGAACTGGTGCAAATACGTGAAATAGTTGCATCTCAGGGGATGAGTGAAACGTGTCTCCGTCGTATTATTCCGGATCTCCATAAAGCAGGAATTCTTATCGCAAAACAATGACGAGGAGGGGGAGTAATGCTTGGTATGCATGCAAATCAAATCTCTCTTTATGATATATTTCTTGCCGTAGGAGAGGAAATTTGACTGACGGATTGTACTAAGGATATTTACTGCGAAAAGAAAAACGATTGTTATACTACAGATGTACTCTGAAATCTCCAAAGAGGATTTAATAGTCTTCTCAAAATGCAAACACTCGATAAAATAATTAAGAAATAATTTTTTGTAGCCCTCTGTCTTTCGTAGAAAGAAGGAGATTCAGAGAAAGATGACAATAAAAAATCTCAGAATTAATTCTGAGATTTTTTATTGTAATGAAATTTTGACTATTTTTTCTCGTCGCTGTTCATATTGATTTTAATACCAGGTCCCATAGCGTTACAAACGACTACTGAGTTGATATATTTTCCTTTTGATCCAGTAGGTTTAACCTCTTGGATTAATTGTAAGAAAGCATTCAGATTTTCGATAAGTTTTTCTTTTCCGAAAGAAAGTTTCCCGAAAATAGACTGAACATTACCAGCTTTATCAGTTTTGAATTCAAACTTACCACCAGCAATATCTTTTACCACAGCAACAAGGTCTTCACCAACCGTTCCTGTTTTAGGATTAGGCATAAGTCCTTTTGGTCCAAGTACTCTTGCAACTTTACCTAGGTGTCTCATCATTGATGGAGTAGCAACACAGACATCAAAGTCTAGAGCAACAGTTCCAGCGGCGATATCAGCAAGAAGGTCTTCACCACCAGCTTGAACAGCTCCAGCTTTTAGTAGGTCAGCAGCAGGAACAGTATCTGTAAATGCGCAGATTTTAAGAGTTTTACCAGTTCCGTTTGGAAGTTTACCAGTAGTTCTGATCATTTGATCAACGTGCTTTGGGTCAAGATTCAGGTTGAAGTGAATCTCAACTGTAGGGTCAAACTTAACAGTATTTGTTTGTTCTAGAAGCTCAACTGCTTCATCTACCCTATATTCCATTCCTTCTTTGAGGAACTCAGTAGCTTTTCTATATTTCTTTCCAGCCATAATGTTATAATAAAAAAATAAAAGGTAATCGCGTCTTTTCTCTTAAAATAGCAGATTGCTATGATTTAGTCCTAGACTTCCTTTAGCGAGGCTTGTGTATTATATGAAAATATTGTGAAATGCAAGCTATTTCTCTTTCTCCACCAAATCTACTCCTCCTTTACTCCATGGATTACATCTTAGGATTCGTCCTGTTCATTTAATGAGTCAGAAAAAGGCTCATTTTTTTTGTATTGCTTCTATCATATACTCACTGCAAGTTGGGAAGTGTTTACAATAGGGAGGA
>JAWUVV010000017.1:0-11060 GCA_034112165.1 Candidatus Altimarinota bacterium
ACGTTTCTCTCCAGTCTCATAGGACTTCCCGAAATTCATACTTCTCTGCTTGGTGGCTCTACTCAAATATTCATAACTGTAATATTACTTCCCTCTTGGATTTCCATAAACTGACCGTATTTCTCTGCAGCAAGTGGATTATTATTAAGTCCAGCTGCTATTTGCGCTCTATGTAACTGACTTTCTGGAGCTGGAGAATTAATTCATCTTGATGCTTCATATCTTATAAATTGAGATTCTAATCAAACATTTTGAGAAATAGCATATTCTCGATATTCCTGATACTCGGCATCTCATTGTGTGTCGAAACTTTTAGCGATTTTATCAAAGCTTGCAGCATCATCTTCCAAATTTTCGAAAAACGACTCTATTTCTTTTAAAGCATCTTTTCTTTCTTCACTAGTATCAGTATTCTCTGTAGCAGAAAGTAATCTATCTAAAGAACTAATATCTAAACTTCATACATCTATTCCATCAAATAAATTTTTGAATTTTTCTATTCATGTAACTTCTATAGTTTGCTCTTGAACATCCATTGCTTGCTCTTCCTCTTCCGAAACTTGCTCTTCCTCTTCCGAAACTTGCTCTTCTTCTTCCGAAACTTGCTCTTCCTCTTCCGAAACTTGCGCTTCTTCTTCCGAAGCTTGCTCTTGCTCTTCCACAACTTTCTCTTGATCTAATGAAATTCAAAAAGATTGTAAAAATACTTGATAGGTATCATGATTTATAATAAAACCATTTTGATATATATAGTCAGCTATTTTATCTGGATCTTCTGATGAAATCAAATCAATACATTGCTGTGAAATATCAGGATTATGTTTTAGAAAGTCTTGAAATTTTTGATATTCTTCTTGTTGATTTCATTTTTCACTATCCCAACTATATTCATCGAGAAGTACTTCTTCTACATTTGCTGGAACTAAATTTTCTCCTTCATTATTTCACTCTAAATCAGCAGATATTGACTCTACTTGTGGAGTATCTGCTTCGAGCTCTGGAATATGTGATTCAAAATTTCACATAAAAAAAATGATAGAGAAATAGTATCTCTATCATTGTAACATATTTTGTATACCTATGTCAAAATTACATAGTAGATCTTGCTTGAGCAACTTTATTTCGAAATTGTTCAAATAATAATCTACTTTCTTCCGCAAGTCTCTCTCCTTCCACTTCAAGTACTGCCGTTCGCTCTGCTGACTCTGCCGTTCGCTCTGCTGATTCTATAATTCTAATTGCTCATTCTAAAAAGTGTTGTGGAAACTCTCAAGCAAATAAATCACTCATAAGATATGCTTCTACAAAACCTTCGGTATATTCTACAAAATCAACAAGTCAGTCAAAATTTAGTGCGTCAGGATCATTTCTCAGTATTGCTTGTATATTATGATCAAAACTCAATCAAGCACGCTGCATTTTAACATCTATTGGAGCTCTTTCAAGTCGTCCTTCTGTGTAAGATGGATTGTATAAAAGCGTGTTATCTATAAATCTTTCTCTTCCAAGTCAAATGGCCTGAGCATGATCTACTGCCATCCTTTCTACGTCATTCATTGATGAATATAATGCTTCAAGAGCTGCACGTGCATCTCATCCATTATTACTGTACTCTTGGATGAGACTATCAAATAAAGCTTCAAGATTTCATGAATATTTAATTCATTGGAGTATTTGTACAGCTGTAATTCCATTAATAACTTCTGTATCTCATCTCTCTGGCATTGAATCAATTGACGCAATGAAAGAGTTTACAACATCATTGTATTCTGCTTCAGAAAGATTCGTTACGTTTCATAATGAAGAATAAGTTGGTGGAACATATCCAACAGTTTGAATAGTAGATATTTCCTCTGCATAAGCTTCTTGAGGTTTCATTTGAAGTGTGCAAGCTATTGCTGCTGCTGAAAGAAGTCTAATTGTACTCGCTAAAATAGCTCATCTGTCATTACCAGAGATAATTTCACAATTCTCTCATGCTTCATTTGGGGCTTTTGGAGTCAAACTTGTATAATTAAAAACTAGTATATACCTACATTATAACTAGTATACGTACTTTCGTCAAAACAATATCTTAAAATAGATTTGGTGTTTCAAAAAAACTGGTCATATTTCACGTCTTTTTTTACTCATTTTATTCTTATATATAACCTTGAAATAGCAAAAAAGCCTTGATTCTTCTTATAAGTATTTTATAAGACTTTAATAACTTAAAAAATATCTATAGTCAATAGACGATACGATAAAATACAGGTGGATGTGATTTCATCTCTCCTTGAGGAGAGAATTGAGAGAGGATTATAGAGATTTTTTACATATATTGTGAACAAGTTTTTGACAATACTTGTTAAATCATTGTGAGAAACTATATGGTATATTTTAAATACTCTGAAAACAAAAAATGCTACTTTGAAGTAGCATTTTTAAAATCAGTAATGTGAGCAAATGCCTGACCAATATATTGATTAGAAGTACGAATTTCTGCTCGCAGCTCTGTCGTTTGATCATCTATCTTATCATCTATTCTCGTGAGTTTTGCATTCGTGATACTTATTTTATCGTCAAGTTCTCAGACTTTAGTCTTAATTCACTTCAGCTCTGCATCGAGTCAGTCAAATCTTCACTCGAATCAGTCAAAATTTCATTCAAGTCAGTCAAATCTTCACTCAAGTCAGTCAAATCTTCACTCAAGTCAGTCAAATCTTCATTCAAGTCAGTCAAATCTTCACTCAAGTCAGTCAAATTTTCACTCGAGTCAGTCAAATTTTCACTCTAATCCATCGAATCTTCACTCGAATCAGTCGAATCTACTATTGAGTGATGTGAGTTCTTGTAAAACTTTTGCTTCAAAATCATTTGAGTAGGTCATATGTATTATATTTAAAAACTAATATAATTATAGTATATACAAAATATATACGCTCTACAAGTTTATTGCATAAAACTTCTTTACAGTCAGATTATACTATTTTTGTTGCATTAATTCAATATTAAATAACATATTTCCAGCCCTCAGATTTGAGATGTTTCTCCTGCTCCTTGTATTCTGGCATAATATCAGAAACCTCCTTCCAGAACTTTGCTGAGTGATTCATCTGCCTGAGATGACAGAGCTCATGGATAATAACATAATCCACGCACTCTGGTGGAGACATGATGAGCCTATAGGAGAAATTAAGAGTCTTCTTGCTACTACAGCTCCCCCAGCGAGTAGTGGCAGAGGTTATTCTAATTCCCGCATGCGTAAATCAAAATTCCTGAGCTAATTCATTGCAGCGCGTAACTATATAGGACTTTGCTTCACTTTTATAATATTTTTCTAAATCCTTTATTTCTTCCCAGTTTTCTAACTCTTCTCCAAATAAATAATACTTTTTATTTTCTTGTCTGAGCTTAATTTTTGAAAAATGTTTCTCAATCCAGGATGCATTTTTTAACAAAAAACTCTCTATTTGTCATGGCAACATAAACTTTGGCGCTTTGACCTGCAGAGCTCCATTTTTATCAAAACGCAGAGAAATAGATTTCCTCCATGATTTTGTAATGTGTATTTCTGGATTACTCATTTATATAATATATTCTACTGGCACCTTTCCATCCACGAGCTCTATTCCATCATCTTTGAGTCTCTGCACCTTTCCGTGAGTACCATTGGAGCCACTATATCCTCCGAGTTTTCCAGAGTGCGCAATGATTTTATAACATGGATATACCTCTGGCTCAAGATTATATTTCATAGTCATAGATACTTTGCGAGGATGTACTTTAAATCTATCAGCCATAGTTTTGTAGGTCATTACCTTTCACTTTGGGATGGTGAGAAGTTCTTCAAGAATTTGTTGTTTGATATCTGACATAGATTTTATAAAGAAATAGGGCTACACTTTCCCTGCTGATATCACATCTTTTTGATATATTTTTCAGCCCGAGAGAGTCGGAGCTGCGTCATTGGGTGCGTAGAGAAAACTTCTAGAATATTATCTCCCAGTGTATTTTCTATTTTCATGGAGATGTAACTTTTATTCCAGTAGCGTAGGCAATAGCTTCAACCGCTCACACTGTATTTTTTGTAGATTTACTAATACTAGAGGTCTCAAGTCTGAGATTTACAATCACGTTGCATCCAGCATTGCCAGCACGTTGCTTTACTTTTAGTACTGCTTCTCTTCGGGCTCTATCTACGAGAGATTCATAGGCCTTCATTCGTCCACCAAAGATATTTACAAAACTTGCCATGAGTTTTTTAAACGCATCTATAGATACTACCGTTCCCTCAACAATAAGCATTCATTCACTCTGAGGGTGTTGAAGCGATTTTAAATCCTTGTCTGACAAGACTACGATGTTTTTATACGTTTCTTCGCGCTCTACAATAGACGCATAATGCTTTTTTTCTGCTCTTTTTCAAAAAAAGAGTCATAACAAGATGAGTATGATAAATATGAGAAAATCCATGGGATAATTTTAGTTTGAAATAATACTCTAAGAATCAAAGTTGAATATACAAAAGAGTACGAGGCAGCAAGAAAAAATTTTAGCGAGTCGTACAAGTGTACGATGAGTGAATTTTATTCGCAGCTAACGACGTAATCTGAAGTATATTACACTTTGACTGCGGTTCCGTAGACATAGATCTCTGATGCCCCTGCTGATACTGATGAAGTAGAAAAACGAATATTAAGTACAGCGTTTGCCCCCATCTCCTCTGCCTCTGCTATCATTCTTTGAATCGCTTCTTTTCGAGATTCATTCAAAAGCTCCGTATACCCTTTTAATTCTCATCCAAAAATATTTTTCAGCCCAGCCATAAAGTCACGTCCAACATTTTTTGCCCGCACTGTTGAACCATTTACAATTCCGAAATGCGTAGAAACCGTTTTACCAGGAACATAATCCATATTTGAAAGTATCATCTTTGTGTTTTGTAAGAGAATTAATATACTTTGAGTATAGAAAAAATTATAAAAAATACAACATGCTCAATACTAAAGTTTTTCAAAACGTACAAAAAGTGCAAAAAAAAATCCTCATAGTTACTAAATATTGGGACAAACAAAAAACTTTAGATATATATGAAACGGCTACCCAGAAATTTCCTGATATTATTTTTGGCCTGTGAGAAAATAGAATAGAAACCATACAAGAGAAATCTCTCCCTAGAAAACATGTTCACTTTATTGGAAATATTCAATCACAGAAAATCTGAGAAATAGTAAAGTATTGCTCTACTATACATTCACTTTCAAGTCTCAAACACGCTCTAAAAATAGAAAATCAGTGACTCCCTATTACTGCGTTTATACAAATAAATCTAGATGAGAGCAAAGAAAATGGAATTTCTGAAAGTAATCTCCCATATTTCTTGCAAGCTTGCAAAGTTTTCAAAAACCTGAAAATTATCTGAATCTCTGGGATGTGATCGGCAGATGTACATCAGCAGCAAAAAAGAGATGAATGTAAAAAGCTTATATCCTTGAGAGATACTTATATTCCAGACTGACTTATATCAGCCGGAACTTCGAGAGATTATGAGATAGCTTTAGAGGAGTGAATCGATGTGGTGAGAGTTGGGAGTTCTGCAATTTCTTAAGATATTCAATTATTTGACATATTATAAATATAATGCTTTAATTTAAGTATCACTCAAATCGATGAGTTTATATTATAACGTGTAACAACATGAAGTATCTATATTATTGAGTAACAGTATTTTTAGTAAGTATCCTATGCATAAGTAATTCTCAAGTGTTTTGAGCCGAAGTTGATACTAAAATGACGCAGAGAGTTAATGGCCTATTTGAAAAAGTCGATACATCACTTTCTGGAAAAACTGAAATTCAAAAGATTAAAAGGTATAATTTCATCATTATTAAACTGAAAATTCTTCAAAAAGAATGAAAAAATTTAAGTTCTGAAGATACAAGTTTACTGTCATATATAGAGAATCAAGCAAGTTCAAGGGTTGGTGTAGTCAAAAAAAATAGAAAAAGTAAACGAGCATCGCAGAAAAATATAACTCCTGATATTAAAGAGAAAAAAGCAGAAACAACAGATAATAAAACCCTAGTTCAAGAATCCGATATTAAAGAAGTAAAAAATAATATAACCACTTGAAAGATTGAAGAAGTAACTCCAAGTAATCTTTCTTACCAAAAACTTAATATACAACTTTACCCTGCATATGATGGAAATAGTAATATTCCTAGAAAAGTTCGAGTTCTATGGGATGTGTCTCCAGAGCTTAAGCAGTACCTCAACAGTGATACTGTTATACAGGCTGAGTTAACACTTATAAATAAAGATAATACTTCTGAAATTACAACTCTCACAAAATCACTTTCAAAGGAAATAATTAACACAAAAAATGTTGAATTTGAAATCCCCGATACAGATGATGCTTCAAATAAACACAATCCAGGAACATATTTTGTGGAAATGAAAATTTTTCATGAGATAGACTGAAAACAAGTCACAATAAATTATTGAAGTAGTTTCGAGACATTTTTAAATATCAATGGAAAAGGATACTCTAGTGGTGGTTCGTCTAGTGGTGGTGGTTCAGTAACTCCAGGAGAGATATCAACACTCGTTTACGACCTTGCAAATGAAGACAATGAATTTGATAAACAGATTCTCCCTGGAGATTCTATAGTGGTCGGTTCATTTGATGTAAGAGCTCGTAATCAAGCAGTAGGCGTTTCACGAGTTGAAATATGACTAAGTACAGAGTCAGGAACTCTAAATATCATGACTGAATCTTTTGATTTACTACTCAACGGTATAGTCGTAAGTTCAAGTGGGGCATTGGACAATGATGTAATATATTTCAATGATATAACCCAATTAGAAATTGGAGAGATTACGAGTGAACTTGCTCTGCAATTAAATACATCAGAATCGAGCCAATTAGTAAATAATATATCAATGAATTCTATCTCTCTAGATAGTATGCAGTGAGTGGAAACAGGTAGAATTGTAGATAATGCTACAATAAACAACTTTCAATCTACGAGAACGAGTATAGTACCTGCACTCATAACTCCTTCTGTAATAGATACTTTTAATGTAGATGACAATAATGCAACTATAAGAATTATTTCAGAGCAAGGAGATCCACTATGTGCACTACTTGGAATATGTCAGGATATTGTGTTAGATTCCATAACCCTAGAAGTTAGCTCTCTTACAGGTTCAGGAAATATAAGTATATTTAATACTAATGGTATAAATATTACTGCTTGAGGAAGTATTCCCATTACTTCAGGAACCCTTGAAATACCACTTACTGGGGAAGCTAATCTCTCTGAAATTAGAATTCAAACAAGTACTCAAGCAAATTTCAGACTCGCAAGAAATGGAATCAAATACTCAGTAAATACAGAGAGTTATACAACAATTCTTGAAAATACTCTCAATCTCTGACAATATGTAATTTCAAACTAATTAAAGAGAAGCCATCAGGAGGCTGTCTTATTAATACAAAAATCCTGTTTTTATAACAGGATTTTATATAATTGTAAATAGTTCTTGTGACGACAATAGCTAAACTCGATTTGTTATTTTATTATAGTTTCACTATTTTGAGACAGCCTCAAATGTTCTCTTTTTTTACGTAATTTCCATAAGCTCCACAATTGGGATTTCTTTATCTCATTTTTGTATATCATTTACAATCATGATTGTATCTCCTAGTTTCAAAACTCACTCTGATTTACAAATATTGATGGCACTGTAAATATTTTCTGTAAATTTTTCATCCCAGTTATTAAGGAGATATGGATTTACTCAATAGAGAACATTCATATATGCAACTGATTGCAAGTGCATCGTAAACGCGTATATAGAGATATTCGGCCGGAAACTCGACGCGAGACGAGCGAGTTTCCCTGATTTAGTAAATATAAAGAGTCATTTTACTCATAGCTCCTCTCCTGCATAGATTGCTGATTTTATAAGAGCTTTCTTTTCTATATCTCTGAGGGTCAATCACTCTTGTGAAAAATCTCTATGCAAAACATCAATATTTGCTTCTGCCTCCAATACGGTTGCAGACATAACCTCTACTGATTTAATTGGATATTTTCCAGCAGCTGTTTCTCCAGAAAGCATAATAGCGTCAGATCGTTGCATTACTGAATTATATATATCGCTCACCTCTGCCCTAGTTGGAAACGGGTTTTCTATCATAGACTCAAGCAAATGCGTCGCTATAATAGTAAACTTTCCTGCAGCAAGAGTCTCTTTTACCATAGCAGCTTGGTATGTTGGGAGTTTTTCTATTGGAACCTCTATTCCTAAATCTCCACGAGCTACCATAATCCCATCACTTGCCTGAATAATTTCTGTGAGATTATCTATTCCCTCTTGATTTTCTATTTTTGAAATAATTTTTATTTTTTCTCCTCATAGCTGTTTTAGATATTCTCTCAGCTCCACCACGTTTGCTTTATTACGCACAAAGCTCATTGCTATAAAATCCATAGATTCTTCAACAGCAAATTTTACGTCTTCCCTATCTTTATCAGTTATCCCTGGCATTTTAAGCCTGATTCCTGGGAGGTTTACATGTCTCCTTGAACCTATGACAGCATCGTTACGAGCCTTTACACTTAAATACTCACTATGTATTTCTAAAACTTCTATTTGAAATAATCATGAATCAACATCAATAACCTGCCCGATATATGCATCTTCTCCAAGATGTGGATAATCACAAAAGAGCGCTGAGCCATCCTCTATAAAAGCCTCTTGTTTTATGTAAAATTTAAATATATCTCCCGTGTTATAATCTTGTTTATTTTCTAAATCTCACGTTCTAATCTCAGGACCTTTCGTGTCTAAAAGCATAGAAAGAGCTGCTCGGCCGCTTCTATTATTCACTCTCATATCTTTGAGTACCTCTCTCACACTCTCATATTGCGCATGTGAAAAATTGAACCTAATAATATTTACCCCAGCATCATAGAGCCTCAATAAATCTGCTTCTCATTTGAGAGCAGGTCCATGTGTTGCGATGATTTTTGTTTTTTTCATATTTATTCATTGACCCCGGAGTCAAGTTACTAATAAAAATCACACGACTCCGGGGTCGCGAATGCTTTATCTCCTTCTCACTGAAAGATATAAGAGCCAGAAAATAAACGCAAAAAATAATCCAAGCGGGAGGGTCGCTATAGTAACCCACGTTATAACAAACAGACTATATACTACGTCTCATAGCGGACACTTTGGAACGATAGCCTGCGTCACTATTCCGCAATCTCAAAACAGCGCGACAATATTTGCGATAATAATTCCAAGTAGTGGAACTACAGCGAAAAATAGCGAGAATACAATTCCCATTTTATATACATTCTTGAGTTTCATAGATTTTATTTAATATTACTTTTGCTGCTCAAAAATTTTAGCCATGCTAGGACTATCTTTGGTGAGTCTTTTAATAGAAAGATCTGTAGCTTTATTGTTTGCCAGTCGTAGATTATTATCAGATTTCAACAGATTCTCTTTTACTTTATGTAAGTGATCAATAGTCTTATCAATTTCATCTATAGCGCTTGCAAACTGTTTCGATGCCAAATTATAATTTTTTGAAAAAGCTTCTTGGAAATCATTCATATTAGATTCAAAATTTGAAACATCAATATTTTGATTATTGAGTCTATAGATTTCACTTTGCAGAGATTGAGATTTAGTGTTTGCCTGACGCAAGAAACCAATAATAGTTATAAAATGTTGGGGTCTAATGACATACATCAGTTTATATTCATGTGCAGTTACAATATCATCATAATATTCATTATCTTTTTCAAGTAAACTTACTAACACTGCATATTCACACTTTTTTTCATTTCTATCTTTATCTAATTTTTTGAAAAAATCACTATTTTTCTTC
This sequence comes from Candidatus Altimarinota bacterium, assembly GCA_034112165.1. GTDB lineage: Bacteria > Patescibacteriota > Gracilibacteria > BD1-5 > UBA6164 > JAACSU01. The sequence continues at coordinate 9,893 of JAWUVV010000017.1, forward strand.
TTTATCGCAGTAGTTTCAATTTCATTTTTCATTTCAAACATGATTGATAGCAGTTCATTTCCCTGACTATCCATTTCTCTATATATATAATCTCCTTTTGTACCTATCTCTGAAATTGTATTATCTTTTCAAAACTCAGCATTTGGAAAAGCGATAGAGCGAATTCTATTAAATTCATTTTCACAATGAAGCTCGAGTGATTCTCCTACCATTTTTGTACTCATTTTTGTTTTCATTTCTTTTTGATGAACCAGTTCATTTTGACTTGCTTTGAGTTCGCCCTTTAGTTTTTCCTCACTAAACTCTTTTTCGTGTTTCATTTTACTCAGCTCATTTTCTTTTTCTTTGAGCTGCTTTTGATACTGTTCTTCTATCCTTTGCTTCTCTTTGAGTAATTTTAACTCAGTTTCTCTCTCAGCTTTTTCTGAAATATGTTTTAATTCTGAATGTAGTTGAGTAATAGTACTCTCTTTCTTGTTGAGCTCTTCTTTTGCTTTCTCAGCTAAGTCTCTTTCCTGTAGGCTTAATTTATGATGGAACTCATTTTCTATTTCTTGGGTATGTTTTTTAACTTCAGCATCAAGCTTATCTTTCTTAATTGATTGAACAACGTTTTTTATAGTAGATGTATCAATATCTACGTCATGCAGAGATGTTAAATCAATAATATCTCACTGCAGAGCATTTTCTAGTAATACTAAAGTATTTTCATCTTTAATAGATACCTTGATTTTTTTCATAAAAAAAGAGTTCAAATAATATTGAACTCTAGTATAGTGATTTACTCATCTCCAGCAAAGAATTATTTTCGAGAAAAGAGTCCTTTCTTAATTGGTTTTACGGTGAGATATGGTCCTCTAATGACAAAGTACATCGCAGCAAAGTGGTAGCCTATCACAAAAAATATACCGATAAACATACTATAAGCAGTAACTTGTAGGTAAAGAGCTGATATTACAACTATCAAAAATGCTGGACTCATCCACATAATAGCAGAGAATACCTGCAAGAAAATACTTTCCTGAATCATATCTCCGTTCACAAAATTATACTCCATCTCTTTTCCAGTCTTCGCATCAATATAGTGCCGGTTAGTAGAAAATCTTTTAAAGTTTATAGCCTTGTATATTGACCAATAATCTGGAAGTTCTTGTGTTTTTGTTGTCAT
>JAWUVV010000018.1:0-40168 GCA_034112165.1 Candidatus Altimarinota bacterium
ATATGTAATACGCTACTTGCTATTGCTACGTCACAAATATATAACTCTCGACCACTCCTTATTTTCGCTTTTGTTGTCGCATATATAAATCCATTTATATTATGAGAATCATAATCTGAGCCATATACGCTTTTGTGATATACAATGATAGTTACCTTTGGAGCAATGTTTATGGCATATAAGAAAAAGGATGAAGTACTCTTCCCTCTTTCTTTCGTTTTTGCAGCAATTCTCATACTTATAGCTCCGTGGAGTGATGGGTCATGATGGGTGACAAAACTCTTATGTATCAATACACTTTGAGCTGTGTGATTATATGTATCTACTGTTTTTAAAAAACAATACATGTACGCATTTGAGTTTCTTATTGCAGGAATATTCTTTCTCATAGGATGTATGTGAGTACTCTGATGAGAAATACTCACTCCTCTGCAGTTTACTGTCATGTGAGCATCAAGTCTTACGCTCATGGCATTTTGCTATATCACAATGCATAGATGAGTATACCTCTATAGTATAGGAACTGTTGGGACAATACTCACGCTCACTCCTGTTTTACTTCAAAATGGCTTGTTAGATGGCAATATACTCATAGCCTCTCTTATCATTATTGTATTTTGAGTAATGAATATTGGAATAGCACTATTGCAACCTAAAAAGCTACTCGCAGAAAATATTGGCAATACTATTTCAGGTCTCATATCAGGTTCTCTCTTTTTAATACTTATGATATTTGTATTTTGAAATGAGTATTCTACGCAAGCAGTGCAATGACTATGCTTTTTCTGACTCTCAGCTATATACGCGATAGTGACATATGTATTAGCTCAGAGTATTGGGATAAAAAATATCTCTATTAATAAAGATTACGAAAATCTTATTTATAGTATTTTCTCTCTCTGAGTATCACTCTTTACGCTCGCTATAGCATTTGTATTCGCTGAGCAAAAACAAGTCGTTTGTATCGCTTGGCTCCTAGAGGCAAATGTATTATTTTACCTAGCATCAAGAATTAAATCAAAAAAAGTAGCCTTTGTATGACTCGTACTTCTGCTGATATGAGTTATAAAGTTTGTAGATTTTACAGATATAACACTGATATTTTCTCAAGCAGCAGCATGAACATACGGGATGCTGGTTACATTCGTAATAGTGCTAGTTTCTTTTATTCTCAACCTAGTATTTATAAAACCTACTACTCAACAAGAAACTTCTTATTTATGAAATGAGTTAACTGTGACGCATAATGTATTACATGTTATATGAATGTGATTCTTGCTTATTTGGGGACATAGGGTTATTGGAATATCTGATACCTGGTTTTCTCTTCTGTATTATTCTTCATTTATCATGATTCTTTGAGTTATATATGAAAAATTACTCTCTGCATGATTACAGAAAGTTCATCTTGTAGCGTATGTAGCTTGTATGTGAGTACATATACTAGCATTCTTTAGTGACGCTTGAAGTGATAACTTGAGAGTATGAATCTCTACTATCATAGCATGAATATACTCTCTCCCCTTTGTATATGATTATGTGAAAAACTGAGTCGTAAGAAATGAGAATTTATTCTACGTCTTTCTCTGATACATGCTCTCACTCTCAACTTTATATCTCTATCATATTTTTGGATCAAGTTTCATGGTAACATCATATTGGGCACTTATATCATTCTTGTTTATATCTTATAATATTTCAAAAGTAAATATACAGGAAAAGACCATTGCTATGTATATTATTCCAATGGCAATTATTTCAGCTCTATTTTATGAATATTTAGAGATTGGAACGGTATTACTGTTTCTTCAATCACTTATTTTGTTCTTTTATGCTTATACTCAAAAATCTCTGAGAACATCAGTCTTATGACTTGTGATATTTATATTCTGAGTATTGATGCTCGCACATTCGCTCGATCCAGTTCAAAGCTATAGTATGATTATAGCGTGATTCATTATTTTCATCTCGTGTATTACGAGTCTCCTCTTTACGCAAAATACAGATAAGACTTCGTATCTTGAAGTAGAATTTATATGGGTATACAACATTGCTCATGTTATCGCAATGATATTGCTCGCAGTTTGGGGACACAATGTATTAGGGATAACAAGTGACTGGTTCTCACTCCTCTACTATTCAGTGATTATTATGATATTATGAGTCGTGTATGAAAAAATGTCATGAGCGTGATTACAACAAGTACACCTATCAAGTTATGTATTTTTGATGGGAACACATATATTACTCTTTGCTTCTCACTTGGAAACTGCTGATATGAATCTCTGAGTTTCAACGCTCGTTGTTGGTATGTACGCTCTTCCATTTATATACAATTACCTGAGAAAATGAACTATAGAAAATAAACCTCTCTTTATAGTATTCTTATCATATCTATTCATGCTTTCAACATTGTATATATATCAAATATTTGGGATTACATTTATGGTGACACTCTATTGGTGAATACTAGCTTTTGGAATGACATGGTATGGTATAGCAAAAGATGTTCTCTACGTGAGAACTTTAGGTCTGTATTTGATTACTCTTACAGCTTCTAAGGTCTTACTCTATGACATATGGGTAAGTGTTGATGATACTGTTTCCAGAGTTATTGCTCTCATTGTAGTATGAATACTCATGATTACACTCTCTACCATGTACAGCAAAAAATTCTGAAATAATTTAAATAATGAATTTAAACTTTCCAATCTCTTTCCTAAAAACAATAAAGACTCTTACGAAAAACATAAAACAAATAAAATCTCTGAGCTCCCTCAAGAAATAACAGAGACTAAAAGTACCGTTCAAAGAGATATAGAAAAAATAGATGTCTCATGAATTTCCTCTGTAAAACTGAGTATCAATAAACAAGAAAAACCCACGCAACTACGCGCTGAAAATCTTATTAAAATAGCAAAACTCATTACCAATACCTACAAAAAAACAGAGTTTAAACCCTGAGAGCTCAAAAAAGCATACAAGCTTATAGAGTCCGATTATAAATCAGAGCTCTCTCCTGCTCAGTATTTAAAAATCAGAACTCTCGTGAAACGCTTTGTAGACGAAGGATGAAGTATAGAACTCATTAAAAAATAACATTGAAATTATGGAAGTAATCAAAATATCACACTATAACAAGCTCACACTAGAATATGAAAACCTGATTAAAACACTCTGGACTAATGATTTTAAAGAAGATTTTCATTGAGAACACTTTTCTAACAAGAAAAACATTAATGAGAGTGATATTATAATTGCACAAGAAGATTGAATTTTTTTATGATGAGCAATAGTATCAACCGATATTTTTGTAAATAAGTTTAGTTCAAAGAATAAAGTAAAACATAAAATGCACTTACAAGAAAGGTGATATAAATCATTAGTGTACCTTATTATTTCTCCAAGCCATAGATGAAAAAATTTAGGTTCTAAGATTCTTAGCTATTTATTAGAAAACTATGAAAAAATATGGTTAAGTTATGAACCATGAACTATTCCATTTTATGAAAAATGATGATTCAAACATTATCTTGACCCAAGCTCAAATGAAGTTACAGGAATTATGATTAATAAGTAAGCACACAACAATCATGACACATACACACAAAATAAATGACGCTTGAGAATTATATACTACTACTTCATTATGAGTAACATGTTACGATATTTTTACGAAAGCTTGAAAGTATCGTGGATGAAAAATCTATGACGCAGATAAAAAATATATTATATTATCAGGAAAGTGTGAACTCACTATAGAGAAATGATGAGAAGATGTTGTGTCCTATATTTTTCCAAAAAATTGAATTTTTGAAATCCCAGCAAAAATGCCCCACTTATTCTATTTTCCTTATGAAACTCGCATGATAGAATGGTTTAATGAGTGAGCTATATCAGTGGATTTTGAAAGGTATAGAGCAATGAAAAAATAATTTCCCTTTTATGTTATTTTCTACTATACTTGATGAATGAATCTTGCAGCCCCTTTCTCCCCCCAAGGGAGAGAGGATTCAGGAGTGAGGGCTGCAGAGTATAATATTTTTATAAAAAGTTTATTATGTCTACCCAAATACGAACAGATGACAGCGGTGTGAAAGAAAGTGTTTTAGTATCGAATACTAAAAAAATTGAGCTCTCAGCAGCTGATAGAACACAGGTTGAACAAACATTTCGAGAAGCTACTGATTTTCGTCAAATAGGTGAAAAGATTACAGCTCCACTTGATAGTATAATATCTGAAACTGCTGCTATTATTGATGCTGACCCAATTATGTCTGTATCTCAGGAGCTCGCAGAAATGAATAAAGATGTGCAATCTGTTTATAAAGATATCATTAATACGGATGGAGTTGTTATGAGAGTAGCGAAATCAATCCCTCTGGTTTCATCACTCGCAAATATGCTTGACTCAAAGTGGGATGAAGCAAAGTTCAATATAAAATCAATGGAAGAAAAGCTTGAAGCTATATTTGACTGATTCGATATATCAAATACATCTCTCAACACTTCTATAGACATGCAAAAAGCATTTTTAACAGGAATTGAAGGAAATTTAGGAAAAGTAGTAGCCTATAAAGAATTTCTTGCAGAAAAGCTAGATGAATTCAAAATTAAAGCAGAGCAGGTAACAGATGAAGATGAAAAATTGAAATATGACATGTTCCTCAGAAATGTAGAATATTTTCTTTCTAACCTGGTAGTTCTTATTGGAAACCTAGAAATGGCTAGAAAAAGACTCCTTATGAGACTTGATAGCGCATCAAAACTCTCTCTTGCGATGAGTTCTAGTAGACCTATTTTTAAGACGCTTCTCTCAACAGCACTTATTGAAACATCTTCTCAAAAAGCACTTGATGCGAGTATGAAAGCGCTCAATGTTATGGGTGAAACCATTGATAAAATGTCATCGGAGTTAACAGACAAAGCTATAGACTCTGCGAAGAGATCTGAAGAACTTTCAAGTAAACCTGTACTTTCAGCTTCTGTATTTGTAGAAAATGTTACAAAACTAAAAAATCATTTTGACCAAATAGAAAGTTATAGAGCTCAAGTAGAAATTGAAGCAAGAGCAGAACAAGAAGCGTTCAATGAAGCAAAATGAAGACTTGATAGTGTCAAAGTACTTTCAAGTAAATCTCAAGAGGAATTAGCTGCGCAGATTAATAAATAAACAAAACCCCATCCTGAATCCTTCCCCTTTTCAAGAGGAAGGGGCTGCAAATTTGCTCCCCTCTATTGAAAAGAGAGGGGTTGGGGGTGGGTTAAAATTATGAAAACACGAAAACATACAGACGAAAATCAGGGACCAGAAGTTATTCATATTCCTAAAAAGATACAGGAGGATATTAATGAGCGTTGATTTCATCTCTATAAATGGATTAGCCCTGATGAAGTAAAACTCTCAATAGAAAGAGATTTTCTTCGAGTCTTAAAATTTGCGTGAATTCCTCTTGCAATCATTGCTGTGCTTGCATGATTTATTTCTGGATTAAATATAATAGTATTTTTTGTTACTATATTTTTAGGAGTTTTAATTATATTTTTACATCTCCTATTACTTTCTATCAAACGCTCAAGACTTCTCTCTAAATCTGCATTTGTAGTTATGACTGATAGTAGTATTTCGCTAGGATGAAAAATACATAAACTCTCAGATATTTCTTGAATGAAAAAGGATCTCGACCATGTTTGAAATATTTTTGAAGAAGAGCTGTTTTGAGAGTCTAAGCTCCATAGTTCAAAAAAATGACTTATGCAGGATGTAACAGAGCAATTATTTTGAGGATATAAAGTAATTTTTTCTATGTTTGAAAAAAGGAGTTTTTCTCGAAATGATAAAGATTCTGTATGATGAATATTAGTAATCATAGCTCTCTATACTGCATATATTGCTATTATGGCAAGTGTGTATTTCATTTGAGTATTATTTCTACTCATACTTTGAAAACTTATCACAAAGGTAAATACTTGGTATTTGATGAAACGCTGAGCCAGTGTTATAAAAATTAATCAACTTTTTTGAAGTGTAGATATTAGCTCCCAAGAAATAAGAGACAAAAAGGATACTCTCAAATCACTTTTGCTCAGAGCTAGGGAAAATGACTGGAAAGACTGATTACTTCTTGATATAAATGCAGGGATTGAAAGTATCAATGATTCGGCTCAAGACGCTGTTGTACAAGTACTCGAGCTTAAAAGTACTATTACTAACTCTCGCTACAAAGATATGTTTCGCTTTCAGGTATATAATTCATGGATTAAAAAGCAAATATCTACTCCCTTACAAGATATACTCGCTCTCTTAGAAAGTAGTAGAGATACGCTCTTACTCACTCAGGAAAATATTACTGATCAAATCACTCAGACTGTTAAACCAGAGTTACAATGACCCCTCAAACTCCAACTCACTCGAATTGAAATGCAAATTAAAGAAACTGAAAATTTCATTCCAAAGCTTCAAAATTCTATAGATTTACTTCGTTAACCAACTAATTATGACTCACGTACTCCACGACCTCCATCATGAGCTCGAGCATACTCACGATTTGGCTCTAAAATATCACTATCATAATCTCTCTGAGATTTGGCACGCAATGATATGAAAGAGTTTTAAAAAAGCACTCAGGATGTATGCACTCCAAAAAGAACACGTACTCATGAGTTATGCGACTCTTCGTTATGATATAGAAACTGATATTAAAGATCCATACTCTGTAAAAGAAACATGACATGTCTCTGAATGAATTAAACACCTCACTGATCAAATAGATGCCTGTAGTAGGCTTCTCATTAAACTCTTTCCTCACGGAAACCATCAGGAAGAAATTATAATTCATGAGAAAAACTTTTTTGTAAAGCTTATAGGGAGTTTTCAAAATGATCTCATAGAGTGGGTATGAGCTCACGAGAGGGAAATTTTTTGAGAATCAACAATACATGGAGTACCACTAGGGACTTCAAATCTTAGTAAATGACAAGCACTCCTCCGAGCTCAAAAAATAAAACTAGAACAGCATATTACTACTATCTCTCAACAATAAATTATGACTCAAAAAGATACTTGATTCGATGCGTTTTTCGATGCAGTTACTACTTCAAATGAGTTTAAGAGAGTCATTAAAAAAGACTGGAAATGAGAATTATGAGAGGTTCTCAAAAAAATGGAAGCATCCGTAGCAAAAGCGTGAGATATTACAAAAGCCTTTGAAACTACATTTTGAACTCCACAGGCAATAGAAATTGGAAACAGTCTAGAAACGAAGAACACATCTAAAGATACACCAGAAAAATCTATAAAAAATGCCTGAGATGATGAAAGTAGAAAAATCTCAGTTGTCCCAGAATATTTTACTATGAAAAATCCAGATACATGGGGATTTAAATGAGTAGCTGGAATGCAGAAGCTCAAAGATGATCTCAGAGATGGATTTATTAGACCTCTTCAATTCCTCTTTCTCGTGAGAGATCTCAAAGAAAAATATGAATCTATGTCTCCTGATGAGATAGATACCCCAGAGGAAATAAAGGAGCAAAGACTCGTGGAATTATATGCAAGCTATGAAAAGTTTCAGGTAGGAATCCCAACTGGTATGCTACTTTATGGTCCTCCAGGAACATGAAAAACTTTTATTACTAAAAAGCTCGCAGAAGAAATGTGAGCCGGGCTCATCAAAAAATCAGTTGGTGAATTTGGATCATCGTATCTTCATGAAACAAGTAAAAATATCCGAGAATTCTTCGCTCAGGCAAAAAAAGCAAGCGAGGATGGTCCTATGATACTCTTCCTAGATGAGATTGATTCTCTCGTTTCTAAAAGAGGAGATAAAGTTGACGCTAATAAGGCTGAAGAAGTATCACAGTTTCTCCAAGAATTTAACGGCTTAGACGAAGCTCCAAACCTCATAGTCATAGCTGCCACAAATAGGCCAGACCATTTGGATTCTGCTCTACTGCGTTCTGGTCGCCTAGATAAAAAGTTTTATATTGGAGCTCCTGACTTTGAAGCTCGAAAAGAACTCTTTGAAATTTGTATCTCAAAACAAGGCAGACCTCACTGAGAGCTGAATTATGAAAAACTTGCTGAGTTTACTGATTGATATGTCGCAGCTGATATAGAAGCAATTGTTGAAGAGGCTGCCAGAGATGCATCATGAAGTATATTAGACCTCGCTCAAAAAATCCAAGAACATGAGGGGGATATCTCTGAGATTGAACACGCTTTAGAAAATCATGAGATAAGCCAATGACTACTTGAAATTGCCATATCTGAAACAATCCCTTCTATAAAACTCGTAGATATGAGTGTGTTTGAAAAATTTGCTGAAACTATAAAATAAATATATGAAAACAGGAAAGATAATAGACCATAAACATAAATGAGTACATACACTTAGAAACTCAGAATTTACAATTAGTTTTGATCAAAGTGAATTTGGCCCTTATACCTTTATTTTTGATAGAGAAAGACTTTATTTTGATGAAAACTTAAACGAGCGTGGCTCTTTTTTCTTCCCCTTAAAAGAACAGTTATTTAATAATACAGAAATATTTATCGAGCGGAACGATATTGTGATTGCCTTATGAGAAAGAGGAAGTTTTTCTTGAGAATCTCGAGTATTCTTAGAGATTGTTAATCTGACAAATGCTAACAAATATAGATTTTATCCAGAGCAAGTGAGTCTTATCTATAACGCAAGAACGAGTATTGTTATATATTATAAAAAATGAGATACATATAAACGTTTAGAGCTAGATATCAAAACCCTTGAAAAAAAATCAGAAATATCAACGCAAGTCAGCGCATTTTTTAAATTATTTTATAACTATACTGATAAAACATATGGGAGGCTTATATACAAAGCAAATGCTAAGTCTCATCAGGCTTGATATTTTGTAGAAGAACTAATTATATCAGATACACTTATGCCTATGTATTTTTTGAGAGATAATTTTTTAATAGACACTTATTGAAATGAAAAAATAGATGTTTGGGAAGCATCTTTAACATGAGAATTATAATACTATGATAAATATTGCCTCACTCTACTACTTCACGCTACTTGATAATCTATCTCCTCAATATAAACGAGGGCTTTTACAGGTACTTGCTAATATAGATACGTATCTCAGTGAAGAGTGAATTTCAGTAAGAAAGAGTAAAAAACATATCTCATGATACGAGCTTATTGTTTATCAGTTAGATTCAGTATGATCTATTCATCTGTTCCAAAAAAGTTCTAAAGAACAAGAATACTACTACTATCCTAGTTTTTTTTGCGATATATATATTGATAAAAAATATTTGAATAACTGAGAATCTAAGAAAAAAATTATATTCTTACTCTCCAATATATTTGAATGTTTTGATGAATTTGATGAAAAAAATCTCCTCATCGAATTTCATCGAGGAATAGAAAGTTCATATAATAATCAAAAAGATTATCAGCTCAGATATGATTTTATAAATATAAATTCACTTACAGAAATTTATAGTAAAAAAGATATAGAAAGTGAAATAAGTAATTTTATTAAGATAAATAAAAGCACCTATACCATAAGCTGAATAAAAGATAATTTCCCAGAAGTATATAGAACACTATTATTCTTTGTATACAATATCTTTGCTATGCAAAAAGCACTTATATCAAACCACAATCAACTCACTGAGATACAAACGTATGAGAAAGAATCTTGAGAGAATATGCATATTTCACTCTCAGAAGAAAGACTTAAACTCAATCAAGCATCCCTCAAGAAAACACTCACACTCTATCAAGTAAACTTTGAGAACTTTATAAATATTATGACTTTAAAAGATTAATATGAGAGTAAGAAATAAAAAAATACATCTATTTGAAACACCAACAAAAACAGAAAAACCAGTTTTATTTTTATGAGTATTTATTTTCTTACTAATCTTCATTGGATTGTGGATACTGATGTATGAATTATATAAACAAATATCACCTAATAGCTATTATTGAGTTATAATTTTATGATGAGTTGTTTCTCTTATTTTATTGTTAACTTTTAAGTGACTATCTAATGGGAGTTTTAATGAAAATAGTGATGAAAAAATATATATAAGACTTAAAAAGTGAAGAAAACATGATTTCTTAGAAAAATATTTTGATGATATACAATGTAAAAATAACTCAAATTACTATTTTAACTTAAGTTTACTTAGGAGTTTTAAAAGACAAATACTACATCCATTCTTATGGACTATTAGTATAGTATCAATTCCAAATATCATTATTATATATGGAATGTATATTTGAAAAGAGCCTTGAAGTATATCACTACTATTTATACTAATGCTCTGATTTAATTTACTCTTTTATGTTGCTAGTATAGAAAAATACTTGCAAGTTAAGAAACTTATAGATAAGTGAAGTACAAGTATACTTCGTAAAAAAGTCTGAAGTTACTATATATATAATGATTGGATATATTTCTACTAAAACATGAAAACAAGAACTAAAAATAAGCCGTTATATGAAAAAAAACTCATATGTGAGAAAAAGAAAATGAATCTTTGATATATTATTTCTTCACTTGCAATTGCATGAACATTCTTACAGTTTGCTCTAATTGTCCCATTAATTATTTCAAGTTACTATAGTTCTGGTCTTGCTATATTATTTTTTCTTATTGAAATATTTTTCACTTATAAACTATTTTTCATGTATAAAAAATATCCTGAGGTTTTTAAGAATATTCCTTATTTTCATAAAAAAGACCCTAGTATCAATATAAGAACAAAGTTTTTTTCCTTAGAATTAAAAAATCATCATAATTATTTTTCGCAAGAAAGTGTGAAAGCCCAATTTTTTATTTTTAATATATTCCGACAAATTTGAGGTATACTTATTATTAATATTTCGGTAATAATAATAAGTATATTTAGTATGATGATGCAATGATTTAGTTTAATTGATGCTATAAAATGGAGCTTATTTTTTGATTTTATAGCTATAATACTACAATTCTTATCATATAAGAATTCAAAAAAAGATATAGATCCAGAACTCTTATTCTCTCATTATTATATTTTAAAAATGAATCCAAAGAGCTATTGTATACGTGGAAATAATATATTTTTCTACTAAATATGAAAACAAGAACGAGAACATCATCAGTAAAAACTTCTAGTGAAGGAAATAATACTCCTATTATATTAGGATTATTATTAGTCACGATTATATATTCAGTATTCTGAAATGCTATTGCTGATGTATCACTGATCCTCTATCTCATATGACTGTTTTGTATTGCTCCTCTATTTGTAATTGCTTGGAATCTTATTAAAAAATTATTGATAGTAAGTTATAGTTTTAACACCATAAAATTTATAGCTAGCTTTGTTTGGATAAATCTGCTTATACTATGTTTTGTTTCTCGGTGGAATGGATTTATATATTTACTTGGATTATATAGTTTCCTTATTGCTTTTATTTCATACATCCCCTACCTTGAATCAAAACATACTCAGAAGCTCTCTAAGCTAAAATTACAATCCAAACATAGATGACTCTTTAAAATTCACTTAGAAGATAAAAATTTCCTAAATCAACAGAACTATTTTATGTCTCCAAAAAACAAAGAGATCTATAGGCTTGCAATGAGGAAGAAACATATTTTAGGTATATTAATAGGTAGTATGATTATTCCACTATTTATGATTGGAACTTGATTCAATGAATTATCTTCATGAAGTATAACATTTTTAGGTTTATTATGAATCGCTTTGATTCTTTATACTGTAATTGTCATTACAAGATGAGCGAAATATATTCTTGATAATTTTATATGAAAAACACCAAATAATATGCTTTTTTATCAGGAAAAAATGGATACTTCGAAATTCTTAAAATACAGAAATAAAATATTTTTTTATTAATCTAAATATCCCCTCTTACACCCCTCTTACAAGATTGGGTTATATTAAATAGATGTAATTTATAAATATTTATATATGTTTGAAATGAATGAGTATCTCCAAAACCTATATGCAGCACTCAAAGACAAAGATATAGAACGACTCCAAGAGATTGGTGGGTTTTACTCAAATGACGATCAATATGATTATGAAACGCATGATGTCAGGGAAATTAACCTCACTGTAGCATCATATATCAATGATGGGCATGACTCAGATAGACACAAAGCAATGATTCTGGTTGATGAGTTTGATACAGGTCATAAAATCGATGATTATTCTGTAGATTATAAGTAATTCTCACTTGCAATCATAACAGTTTATATATAATGAATATATAAGCGTTAGAGCAGCTATCAACTGTGAGCTGGAGAAAGAACAGGATTTAAATCCTTAGTAGAATCTTCCGAAGTCGAAACACTTCGATAAAAAATAAATTACGTAGAGAACGAATGCTTCGTTCTAGCTTGAGGTGGTACCTTTCTGTAATCAACAGAACCGCAAGCACAAAATATATTTTTTTGTGCTTTTTTTATTATTTATTTTTTCTCTATGCAAGCAATATATACAGAATCTGCTCCTGAACCAGTTGGACCATACTCACAATGAATTATTTCAGGAAATATGTTCTACTCAAGTGGTCAAATCGGTATCAATCCTGAAACTCTCCTCTTAAGAGAAGGAGGAATCCTCGGTCAAACAACACAAGTATGTAAAAATCTAGAAGCCCTTATAAAATCTGCAAAACTTGAGCTGAAAGATATAATAAAAGTAAATATCTTTATTGCTGATATACGAGATTATCAAGCTGTAAACAGTGTATACAAAGATTATTTTTCTCATAAACCAGCAAGATCTTGCGTCGCAGTTGCGGCGTTGCCATCAAATGCGCTCATTGAAATAGAAGTTATTGCTGAGATAAACTAGTGCGTCGTCCGAAATGACGATATAAACTATAATATTCCTCTCTAAATTCTCTCCTTTCAGACGAAAGGAGAGAGGCTACAAAGGATTTTGGAAGGGTGGCTGAGTGGTTGAAAGCGCACGCTTGGAAAGCGTGTGAACGACTCGCTCGTTCCGCGGGTTCGAATCCCGTCCCTTCCTCCATTATTTAAAAAATATATTATGACAACATTATTTAACTACCCGTATATCTGACTTGATGAAAGTACAGGAACACTTACTCATTGTTCTGGCCCGGTGGTTATTCACGAGAATAAAGTCCTTCTACATATATGAAGTTCAACATGAAAATATCAGTTTATATGAGGAAGACTCAATGATACACTTTCGCTCAGAGAAAATGCCATAAATACAGCAGAGGAAGTTCTCTGACATCGAGATATTACTCTTGAGTGAGAGCCTCTCTCGATTATTTGAGAAATACTCAGAAACGGAAACCCTGAAACGATTATTCTCTTTCATTATAAAGCATATCTTGCTGACATAAATAACATTTGATCCTGAGAGTGGAAAACCCTAGAAGAAATTCTTAATCTTGAAAAACAAGATATGATTTCATCTAAAAATATAATCATCGCAAGTAAGTATTTTTTAAATTAAACACATTATGAAAAATAAAAACGTATTTACATACGCAGCAGTAGCTGGGGTAATTATCATTACAATTTTTGCTCTCTATCAGAGTACTAATGCTCCAGACTCCGATATTTCAGATAAAGATAATCAAATTATTGATACTCAAGACTCTTATATCTGACTTACTCTTGAGCAAGCAGCGCAACTCGCTGAGCAAAAGGGTGATATGTTTCGAGTAGTTAATATAGATGGAGAAGCTCAAATAGTAACTATGGACTATAGAATTGGGAGAATCAATGCAAGTACAGTAGACGGAATTGTCACTGAGTTTAGTATTGAAGGAAAAGAGTAATTACTAGATTTTTAAAAATACCAATGGACGATACAATCACATACGCGTGCCGAAATAGGCGAAGAAACATGACTCCAGCAGAGACGCTTCTCTGGAACGCAGTTCGGAGAAATAATACTTGAATCAAGATAGATAGACAAAAAGCTGTGTATCTTGAAAAGCAAGAGTCGTGAGATACTAGTTCTATCATTGCAGACTTTCTCTCTATAGAGAATAAACTTATTATAGAAATACAATCTGAGGATACAGTAGAAAGAGATAACTATGAGCTTGATACAAAAAAAGATGAACTTCTACAGCATCAATGATATAAGATACTACGTTTTACAAGCTCTGAAGTGATGGAGGATATTGAGAAGGTTATAGTGAGAATAAAAGAGTCGGTTTCTAAGTAATATTTTAACTCTATCTTGAATTCTTAGACTCTAACTCTATCTTGAATTCTTTCTCTTGGAAAGAGAAAGAGGCTGCATAATTAATTCTTGAAATTAAAAATATGAGAGTACCTGATACTATAAAAGAGGTTGCAAGAAGCTTGCGTAAAAATATGACTATAGCTGAAAATATTTTCTGGAATAATGTGAAAGCAAAGAAATTTGAATGACTCAAATTTCAAAGGCAGAATCCAATGTATATGTTTACAGAGAATAACTGACTTGATAGATTTATAATTCCTGACTTCATCTGTTTTGAAGAAAAGCTCATTATAGAAATTGATGGAAGTATTCATAATATTCCAGAAGTATTAAAGTTAGATAGATATAAAGAAAAAATGCTCGTAGATAAATGATATAAAGTAATAAGATTTAAGAATGATGAAGTGATTGAAAATATTGAAAAAGTTTTAGAGATAATAAAAACAGAGAAATAACTCTTACCTGAATCCTTACATAACTCTCCTCTGAATCTCCTCTATTGGAAAGCGAGGAGGGCTACAATGTAAGAAATGCAGCCTCTTTCCCTTTCCAAGGGACAAGTGAAAGAAGGAACGAAGTGATTATCTTGAAGTTGAAGCAACGCAGAGAATTCAAGAGAGAGTTAGTCCGAGACCCCTGGCAGTTTAATCGGCCAAAAGAGTTTTCCTGAAATAGAAACTATGAAAAATGTAATACCTAAACAGTTTGATGATTGGAATACTTTGAAGAAAGAACTCCAAAATAAGCAAAATAAAATCCGCTTCAAAGAAGCTGAGATTTGGTGGGTATCTATTGGTCAAAATATAAAAAGCGAATCCTATTGAAAAGGAGAGTATTACAGAAGACCTGTATTAGTTTTAAGAAAACTTTCAGTAGATACATGTATATGCATACCTCTCAGTTCTCAGAAGAAAAACTGAACTTGGTTTTGTGAATATAGGCACCAGTGAGAAGATGCTACAGCACTATTATACCAAATTAAAATGATTCATAAAAACAGGTTCCAAAGAAAGATATGATATATGGATGACTCTGATTTTGATACTATCAAAAAAAGACTCAAGGAACTCTTGAATCTTTAAACATTATCATCCTCCAAAAAGGAGGAATCGGAGGGAAAATCCCTAAAGTAAATATATTATATCACTTTTTACAAAAACACCAAAAGTTTTTACTTTGTCCGAGACGACACAAAACTATGTGCAACACCCGAGACCCCTGGCAGTTTAATCGGCCAAAAGAGTTTTTTTGATAATAGAAATAAATAAAACAAAATGAACTATCAATTTTTAGTAAACATATCTCAGATTGCTATTGCTTTTGGTTTAATATTAGCAGCATTATGATGATATTTTAATTATTACTTTCAATGAAAAATAAATATTCAAAAAGTAACATATGAAAAACCTTTTCTGGATATATGTAAACAATGAATACAAGTCAAAGAAATCTGAAATGACACCTACAGTTTTGATATCCCTTACTGTGCCTGAGATAAATATAATGCTTATAATGTAAAACTTTATTCTCAAATTATTGTAAGAGAAAATAATCAACTTAAAGTAATAGATTTTATTGATAAGGATTCATTCCCTGAAAATGTAATAATTACCAACGAAAGTTGAAAATCGATTTCTTATGTTTTAAACAATTTTATATATCCTATTAATGATACTTATATTTATATTTCTTGAGATTACGAAAATAATGAAAATAAGAAGTACATGGTACATGATATCTTCAAATATAGTGATGTAAAATTATGATGGACGAGATTATTATGAAAAGAATATAATCAAATAGATAATTTTATTAAAGATAACTTAATAACTAACCCCTAACTCACCAAACCTATGTTCCCAAAAGTAAACCCAAAAGAGTTTTTCGAGAATAGAAATAAATAAAAATTATGAAAAATAGTGTGATTTATAAGAAATTAATTTTAATAAAAGATGATAGGTTATTAAAACGATATATTTATAATTTTTTAGAGGAAGCGGGTTATATAAGAAATATATGAAAGTGATTAAATATGAATTATAAAATCACAGGAAAAGGAAGTGGCTTCCTAGATGATTTTAAAGATTTACCATTATGAGAAAATTGGTTTAGAGAGCATCTATTTTTATGAACAATTCTTGCATGAGTAATTTGATGAACGATAACTAGTATAATACTTTACCTAATAGATTTAATATAATGAAAAAAATAATCCCCCTACTCTGAATAATCCTACTTCTATCTTCATGTTATTCAAATCCAAAAGATTTAAAAAAGATAGAAGAACTTCAAAATATAAATACCAACCTTGAAATAGAAATATGATTTTTAGGGCAAGAAAAAGAGAATAATGTATTTCAAAAGAATAAAGAATGCCGTAGTCTTATAGGTGAAATAGACTTTTCATCTGATTATTGAGGTACAGAAGTAAATGAAGTTTTTTTTAGTAAAAAAGAACAAGAGTGTTTCTATACAATAATAGAATCCTTTCAAAATTCAGATACTTATATTTATATTGAAAAATTATTGAGTTTGTCAGAAAACTGGAGATTTCAAAGCAGTATAGTTTATTGTAGAAAATTAAATTTTTTAATTAATCATTCTGAGGAAATACAAGAGACTGTTGAAGGAGAGTGTACTGAATTCAAAAATAAAATACAAGAACTTAAAAACTAACCCACCCAACCTATATTCCGCAAAGTAACCACAAAAGAGTTTTTTGAGAATAGAAATAAATAAAAATATGCTAAAACGTTTTAAAAAATTTCCTGAAAAAATAAAAAAATGAATTAAGAGTAAATGATTCATAGTTTATTTAATTGCAGTAATTTTAATGACTGTAATCAAATTTCCATTTGAAAATTGAAGTTGGTTAGGATTGTGATTCTGAATTATTGCTGGTTTTGTTTTAATATCTATTGAGGTATTTGAAAAACACATATTAAAGCATATTACGATTATAGTTTTCTTCTCTATATTTTTGTTTATAACAGAACCTGAAAAAGTTATTCAATACAAAGACTTATACTTATTAATTTGATGATTATTTGCATTTTGGTACTGATATAAAAGATATGAAAGAGATAAGGAATTAGAACTTTTAGAAAAGTACTGAAAAAGATATGATAAATTGAAAAAGGAAAAAAATTATTCATGAATACTCTCTCTATGTGAAGAGGAATATTATTTGTATAAAAAGGATTTTCTTTCAAATGATTTATGGAATAGGATTCAATTCAAAATAGACGAAAATTTACAATTTATTTTAGATAATATTTCTAAAGAGTTCATTGAAACAAGTAAAAAACAATGATTAGATGAAGCTTTGGAATGAAAAAATAGATACATTGAATTATTCTTTGATACTGACATAATTAGTTCTTGGAAATGATTTTGAGATTATTTAATAAATAGATTATTAGAAATAAAAGCAGATAGAGAGAAAATTATTAGCTGAGATTTAAATCATGAGATATATAAATCTGAAGAAATGATAAATATTTCTAAAGAATATATTACACTAATAGATATTATTGTTCCTACAATGAAAAAAGCAATAAGCTTAAATAAAATAAATTTTGATAACTAACCCACCAACCTATGTTCCCAAAAGTAAACCCAAAACAATCGTTTCCTGAGATGGAGGAAAAAATAATAGCATTCTGGAAGGAGAATGAGACGTTTAAGAAGTCAGTTGAGCAGCGGAGTGAGAGTAATCCGTATCGGTTTTATGATGGACCTCCATTTATTACGGGGACTCCGCACTACGGTTCCCTGCTCTCAAGTATCGTAAAGGATATCGTGCCGCGATACCATACTATGCAAGGAAAACGCGTGGAGCGAAAGTGGGGTTGGGACTGTCATGGCTTGCCTATTGAGGAAAAGGTACAGAAAAAACTAGGTCTGAAATCGAATAAAGAGATTGAGGAGCTTGGGATAGAAAAATTTATACAGGAATGTTATACCTATACAAAAGAGGTATCTTCAGAGTGGGATTGGTATATTGACCATATTGGGAGATGGGTAGATATGGATAATGCCTATAGGACGATGGACCAGGATTATATGGAGTCTGTGCTTTGGGTATTTAAACAAATGCACGAAAAGGGACGAGTGTATAAAGGTCGTCGAGTCTCTCTCTACTCTTGGAAACTCTCAACTCCTATCTCAAACTTTGAAGTAGCCATGGATGACTCCTATGAGGAAGTATCTGATCCAGCTGTGACGGTTATGTTTCCAATAGTTTGACCTCACCTCAATTCCTCTCCTCAAGGAGAGGATGAAACTGCAGCCTCTCTCTCCTCTGAGGAGAGAGAATTCAAGAGTGAGGTTTGGACTCACAAAGTTCAACCTTGAGATTATATCATCGCGTGGACTACAACACCATGGACGATACCAGCTCACATGAGTATGGCACTCAATAAAAATCTCTCGTATTCAAGAGTCAGCTCAGAGGATAAAATATATGTTTTGGCAACAGCGAGAGTAGAAACAGTATTTAAGGGTCGAGAATACGAAATCCTTGAGAGTTTTCTTGGTGAAGATTTAATAGGTCTCAAATATACTCCTCCATTTGATTTCTATGTCGGCAAAGTAGATGCGGACAAGAACCATAAAATACTCCACGCAGACTTTATTACTGACAGTGATGGTACGGGTGTGGGGCATCAAGCTCCAGAATTTGGTGAAGTCGATTTTCAGCTCGCTCAGAAAGAGTGAGTACATATCTCAACGGCTCTGGATAATGCTGGATGTTACACAGAAGAAATACCAGAGTATGAAGGAATGCATTACCAAGATGCCAATGACGTTGTTTCTGAAAAGCTCAAAGAGCTCGGACTTCTTTTCAAAAAAGAGTCTATTAATCATAGAGTTGCGATGTGTCCTCGCTCTGGAACAAAGCTCATCTACAAAGCGCAAGACTCTTGGTTTATCAATATCCAGGAGATGAAGGATAGACTCCTGCAAGAAAACGAAGGAATCAACTGGCAACCAAACCACTTAAAACATGGTCAATTTCTCAAATCAGTAGAGTCAGCTCCAGATTGGTGTATATCTCGTACTCGTTACTGGGGAACTCCAATGCCAATATGGAAAGACTCACAGGATAACATGAGAGTTGTTGGAAGTAAAAAAGAAATATTTGAAGCAAACAAACCATTTGGTCAGTTAGAAGAAAAAGATTGAAAATATTATTTTACTTCATGAAGCTTTAAGTGAAGAGAGCTTGATTTACATAGACCATTTATCGATGATGTATTTGCTGTAAATGATAAATCATTTGTAGCTAAAAAAGTACTCGGAGTTCACTGACATACAAGCAATATAAAATGAGAAAAATGGGTAAAAAGAATTGAGAAATTTAAAGAACAATGAATGGATCTTGAATTGTTTCAATTTAATATAGAGGAAGACCCGACATACGAGTCATGGAAAGAGACATTTGATACAATAGATTTTTCTCAGTATGATGTTGTTTATACAAGTTCGCTCTGAGGACTTATGACAACAAAGTATATTATAGAAAATAGTATAAAACTCAAGAGACTTGTTATGGCTGTACCATGACTAAGTATCAGCACACAAGGAGGTACAAGACCAAACGTGCAAGCTATACATGAAAATTTATGAGATATTAATCTTGAAAATCTTGTAAACGAAGTAGTAGTTATACATGCGAAAGACGATGATGATGTCCTATTTGAACAAGGAGAAATATTTGCGGAAAAAGTATGAGCTGTATTCATAGAAAGAGAGATTGGAGGTCATCCTTTACATGGGAGCATTCCTCTACTTATATGAACTATAAAGCATGGAGAACCAATGCAAAGACTCCCAGAAGTACTCGACGTATGGATGGACTCAGCGAGTATGCCATACGCGCAGATGCACTACCCATTTGAGAACAAAGCTTCTATGGAGAGCAGCTTCCCTGCTGACTTTATTGTAGAGTATATCGGTCAAGTTCGGGCATGGTTTTATGTAATGCACGTGGTTGGAGTAGCGCTGTTTAATACGAGAGCATTTACCAATGTTATCACGACCGGTATCGTGATGGGATCAGATGGTAGAAAAATGAGTAAATCATATGGAAACTATCCAGATCCAAGAGGAACTATTGGGAAATATGGAGCTGATGCAATCAGATTTTATATGGCAAACTCTCCCCTACTCAATGGTGGGAATATGGATTTCAAGGAGGAGGGAATTGTAGAGGTTATTAAAAAGGTTATTCTGCCACTTTGGAATACCTATAGTTTCTTTACTACCTACGCAAATATAGACAAGTTTGAAAAACCTCACCTCAATTCCTCTCCTCAAGGAGAGGATGAAACTGCAGCTCGTCCCCTCTCCTCTGAGGAGAGGGTTAGGGTGAGGTCAAACCCTCTCGATACGTGGATTATGTCTGAGACTCATACGCTTATCGCAGAAATAGAGGCTGCTATGGAAAGTTATGAAATCACGGATGCAACTCGCCCTATAGTGAAATTTATGGATAAACTCACGAACTGGTATATCAGGAGAAGTCGAAAACGTTTCTGGAAATCTGAAAATGATGGAGATAAACTCGAGGCATATGAAACGCTTCATGAAGTACTCGTACTCGTATCTCAAATTGTGGCTCCATTTATGCCGTTTATTACTGAGGAAATCTATAAAAACCTGACTGGAAATGAATCTGTTCATCTCTCTGACTTCCCTATTCCAGATAAAAATCTCATAGATACGAAATTAAATGAGGATATGGACCTGTGTCAAAAGCTCATCAATCTAGGGCTTTCACTCAGAACAGCTCAGAAGATGAGAGTACGTCAACCATTACAATCTATTTCTATTGGAGAACACCTCTCTGATTACTACAAAGATATCATCAAAGAGGAGCTTAACGTTAAGCAGGTTATTGAAGTAGATTCAAATAGTATTGCTCAGAAAATCTGTAAACCAAACGGTCGTCTCATCGGTCCAAAGTTTGGAAAAAATGTAAAAGATATTATGACCCAGGCAAAATCTGGAAACTTTATCGAGCTAGATGAAAACACCGTAAAAGTATGAGAATTTATCTTAGAGTGAGATGATTTTGAAATGGCTTATGTTACAGATGGGGAAAATGATAATATAGAATCCGGATTTGGAATGGTTATTGCAATGGATCTAGAACTCACTGACGCCTTAGTCGTTGAATGACAAGCCAGAGATATCGTGAGACACATCCAAGAGGCTCGTAAAGAGGCATGATATGAGGTTGATGATAGAATAACGGTAAATATAGTTACTAACAATCTAGAGGCTATTCTCGCAAGTTATGATATCGCTTCTGAAACGCTCTCTACTCTCGATAGCTCTCTTGCTTCTTGAGATATAGAAAAAGAAATTGAACTATGAGAAATGACTGCAAAAATAATTCTTAAGAAATAAGTTATGCATAATATCGAAACCCTTAAAAAACTCATACTCTGACTCACTCCTCTCACTGGTTTAGTAGATTTTTATATAGAAGAATCTGCAAAACTAGAAAAAAGAGGCTCAAGATTTATTATTTCGGATATGGATGATACGCTTATTTCTCGTCATAGGCTCGCAATAGATGAGCCTCTCTTGAAAGAAAATCGTGGTCAAGAAGGAAATAAAGTTGTGATTAATCACTTTGGTATTCCCTACATCATCGATACATTTTACGCAAAACAAAATCCTCCTCAGGATATCGTAAATATCATGAAAGAAGCTGCTGATAGTCTCGTACTTACTGCAGGAGTTCCTGAATATGCGATGATGAAATATAGAGCTACCTGACTTGAGAATTTTCCAGTTGAGGTCGTGTATGACGGGAAAGATAAGATACTTAAGACGCTTCAGTATGTTTTATTTAAACTTAAATATATTCCAAGTGAGATTGTAGTCTATGAGGATAGACCTCAGTATTTTGTAGAATATAGAGAGCTTATAGAATGATTACTTTGAACTAAATTGACTATCATGTATGTTGAGATGGATGGAAATGATGGATATAAAAAGATTGCCGAGGTATAAAAATTTAGAGAGATAAAAAAAGTAGGGAATGCAGATCTGCATTCCCTACTTTTTATTAGAATTTTTTTACTTTTTTGTAACTCTTTTTGCGTTATGCTGCTTCACTGGATCAAGTTTCATGTTTTCAAGTTCTGCGATATTTGCAGTGATCTTGTCTGATTCTGAGTCTAGAGCACTCATTTCTTCTTCAAGCTCTTTCACCTGCGCTTGTAGGTCTTTGATTTGAACCTTAATTTCTTCTTCTTTTGTAGCTTTTCCTGATCTATCAGTCGCTATAATTTCTTGTCGAGCTACGAGCTTAGCTATCGTTCCTGAAAGAATATCATTCATGGAAGAATCAGATGATACTTCAACTTGATGTACCACTGTTTCTGACTTTTCCTCGGATTTTACAGTATCGTCAGTTAAATCAAATGAAAAATCTTCAGATGCATTGCTTTCCTCAACTATAACTTCTTTTTCCACTTCGGGAGTTACAGTTACCGTTTCAGCTTCAACAGTAATTTCTGGTAAAATCTCAGAAGTTTCTTCCTGCGCTATTACCTCACTGATTACTGTATCTTCTGATGCGACATCACTTGCTGCTTTGCTCGAAGTCTCTGGAGAAATATCCTCACCAAAATCAAAAGAAAATTCTATATCTCAGCTCGTATCTGAGGCAGTATCATCGTCTGCAATAATAAGCAGATCATCATCTTGAGCTGTTGCTGTAGCCATATGTATGTATTTTAAATTATATTACCCCCCTAGAATAACATATTATTATTTATAGAGCAAGAAACTAGAATTTTTCACTTGAAAAAAGTATTTCTGGAGCTATAATTCTCTTGTTATTTATACACTAAATGTAAAACCTATGGATTTTGGAAAAGCTGGTGAGCTCATGAAGCTCCAACAAGAAGCAATGAAAGTAAAAAAAGAACTAGAAAATACACTTATTGAAGCTGAAGTTGATGGTCTCGTTGTAACGGTAAATGGTGAAATGAAAGTTGAAAAAACAGAATTTGAATCAGACATCTTAGTTTCAGGACTCAATGCGAGTCAAAAAGCGGCTCTTGAAAAAGCTATTATGGACGCAGTAAATAAAGGAATGAAAAAAGCTCAAGAAGTTGCAGGAGACAAAATGCAATGAGTAATGAAGGGGATGGGACTTGGAGATATGATGGGAGGAGCTGGATGATTACCAGGTGGTATGTAAAAATATTTAGTTTTATAAAACTGAATAGTAGCAAAAGAGAGAACAATAATTGTTCTCTCTTTTTAATGTATATTTTTTATCGTCAATCTAATCGTGATGACTCATCTTGTATAGATTGTATACTGTGTATCATAGATTGATACTTCTTAATGCATTTCTAATGAGAATATTATGAGCAATAATTATCAGTTTTTTACTATATACTAGCACGCTTCAAGCAGAATCTCCTGAAAATATAAGAGAAAATATAGACACGTTTATAATAAAATATGAGCATAGCATGTGAGTTCTCACGCGCGTGAGTCTACAAGTAAAAGAAATAGAGAAGCAAAACACTGAACTTTCATGAGAAACCTTAGATTTGCTAATATATTTCTATTCATGATTACAATATCAAATCAATATGCTTAGAGAAATAAATGTAGCGCAAAAAAAACAGGATAATAAAATACAAGAAATTAAAGCCCTGTATTATAGTGCATATGCAACATCCAGAGAATCTAAAATTGATGAAATAATAGACATTGCGAAAAATACAGAAATAAATGCGCTTGTAATAGATGTTAAAGAAATCGATGGGAAGACAAGTTTTGAGTTTAATAGTGACGATTTTTCCGATATAAAGCCACTATCAAATAACAGGATTCCAGATATTTCTGCTAGCCTAAAACGGCTCAAAGATAATGATATTTATACTATTGGGAGAATTGTTGTATTCAAAGATGCGTATCTTGCAAATGCGAGGCCTGATCTCGCAATAAAATGGTCTTGGGATAGCAATAAGATTTGGTGAGATTACAAAGGAAATAACTATACTGATCCGTGAAGTATAGAGGTATGGGACTACCATATTGAGTTAGCATCTGCTGCATATAAACTCTGATTTGATGAAATAAACTTTGATTATGTGAGATATCCAAGTGATGGGTATATCTCTCAAACCTACTATCCTATATCAAAAGATACTTTATCGGCAAATCCAAAATGGTGAAAAATGATAGTAATGGATCAATTTTCAGAATACATCAATCGTAAACTCAAGCAGCTTCATCCAAATATTATCGTTTCTGCAGATGTTTTTGGTCTGGTTACCAATACAAATATGTTTCAGATAGGTCAAAATCTTGAGTCATTTATCCTCTATTTTGATTATGTCGCGCCCATGATATATCCCTCACATTACGGGAAGGGTTACTTAGGTTACTCAGTTCCAGATAACGCTCCCTATGAGATATTTTATGATGCGATGAATACAGCAAAATCAAAAATTGACACCCTAAATACGCGAATAACTCAGGCTCAAAGTGGGACGTGAGAGCTGCTTATACAGTGAACATTTAAAACGAGCGCTCCAAAAATGAGCCTTAAAAAGGTAGATGCAAATAAAATCCGACCTTGGCTGCAATGATTTTCTTGTAGTTGGTGTCCGTGAGCTACTGATTATACAGCGACTAAATTTCGAAGACAAATTCAGGCAATTGAGGATCTATGATTTACATCTGGATGGTATGTTTGGAACTCAAGTGCACGCTATGCAAAGGATTGGTATAAATAGTTTACCAATCCTTTTCTCCTCCCCTATCTACTGTTCAGAAAATACTATCAAAGGCCTCTTGAAATGGAGTAAGTTGCTGCTGTTTCCCATAGTATTGCTGATTCCTCATTTGGTCTCACTTAAGATTTTCGATACTTCTTTGAATTTTTTGTTTTTCAAGTGTATTGAGTGGAGCTATTTCTTCTTTTTCATTTAAGAAATACTCACTATCCCGAGCATTCGTTCATTGTGACTGAGATTGATCTCCTTCTCATCCTTCTCACTGTTCACTATTCTCAGAGGATTCTCATGGCTCATCTCACTGACCTTGATTTTGCTTCTCTTCTTGCTCCTCTTGTTGCTGATCTTTATAAAGTTCTAGTAGGCTTTGAGTAAACTCATATTTGGATCTAGTTTTTTCATTTTTTCCTTTTTGTAAGCTTCATGAAAAAAACTGGTTTGATTGCTCTAAAAGTGAGGGCTCAGTTAGATCAGTTTGCAAAAAACTCTCGAGAGCTGTCTCTCCATAATTATGAAGCATCTCAGGAGAAGTCGCTGTGGAATTTTCAAGTATTGTAGAATATTTTCACTCCTGAAATAAATCTAAAAAGTCTAAGTACTTTTTATACTGCATGACTCACGTCACTCAAAGTAACAAAGACAGGCATAGTAATATGATTATTATTTTAGATTTCATATACTGCTTATTTTAGAAAATATACTTTTATAAACGCATAGGAGATATAAAAACCAAGAAACAATAAATAAGAGAAAAATATATGGAAAACTGCTTGTATTATTAGGCTCTCATAATCAGCTATAATCAAGATACTCTTGTATATTTACGTATTTTCCTCACATAGATTCAGCTACTCACTGTAAATTTTCACTATTCAGGCTACTCATAACAATACTCCCCTTATACATTTTGTAGGGATTCAGGGGACTATTTGATGGAATATATCATCATCGGGAAGTTCACACTCCAAGTATCATAAGCTCTATATTACGACCTGTGAACATATCTTTGATTTCGCTACTGATAGAAATATCATCATCACTCCCATCAGTGAGAAGTATAACTTTTCAGCTCTGCTGCTCATTAAAACTCTCTATTCCTGTGAGAAGTGCTCAGGGTATATCACTTCCCTGCTTTATGACGTTTCAGCTATCTAGGCCAAGCAGGAATGTAGAGATCAGTCCTATATCTGTAGTAAATGGAAGGATTCTAAGTGACTCTCCAGCAAAGATACTCAGCGCAAAGTTGTTAGCTTGAGCTGATTTCATAATATCAATAATTTTCCTCTTGGATTCATCTATCCTACTATATTCTCACATATCTATAACATTCATACTTTGTGATACATCAAGCAAAAATACAATATTATTTTCACCATCTGGAAAGTCAGTATTTTGGGTCAGCAGGAACTCATATCCAAGAGTTATAATGACAAAAAATATACTCGCTCAGAGAAAAACTTTTTGAAGTATATGTAGATCAAAATGGTACATTATATTTTTATTCTTTTATAAAAATGAAGGTAACTTAATACGCACAGCATAATTAAAATTATCATAAGGAGTAACACGCTATTAGATTTTTTACTCGTATATATTTCATATTCTAGCGGAGTTTTTTCTAACTGAGCAATAATATCAAATATATTTTTAAATTCGTTACTACTATCTGCCTTAAAATATTGAGCTCCAGTTTCTGAGCTGATTTTTTTTAATATCTCTTCATCCACTCATGAAATTTTTATCTGCTGAATAAAGTTTCATACAGGAACACGTATAGTTGTTTCTTCTCACTTCCCAACTCATATGGTGTACGTCTTTATTCCTTGCTCTTTTAAGAGCCTGAGAGCGAGCTCTGGACGTACTCATTTGTTTGCTTCACCATCTGTTATAAGAATAATTACTTTTTCTCTCTCTGGGTAGTCTCTTCAAAGTACATCACTTGCTAAGACGAGTCCGTCTCACAAAGCCGTTCCAGCAAGTTCAACGTTGGTAGATTGACTTACTATATCAACGCTGATTTTGCTTGTGAACTCTTGCAAAAAGTTATAATCAAAAGTAAGCGGTACTGATTGGAATGGTTTTCCAGAAAATAGTATAATTCCAACTCTATCTGAATATATCTCACCTATAAAGTTGTGAATCATTTCTTTTGCAACGTCGATTCTTCTTGGTTTTATATCCTCAGCAATCATAGAATAGCTCATGTCCAAAACTATTTGAATATCAATTCCCTCTTTTGTTACTACTTGTTTCTCAATATTTGAAAAGAGTCCTGATAGCATTGCTATACAGGCAAATATAACAATAGAAATACTCCCCCAAAATACACTTTGCCACAGGCTACTTGTTTTATACACTTGTTGTATGAGGCTTGTATCTATAAAATTACTATTTTTAGGACGACGTACTATAAATAATATAACAATCAATAAAATAAGACTGAGCAAAATAAATATCCATGGCCTTTGAAAATTATGTAAAAATAATACATTCATTACTTTTTAATAAGGGTAAGTATATCATCAATATATATTTTTTGTGTTTGCTCTGAAATTTCTATAGCTGAGTACTCATGCTTATAACTCTTTTTAAATAGTAGGAATTCATCTCTTGAGCTTATGCTAGTATCTCTAGAAAGTTCAGTAAGAGTCACCGTTTTGGAGCTTTGGACTCATAACTTTGAAAATATATTTCTCATTCATATATTATACTGATGAAAGAATTCTCCACTCTCTACAGTCCCAATTTCCTCAGCAAGATTCATAAAGTAGTCTCGAGAGTGATTTGTATTGTTTTCTCAATCCTGAGTTATGAGGGATTCTATCTCTGCTTTCTTTTCTCCACTGAGTACATAACGAAGCAATATATAAAATGATGTTATAAAAAATATTATAAAAGCTCAGTGGGCCCAAAGAGGAAAGTTTATTTCTCTGAGTCCAGATACTGTTCAGCTCTCTTTACTAGAAGAAATATCCTCAATTTGATCTTGTTTTTTAGTATCTTCGCTACTAGGATTTCCTCAAATTATTGGCTGAGGGGTAGGGGTCGGGTTTCACGCAACAGTGATATTAATCTTTTCATTATCTCGAAGTATTTCATCTCAAATTATTTCAACTGGTCAAATTGCAAATTCTCACGCTTGCTTTGCCTGTAAGTCAATTACCAGCTGAGTAACACTCTGAGTTTCACCGTTGATATCTTGGAATATATTTGATGTCCCCTGGGAAAATATATTAAAATTCTCTATTCAGGGAAGAGATAATTTTCCCTTAGATTCCTCAATTCTTAGATTACTCAGGCTAATAGTAATAGTAAATGTTTCTCACATTTCTATATTTATAGCGCTCGACTCTATATCTATTTGCTCGTTAGCAAAACTAGAAAGTGGGGCTATAAAGAGTAGGAGTAGGAGGTATGTTTTTTTCATATTTTTAAAGTTATCGAGCAAAATTCATTCGTTTTTTCATAAGTTTTAGAAATGCTCACACAAGTGAAGATTCCTCACTCACGAACATAGTGTCAGATCAAAGCTTTCGTAATCTCGATGAAAAATCATCTTTTTGCCTTTGCCTGAGCTGCATATACTCATTTTTTTTATCATTATCATCGAGATTTATAGCGATATTTCATCATATTCCCCGCATGAGAGAGATTCCATCATCACTGAGCGTATCTTCAAAGTGAGAAGACATAAATATATATATAATATCATGCTTCTTACATGCAGATTTAAAGCTCTTTTCACCGATATTCATACTATCAGATAGAATAAATATTATTGAGCGTTTGAGTTTGGGATTCATGAGTGGGGATATATCTAATAACTCCTGATTTTTGTGAAACTCTCCTTTAAAACTATTGATACTATGGAGAGATTGTGGATTCCTCATGGGAGAAACATATGTAATTCCATCTTTTGCATCTATGAAGCCTCAAAACTTTTCTCCGCTTGCTTTGGTAGCTTGGTAGATAAATTCTGTAATAGTATGTAAGAGAACTCCCTTTACTCCCCCCTGAAAGTCAAGAGATTCTCTCATGTCTAGATAACAATAGATGTCTGAGCTTTTTTCTTCTTTATATCTTCGCATTACCATTGATGATTCCATACTTGAGCGAGCCCAATCAATATGTTTTGCGTCGTCTCATGGACTATATTCACGAAAGTCTTGAAATTCTACTCATTTCCCAGCAAAGGAAGCTTTAAAATTTCACACAAACAAAGAATTCATATATTTTGAACTCTGAATTTTTATTGCTTGCTTGTTTTTATTTGGCATATATTATGATACTTTAACATCAGAAAGTATTTTCTCAATCATCTCATCTGGACTCATTCCTTCAGCAAGAGCTTCGTAAGAGAGTATGATTCTATGACGAAGAACAGGGAGTGCCATTTCTTTTATATCTTCTGGCAGAACAAAGTCTCTTCACTGCATTGCTGCAAGTACTTTTGCTGATCTCATCAATGCTAATGAAGCTCTCGGTGATCATCAGTATACTATTTCAGGATACAGTGAATTATCTCTACTGGTCAGTATAATTCGACAAATATATTCATATATACTCTCACTTACCTGTATATTTTCTATTTGTTTTTTAAAATCTGCTATGTCTTTCTTTCAGAATATTTTTTTAATCTTATATTCTTCTCTTGAAATAGATCATGTTAATATTTTCTTTTCTTCATGAGGAGTTGGGTAGTGTATAATAGTCTTCAAAAGAAATCTATCTAGCTGCGCTTCTGGCAGGTGAAACGTCCCTTCTTGTTCCAGTGGGTTTTGAGTTGCAAGTACTATAAATGGAGTATCAAGCTTAAATGTTGTTTCTCAAATTGTCACTTGTTTCTCTTCCATAGATTCTAGCAGAGCTGATTGCACTTTACTTGGGGCTCTATTAATCTCATCAGCTAAAACAAAATTAGCAAATATTGGTCATTTTTTTATACTAAACTCTTTCAAATCAGGATCATATATTTTTGCCCCAACAAGGTCGCTCGGAAGTAAGTCAGGAGTAAATTGAATTCTCTGGAAATCTAATTTTAATGCCTGCGCAAAGCAATTCACAGTCCGCGTCTTAGCAAGTCCTGGTGCTCATTCCAATAGGATATGCCCCCCTGCAAGCATCGCAATCACTATATCTCGCTTCAAAGATTCTTGCCCCACTATCACCTGTCCTACCTCATCCAATAACAATTGGATTTTTTCTGAAAATTCTTGCATATATATCTATATAATTAAAACATCTAAAATTATGATTCTATTTTAAGCATTCTTTGTAAGAATAAAATAAGAAATAGAATTAAAAATATTGACTAAATTAGTATCTATAAAATAATATTGAATAATATAAAATTTAGATAAAATAAAATCACTTTATTTTCTCATATTTTAAAGCTTATGAATAAAAGGAGAAAAGCAGACAAGGCAAAAGAAATAGCTAATTATCATTATTATAAATGAAATTATCAGAAAGCTTTAAAAAGCTACTTGAGGATGTGGAAATACGATGAATGGTATGGAAAAAGAGATACGTATCTTTATAATATGGCATATTCATATAAATGCTTATGAGATTATACAAAAGCACTAAAAGTAATTGAATACTTAAAAACCTGTTGAACTTACACGTATGAAACATTAGAGTTGAAAAAAGAAGTTCTAGAGTATGTTTGAAATATGAAAGAAGCTCAAATATGTCAGAATAAAATGGATGAAATAAATGATGCGATTTCTGACGATACACTACTTGAAGAATATCTAAAACACACAGCATAACTTACTGTATAGTAAGTTATGCTTTTATTATCTATTAAGAATAGTACAATTTTGATATTTTAAATTGATATGCTATTATAAATTAGAATGTTTATTAACTTATAAAAATTATGAATGAAATTAAACAAATTGAATGAACCCCTGTGGAAAAATTAAAATCGACTTTATGGTCTCGTATGTTTCCAAAATCTATTCATGAGGAAGCCACACACAATAAAAAAAATGTTGTAAATATTTTAGTATCTCCTGAGTTTTTTGAGAGTTACTATGGGTTAGACTATAAAACAATGCCTCAAGAAGTTTGAGCTATACTCTCCCAGTGAGAACACGAATTTTTGAGAAGTAAATTTCCAGAAAAGCTATGAACAGAACTTACTTCAGAAGAATTATCAGTTCACCAATTGGAATGGGCAAGAGTTGTAAAGAATGTTTCAAAATGAAAGCTCACTTCTAAAGAAGTAGATCTACTACAATGATTAACTCCTCACATGCTTGCAAACTTTGCAGAAATTGAAGGTGAGAATGTTAATAATTTTTCGTGACTAATACGACTTGGTGGATGGAGTAAAAAAGCTTTAGAAAAACAACAAGATTTAGCTGCTTAATTACTAGCTAAAAATAAATCTAATACAAACTATCAAATAATCTGAGCGTATACTCTAACTTTCTAGTCTCCCAGCAACAACATCCCAATCTACTATGTTCCAGAATTTATCAACGAATGCACCTCTATCATTTCGATAATCTATATAGTAAGCATGTTCCCAAACATCGAGTCATAGGAGTGCTGTTCCACCTTCTGTAAGTGGATTTTCAGCATTTGGAGTTGAATATATTTCTAGTCAGCTTCTTTTTTGAACCAACCATACCCATCCTGAACCAAATCTTCCAAGTGATTCAGTCTTAAATTTTTCTTTCATTCCATCAATACTTCCAAAATGAAGATTGATCATGTCCCGCAGCCGTGATGATGGTTCTGCTCAGTTATTTATTTTAAGCGTATCCCATAGAAGATTATGATTCCAGATTTGAGCAGCATTATTAAATATTTTTCCATCAGATGATGTGATAATATTTTCTAAATCTTTCTCTGCATGTTCTGTCCCCTCTATAAGAGTGTTGAGAGTATTTACATATGCTTGGTGATGTTTTCCATAATGATATTCAAGTGTTTCTTTTGACATAAATGGCTCTAAAGCAGAAATATCGTATGGTAATTTCATGAGGGAGTGTTTCATAATTGAGCGGTTATTTATTAAATAAAATTAATCTACTATCCAATTGTATGAATTATGTATACTTTCACAAAAAATACAGTGAAGAATCGGTGTTTTTTACTTGAAAAATGATGAATAGTTTATATAGTTTGGACGCTAAAAATACTTAACAATCCACCTCGTGTTTTTTAAGAAGAAAAAAATAATTGTCCAAAAAAACAAACCTAAAAAGACTATAGTAGCTCTTACTTTTTTATGAGCCATGTGCATTTTTAGTTTGTGAATTTTTGTAGTGTGAGCTGTGAATACTATGAATTTTAATGTATTTGATTTCACGTGAAATACATGAACATGAGCAAATACATCAATTCGAAGTTTTCCAATCTCTTTTTGATGAGACAAACAAAAATCTGATAAAACTATATATATTCTCTTAACTGGGAGAGGAGGGTGAAAGCATGATGCCCCTGACTTAACTGACACGCTCATTATTGCTTGAATCAATCCTATAAATCAATCCATATCAATGCTTTCAGTGCCTCGTGACCTCTATGTTCAATACCCTGGAAGTACAAGAAAATGAAGAATAAATGGCATATACGAAGCAAATTTAAATGCCTGAGAGGATATTGCTATTTGAAAACTCAAAGAGAAACTTTGAGAAGTTACAGGACGAGAAATAGATTACTATCTGAATGTAGACTTTCAAGGATTTATAGAAATAGTTGATACGCTTGGATGAGTTGAGCTAACTCTAGAGAATAATTTTGTAGATTATGAATATCCAGATGGAAGTTGATGATACAAGTCATTTATTCTCCGAAAATGAACTTGGAATTTAGATGGTGAAGTAGCTCTTATGTACGCAAGGTCTCGCCATTCAACAAGCGACTTTGACAGGTCTCTTCGTCAGCAAAAAATAATTTCATCTCTTAGAACAAAAGTGTGAGAATTGTGATATTTTAAAGACAGAAAAAAAATTGTGGAGCTCTATAATATATTTACTCAGTATATAGAAACAGATATGTCATTAGCAAATATGGTGAGTATTGGCCTTGAGATTAGGTCTTGGGATGAAACAAAAACTATTAGTTTTAATCTCAATGACACTTGTTACTCTGGCAGCACTACTTGCGCTGCGGGATGATTTCTCTACCTCCCAATTCGAGACTATTTTGGAGGGGCAAGCGTGCTGCTGACAAAATGATCAGATGTGAATAATCTGGATGAATTTGAGGATATAATAGCCTTTAGTGACTTAATTTACGATACTCCCGGTATATATACTGACCCAAAAGAAATTATAATTTATAATACGACAAGGATCCCACTCTATGCTTGAGGGCTTGCAGATATACTAGCTCCTTATGGATTTTTAATTGATAAGCAGCTCGGAGCTCAGAGCTACAGAAAAAAAGAGTTTGAGAATTCTATTTTATATTATAATGGTATAGATTCAGACGATGCTACTCTACTTGGCCTACAAAAACTATTAAACATACAGATTCAGCAAAGAGAATCCCCTTATATAACTGGTAGTACAGCAAAAATTGAAATATTTCTCGCTGATGACGACAGCTTTTAACTAAAATTACCTATGGCATTTCAAAAAAGAAGAATAACTTCTACTAGCTTAGAAAGAACGAATAAAAGAAAATATAAAACGAGT
Organism: Candidatus Altimarinota bacterium; assembly: GCA_034112165.1. GTDB lineage: Bacteria > Patescibacteriota > Gracilibacteria > BD1-5 > UBA6164 > JAACSU01. The sequence continues at coordinate 33,693 of JAWUVV010000018.1, forward strand.
ACTCAAAAAAAGACTGTTAAAAAACGAGCTCGATCTATTATTGGGAAAATATTTTTGTACTGATTCTTGTGACTATCTTTCGCACTATTGTTATGAGGGTTTATTCTATACCAAAAAATTATAGTCCCTCTTCCTGACGTCAATGAGCTTGAAAATTTAGATATTGCCGAAAGTTCTATTATTTATGATAGAGATTGAGGAGAACTCTATAAAATATTTCAAGAAAAACGCACCTATAAACGTTTCGATGATATAAATAAAAATATTATCAATGCCTTGGTGGCTTGAGAAGATCAAAGATACTGGGAAAATCCTGGTGTTGATTTTATTGGACTTGTAAGAGCTGGAATCTATGGGGTCATCTGAAAAAATGAAGGTTTTGGAGGTACATCTACTCTCACGCAGCAACTTATTCGTAATACTATTATTGAAAATAGAAGTTCAAATGAAAGTGTTTTTGATAAACTTGAAAGAAAAATAAAAGAAATATATCTTGCTTTCAAACTTACCAATGACGTATCAAAAGAAAAAATTATAGAGCTCTATCTCAATAAAATTGCATATTGAAGTAACGCTTTTGGAATTGAGCAAGCTGCTCAAACTTTCTTTGATACAAGCGCGAAAGATGCTGGAGTCCTCCAGTGAGCCATACTCGCTTCTCTTCCTAAATGACCAAGTTATTATTCCCCATATAATAATTTTGATAGGCTTATGGGATACCCGTACATATATGCTTGAGATGACAGTGAAAGTCCTATAAATCTTATCACCCCCAAATCTATAGAGGAAAAAGCTCAAGATGTGAGCGATCTAAAAGAATTTATCACATGATGGAAACTACAAAGATTTTCAGATTCAAAGGCTCTTATCTGTGGACTTGAAAAAGAAAAGCTTAAATCAAATATTTCTGTAGATGCAGATGGTTGTAGTGTCCTTGATTATTCAGAAATGCTCATACTTCTCAATGCTATTAAAATAAAGTGATCAGAAAATACTATTGAGTATCAAACATGACGAAAAGATTTTATTCTAGGAAGAATGTTAGAAGATGATTATATAACTTTTGAGCAGTATAGAGATGCAATTATAGCATCTATTGGTTTTGAGTTTTCCACATATAGAGAAGATATAAAATATCCTCACTTTGTTTTTTATGTAAGAGAATACTTAGAAGAAAAATATGGAAAAGATATCCTTGAAACAGGATGACTCCGAATATATACTTCCCTTGACCCGGTACTTCAAGATAAGGCAGAAGAATTAGTAGAAAAATATGGAGCAAGTAATGAATCAAAATTTGCAGCGCAGAACGCATCGCTCATTTCATTAGATAATCAAACAGGTGAAATACTGGCAATGGTTGGATGAAGAGATTATTTTGATGAGGCAAATAATTGAAATGTAAATATAACAACCTCAAAATTACAACCAGGATCTACCTTTAAATCATTTGTATATTCTATGGCAATTGATAAAGAAATAATTTGAAGTAAAACACCTGTATATGATGTTAAAACAACCTTTCCAGGTTGATATGCTCCTAATAACTTTGATTGAGCTTTTATGGGGAGAATGGATATTTCTAAGGCTCTCAACTACTCAAGAAATATTCCTGCTGTAAAAATGTTCTATCTTGCAGGATGAGAAAATGAAATTATAAAATGGATGGAAAATCTTTGAGTGTCTTCCATGCAATCATTTAAAGATGAGTACTTTGAAACCTACGGAAAAGAGTATAGTTATTGAGCATCTATGGCTTTAGGAACAGCTCTTATGACTCCTCTTGAACTAGCAAGAGCCTATGGAATATATGCTAATTTATGATTAAAAAAAGAGCTTATTCCCGTAACAAAAATACTAGATTCTCAATGACTTATTATAGAAGAGTATAACCCAGAGGATAATCCTTGAGAAAGAGTTATTGATGCAAGTACTGCCTTTATAACGAACTATATACTTGCTGATTCAGGAGCAAGACCAGAATTTTGGAATAGATATCTAACATTACAGGGAAGAAAAATGGCTGCTAAAACTGGTACGTCTACAAAACAATATGAGCAATGATGAAAAGAAATAATAGCTCCAAGTAATCTATGGACTATATGATATACTCCTCAAGCAACAACGGTTGTGTGGGCTTGAAATAATGATTGAAAACAGACAAATTTTAAGTGAAACGGTTTAGAAGCAGCAGGACCAATTATGAGAGACTTTATGGAGTTTTATCATCGCGATAAACCCGCTCTTGATTGGAAACGTCCAAATTGAGTGAAAGAAGTAAGTATTTCAAAACTCTCATGAAAATTAGCTTCAGAACAGTTAGGTTCAGATTTAATTATATCGTCTTTATTTACCAATGTTCCTCGCGATATTGATAATAGTCTTAAGGCTCTTCAGGTTGATTTACTCTGTAATGGTATAGTAAATGAGCAAACTCCTATTTCAGCTATATGAAATGTAAATTTTTTATCTCTTAATTCTCTCAGGCCTGATAATCCCGCATGGGAAAATCCAGTACAAGCATACATAGCAGATTGATGAGTAGACGATCTGGTTCCAAACGCATCAAAATATATAACAAAAATGAGTAATGAAATCTGTACTCGGCAAAACTTTGCTTGAGAAATCGAAGTAGGATCTAATATAAAATCTTGAGATACACTCGTAAACGGATCAAATTTTATTGAAGTTTGATATAGAAGCAGTACTCCTATTTCAAAAATTGAGGTATATTTAGATGAAGCTCGAATTGGTATTTTTTCACTTGAAGACTCACAAAGTAATGGTCTTTACACAGGAAATATTAATATCCCGATGTGAACTCTAGGGGAAAAAAATCTCACTATTAGAGCTATAGACAATGAATATTATGCTGAATGAGTTTCTTATAGTATAAATGTTATTAAAAGCGATGATAGCCCTCCAAACGTAGTTATCACTAACCCCACTGATGGAAAAATTACTTTATATGAATGAAATTTCTTCAATTTAAGAGGGATTGCAGAAGATAGATGAGCTATAAAATCAATTAATATATACATTGATGATACTCCCATTAAAATTGGGATAACTGGAAGAGAATTTGTTCAAGAAATAACTACAAATGACTTAACTGTTGGAAGTTACCAAATTAAAATTGAAGCTATAGATGCTGATTTTAATAAATGATACGCTTACGTTGATTTAGAAATTCTTCCAGGATAATAACACCCTTTTATTGTAATAATTGAATATAAAAAAACAGAGAATAATCTCTGTTTTTTTATATTTATGAATAACAAAACTATTTCTTTGCTCCTTCTTTTTTTACTTCTTTCACTTTTTCATCCACAGTTTGAGTTTTAGATTCAGCTTTTTCTAATCCTGCATCAGCTTTAGATAGTATATTTCTTAATGCAGATAGGAATCAATTGAAAGTTCATTTCGCTTTCTGAGCTCCTGTATCTTTAGTATTTTTTACTTCTGACAATAGTTTTTCTCATTGCTCTATATATTTCTTTGAATACGCAGCAAACTGTTTTTTCTTTTCAGCAAGCTTTTCTTTATTTTCATCAGAAACATATTTTTCTTCAATATCTGAAAACATATTTTTCTGAGTTTGTAGAAAATTTTCTAGCATCATTTTCATATCTTCTTTTCATTGAACTTTTTGAGTTTTTTTCTTTGAACTACTATATACAGATGATACGACATTTCCAGCTACATATCAAGCTGCGAGAAACAAAATTTTTCTTCCAAACATACTTTATCATTAATATATAAAATGTACAGCGACTATACTTCCCTCTTGTAAGAAAGTAGTATAAAATAAGTATATTATTTACTCGAGCTTATTCAAGTCTATTTTTTAACACAAATATGTATGCTCATCTTTACAAGCATATAAAAACTTCTAAAATTACTGTCACTTACTAAAAAACTAACAAAAATATTCTCATGGTTTACAATAACTTTTCTGACTGATACAAAAAAACTCTTATTAATGCAGAGAATAAAGCTCGCGAAGTAGGTTTTAAAGACCTTCGCCCTGAGGATATATTCCTAGAACTTCTAGAATCTGCTCAAGGTTGAATTCTTGAAATACTGACTCTTTATGGAATTGATAAAAAACTCACTCTTGAAATAATCAATAAATCTCTGTTTAATATATCTCCAACAAAAAGAAAATGAGTCTATAGTGGAATGAATCAAAAGTGTAAAGATATTATTCTAGGAAGCGTGAAAATAGCTGCTCAAAATACAAAAGCTCGCGCAACTCTCGAAGACTTACTTATGTCCCTGCTTATAAATGATACTTGGCTTGGTAGTTATTTAGAATATATTGGTATCAATCCAAGCGACTTAGAAACAAATATTTCAGACTTATTTAAACTTGGAACTCTCGATGGAGTCAGCACGAATAAAGCAGGGAAAAAGAGCGATGCTTCTATAGAAAAACTCTTTGGAAATCTTGCTGAAAATATTTTTTCAAGTTTAGATTGAACTCTCTCAGACGAGGATGGCTCAGTCCCTTTTGATGTAAATAGTGACCAAAAAACTCAGAAAATAGAATCCAGTACTCCCGCTCTAGATTTCTTCTCAAATGATCTCACGGCAGAGGCAAGAGATGGAAAAATAGATAAAATAATTGGTCGAGAACTAGAAATAGAAAGACTTATTGGAATACTTAATAGAAAAACTAAAAATAACCCTTGTCTTGTAGGTGAAGCCTGAGTTGGGAAAACAGCTATAGTAGAGTGATTGGCACTTAAAATAGTACAAGGAGAGGTCCCATTTTCAATGAAAGATAAGAGAATTCTATCTCTCGATATGTCTACTCTCGTAGCATGAACGAAATTTCGAGGTGAATTTGAATCACGAATTAAACAAGTAATTGACGAAGCAAGTAAAGTAGAAAATGAAGTACTCCTCTTTATTGATGAGATTCATACAATCATCTGAGCTGGGAGTGGAGAGTGAAGTCTCGATGCGTCTAATATACTCAAACCAGCAATGGGAAGAGGTAAAATAAGAGTAATCTGAGCTACAACGAATAATGAATATCAAAAATATATAGAAAAAGACCCTGCTCTCGAAAGACGTTTTCAAAAAATAGTAGCTGGAGAGCCTGATAAACAAACGGCAACAGAAATTATTTCAGGACTGAAAGAAATATTCGAAGAATATCATAATCTTAATATCTCTGATGAAGCGATAGAGCAAGCTGTTGAACTCTCAGTGAGATATATTACGGATAGAAATCTCCCAGATAAAGCAATTGACCTTATTGATGAAGCCTGTTCTCTCAAATCAATGAAATATAATTATGATGAAAAAGAAATCATAAAGATTAAAGAAAAAATGGCTAGAAATGCCAAAAAAATTGAAGACGCTGTTATCTCTCAGCAGTATAAAAAAGCCGTAGCATACAAAGAAACTCAGAAAAAATACGAAGGAGAAATTGGGGCTCTCAAAAAGAAATTCTCTATACCAAAAGATAAACGCTTTTGGGTAAAAACTGAGGATATACACAGAGTTCTATCAATTACTACTGGAGTTCCGGTTGCAAATCTCTCTAAAAATGAAATTGAGAGACTTAAAAAACTCCCTGCTCAAATGAAAAAAAATATCATCGCGCAGGACGATGCAATCACTGCCATTTCTAAATCGATTATTAGAAATAAAACTGGTATAGGTGAACCTCACAGACCCCTTTGAAGTTTCCTATTTCTTGGTCCAACTGGTGTGTGAAAAACAGAAATTGTTAAGGTGCTTGCGAGAGAGTACTATGGAGATGAGGACGCGCTTATTAAAATAGATATGTCAGAGTATTCTGATAAAACTAGTGCCAATAAGCTCATTTGAGCATCAGCATGATATATTGGGTATGAGGAAGGTGGGCTCCTTACTGAAAAAGTAAGAAAAAAACCATACTCCATCATTCTCTTTGATGAAATTGAAAAATGAGACGTCGAAGTATATAATCTCCTCTTGCAGATCCTAGAAGAATGAGTACTCACTGACAATAAAGGAAGAAAAATAAACTTCAAAAATACTATTATCGTCATGACTTCAAATATAGGCCAAGATGAGTTTAGCGAAAAGGCAGCTCAAATTGGTTTCTCTACCTCAGAAAGTGAAGAAGAAAAGATACTATGAGATTATGAAGCAGCAAAAATCAGAATAAAAGATTCCCTTCCAGATTATTTTTCTCCTGAGTTTATAAATAGAATAGATAACATCATAGTATTTAATCCCCTTGATAAGCTTGCTATCAAAAAAATTGTAAAACTTCTCCTAGAAAAATTTGCTGCAAGAATAGCAGAAAAATGAATGGAACTTGTATATGACGCAAAAGTCGTAACTCGAATTGCAAAAGACGTCTATAATCCAGAATTTGGAGCTAGAGAAATACGTCGATATCTCACAAACCATATAGAGGATCAAATTGCAGAGCTCATACTCGGATCATCAACCAAGAAAAAATTCACACTTAC